>CALGGY010000001.1 GCA_937915785.1 uncultured Bacteroidales bacterium
ATAATTTTGCAGCAGAGAGGTGCATGCTCTTCTTCTTTTTTGAAACCAAACAAAACAAAAACAATATGCTTAGGCGAATAAGGATTTTTCTTGCTGCGGTGATGATGACTCTCATCACACTGCTCTTCCTCGACATCACAGGGGCGCTGCATGCGTGGCTGGGATGGGTGGCGAAGATTCAGTTCCTGCCTGCGCTCATGGCTCTCAATGCCGTGGTGATAGTGGCGCTGGTGGCGGTGACACTGATCTTCGGACGTATTTACTGCTCCGTTATCTGCCCGTTGGGTATCATGCAGGATATCATTGCGTGGCAGGGATGGGGACGGAAGAAGAACCGCTACAAGTACTCTCGCGAGAAGAGATGGGTGAGGTATGGCGTGCTGGGGGTGTTCATCGTGGCCTTTGCAGCAGGGATAGGATCGGTGGTGGCACTGCTGGCACCGTATAGCAGCTACGGAAGGATTGTCACTAACCTGCTGCGCCCTGTCTATGAGGCGGGGAACAATGTGCTGGCTGCGATAGCAGAGCACTTCGACAGCTATGCCTTCTACGCCACGGACGTGTGGATAAAGAGCCTGCCGACATTCATCATCGCTGCGGTGACACTGGTCATCATCGCCATACTGGCATGGAGGGGTGGCCGCACGTATTGCAACACTATATGCCCCGTGGGCACGATACTGAGCTTCCTCTCGAGGGCTTCGCTGCTGAAGATAAGAATCGACGGGGAGAAGTGCCGCAAGTGTGGCAAGTGTGCGCGTAACTGTAAGGCGGCGTGTATCGACTTCAAGGGTGAGCGCATCGACTATAGCCGTTGTGTGGTGTGCGGCGACTGCATCGACAACTGCGAGTGGAATGCGCTGAGCTATTGCGCTCCGAAGAAGAAGGCTGCGAAGAAGAGTGCATCGACAGCAGCGGAGACGACGACAGAAGAGAAGCCCGACACAGGGCGACGCTCGTTCCTGATTGGTGCCGCACTGGCTACTACTGCCGCCACGATAGGGCAAGAGAAGCAGAAGGTTGACGGCGGACTGGCAGTTATCGAGGACAAGCAACAACCCGAACGCAAAACCCGGATAACGCCCCCCGGCTCCATATCGCACCTCAACTTGAGTCGCCACTGCACCGCCTGCCAGCTCTGCGTGTCGGCATGTCCCAACAACGTGCTGCGTCCCAGCGCCGACATTTCCACCTTTATGCAGCCCGTGATGTCGTTCGAGCGGGGCTACTGCCGTCCCGAATGCAGCCGGTGCAGCGAGGTGTGTCCAACGGGGGCTATACGTAAAATTACGCCCGCCGACAAAACCACCATACATGTGGGCCACGCCGTGTGGATAGGCAAAAACTGCGTGCCGCTATCCGACGGTGTGAGCTGCGGCAACTGCGCCCAACACTGTCCCACCGGCGCCATTCAGATGGTGGACTACGAGGGCGTTCAGGTACCCGCCGTGGATGCCAACAAATGCATAGGCTGCGGCGCCTGCGAAAACCTCTGCCCAGCTCGCCCCTTCAGCGCCATCTACGTGGAAGGAACCGAACAACACGTAATTAGTTAGGAGTTGGCAGTTTGCAGTTGGCAGTTTGCAGTTGGCAGTTTGCAGTTGGGAGTTGGGAGTTGGGAGTTGGGAGTTGGGAGTTGGGAGTTGGGAGTTAAGAGTTAAGAGTAAATAATAAAAAAATTTGGTATTCGGGAACGCAACCAACAAGAAAACAGAAACGACTATAAATTATAAACTAATAAGCATGAACAGAAGGGATTTTCTAAAAAATATGGTTGGCGCTGCTGTGGCTTCATCGGCGTTGCTGGCGGCCTGCAAAAACAACAATAACAACCCCTCCGCCATTGCGGAAGGCAACACCACCGACGGCAACGGCGCCATGACCTACCGCACCAACCCCAACACTGGCGACCGCGTTTCGCTACTGGGCTACGGCATGATGCGTCTGCCCGTGGAGGCCGGCGGCTCGGCACGCGAAAACCCCGACTCCCCCATCGACCAAGAGCTGGTGAACCAACAGGTGGACTACGCTCTGCAACACGGAGTGAACTATTTCGACACATCGCCGGCATACTGCAAGGGAGAATCGGAACACAGCACCGGCATAGCTCTGGCGCGACACCCGCGCAACAAATACTACATTGCCACAAAACTGTCCAACTTCGACCCGCGCACGTGGAGCCGCGAAGCATCGCAACGTATGTTCGAGAACTCGCTCAAAGAGCTGCAAACCAGCTATGTGGATTACCTGCTGCTACATGCCATCGGCGGAAACTCCGGCGACCTTGACGCCCTGCAGACTTTCAACGGACGATACATGGACAACGGCATACTTGACTGGCTGGTGGAACAGAAAACGAAAGGGCGCATACGCAACCTCGGATTCTCGTACCACGGCGACATCAATATTTTCGACATGCTGCTGCAATGGCACGACGAAGGCCGCTACCACTGGGATTTTGTGCAGATAGAACTCAACTACCTCGACTGGAACTATGCCGACAAGATAAACCCGCGCAACACCAACGCCTCGTACCTGTACAACGAACTCCAAAAAAGAGGGATACCATCCGTAATCATGGAGCCGCTGCTTGGCGGACGGCTGGCCAACCTGCCCGACTATATCGTGAAACAAATGCAACAGCGCGAGCCAGAGTCGCCCGTGGCCAGATGGGCTTTCCGTTACGCCGGTACTCCCGAAGGGGTGCTTACGGTGCTAAGCGGAATGACCTACATGGAACACCTGAAGGAGAACATCGCCACCTACTCGCCACTGCGCCCCATCTCCGATGAGGAAAACTCGTTCCTGATGACCATCGCCCGACAGGTGTACGACCTGAAAAACGTGCCATGCACCGCCTGCAACTACTGCATGCCGTGTCCTTACGGAATAAACATCCCGGCCATTTTTGCGCACTACAACAAATGCATCAACGAAGGCAACCGCCCTCACCCCAACGACCCCGACAAAAACTACGCCCACCAGCGTCGCGCTTTCCTTGTGGGATACGACCGCAGCGTGCCACGTCTCCGACAGGCAAACCACTGCATAGGCTGCGGACAATGCGCACCACACTGCCCTCAGCAGATAGACATCCCCACCGAACTGCACAACATCGACCAATACGTGGAACAACTGAAAACAATGGACAATTAACAATGGACGATGGACAATGGAAAATGGACTATTAGTGTCCGACAAAAACCGAATACGAATTGTTTGGCGGTAGCCTAAAGGCAT
>CALGGY010000002.1 GCA_937915785.1 uncultured Bacteroidales bacterium
AACATTGGTACCATCGGCCACGTTGACCATGGTAAAACAACCCTGACAGCCGCTATCACCAAAGTTCTGGCTTCCAAAGGTCTTTCCGAAATCAAGACTTTCGACGCCATCGACTCGGCTCCCGAAGAAAAAGAAAGAGGTATAACCATCAACACCGCACACGTTGAATATCAAACCGAAACCCGCCACTATGCACACGTTGACTGCCCGGGTCACGCCGACTATGTGAAGAACATGGTAACCGGTGCTGCCCAGATGGATGGTGCAATCCTTGTGGTAGCCGCCACCGACGGTCCCATGCCCCAGACACGTGAACACATCCTTCTGGCCAAACAGGTAGGTGTGCCCAAAATGGTTGTTTTCATGAACAAGGTTGACCTTGTTGACGACCCCGAACTGCTCGACCTCGTTGAAATGGAAATCCGCGACCTGCTGAACTTCTACGGTTTCGAAGGCGACGACACCCCCGTCATCCGCGGCTCCGCTCTTGGCGGACTCAACGACGACCCCAAGTGGGTTCCCGTTATCCAAGAGCTTATGGACGCTGTTGACAGCTGGATTCCTCTGCCCGTTCGCGACAAAGATAAAGATTTCCTGATGCCTATCGAGGACGTGTTCTCGATCACCGGTCGTGGTACAGTTGCCACCGGTCGTATCGAAACTGGCGTTATCCACACCTCCGACCCCGTTGACATCATCGGTATGGGTGCTGAAAAACTGAAATCGGTTGTAACCGGCGTTGAGATGTTCCGCAAGATACTTGACGAAGGTGAAGCAGGTGATAACGTAGGTCTGTTGCTCCGCGGCATCGACAAAGACGAAATCCGTCGTGGTATGGTTATCGCAAAACCCGGTTCCATCAAACCTCACAAAAAATTCCAGGCAGAGGTTTATGTTCTGAAAAAAGAAGAAGGTGGCCGTCACACTCCATTCCACAACAAATATCGTCCCCAGTTCTACTTCCGTACAACTGACGTTACCGGCGAAATCTCGCTGCCCGAAGGCCGTGAGATGGTAATGCCCGGCGACAACCTGACAATAACTGTCGACCTGATCTCCGAAATCGCGCTGAACGAGAACCTGCGTTTCGCTATCCGCGAAGGTGGCCGTACAGTAGGCGCCGGTCAGGTAACCAAACTGCTCGACTAATAATATAGTTTGGACAAATACAGAAACGGGTGGTGTAATCCGCCCGTTTTTTGGGGAAGGGGCATAGTTTAATGGCAGAATGGCGGTCTCCAAAACCGTAGATGGGAGTTCGATTCTCTCTGCCCCTGCAAAAAAAATAAAAACAAAATGTCGAAAATAGGCGATTACGTAAAAAGCAGCTACGATGAACTGGTACACAAAACATCGTGGCCAACAATCCAGGAGTTGCAGAGCAGTGCAATAGTAGTGGCGGTTGCAGCCATCATTCTCGCACTCATCGTGTTCCTGATGGATTTCATCTTTGGGGTACAAGATACGGGTTGGAGAGGTATATTAGGATACTTTTACGATATATTCAAATAAAGTTTCTTCGGGCTTGAAGATAGCCGCACTTTTTTTGCTTCCCAATTTCAATATTGAAATAGTACGGCGACAAACGGCAGGCGAATATCAATGATATAAAGTATGTGGCAACGCCCACAACAATTACAAGAAAGATCGGTATATGGAAGAACAAGTGAAAAAATGGTATGTGGTTCGAGCTATCAGCGGAAAGGAAAACAAAGCCAGGGAGTACATCCTTAACGAGGTGAACCGTCTGGGTTTGCAGCAGTATGTTTCGCAGGTGCTCATACCTACCGAGAAAGTTTGGTCGATACGGAACGGAAAGAAAGTGATGAAAGAACGCAACTTTTTTCCTGGCTATGTGTTGATTGAAGCAGCTCTGGCAGGCGAGATTGCCCAAATCATTCAGAATATTCCTAATGTTATCGATTTCCTGCGTGAGAAGGACGGAAAACCCATTCCCATGCGCGAGTCCGAAGTGAACCGCATATTAGGCAAGGTTGACGACGACCGCGAGAAGGGCGAGGGCTATGCCGACCCGTTCATAGTTGGAGAGAACGTAAAAGTTGTAGACGGACCTTTCAACAGCTTCAGCGGAGTTGTGGAAGAGGTAATGGAGGACAAGAAAAAACTCGTCGTAATGGTGAAGATTTTTGGCCGCCGCACGCCTCTTGAGCTCAATTTCGGACAGGTGGAGAAAGAGTAGTCGGCCCACGTTGCCAATAAAGTCAATTTTATTAGTAATAACAAATTTAGCATTTATCAAAAATGGCAAAAGAAGTTGCAGGATTGATCAAGCTGCAGATCAAAGGAGGTGCGGCAAACCCCGCCCCACCGGTAGGTCCGGCATTGGGTGCTAAAGGTGTTAACATCATGGAGTTCTGCAAGCAGTTCAATGCAAGAACGCAGGACATGGCCGGCAAGATTGTTCCCGCCATCATCACTGTTTACACCGACAAATCCTTTGATT
Organism: uncultured Bacteroidales bacterium; assembly: GCA_937915785.1. GTDB lineage: Bacteria > Bacteroidota > Bacteroidia > Bacteroidales > P3 > UBA1219. Next base: position 2,465 of record CALGGY010000002.1, read on the forward strand.
TTGTAATTAAGACGACCCCTGTTGCTATCCAGCTGAAAGAAGTGGCCAAGTTGAAGAGCGGTTCTGCCGAACCAAACCGCAACAAGGTGGCTTCCGTAACTTGGGAGCAGGTGCGTCAGATTGCAGAGGCCAAAATGCCCGACCTTAACTGTTTCACAATAGAGTCGGCAATGAGCATGGTGGCTGGTACTGCAAGAAGTATGGGTATCACTGTTACGGGTGAGAACCCCTTGGCTAAATAAATTAAAGTTAAAAAAACATGGCAAAACTATCTAAGAAACAAAAAGAAGCTTTAGCAAAATTCGACAAGACTAAGGTTTACTCGTTGGAGGAAGCCGTGTCGGTGGTAAAAGACATCACCTACACCAAGTTCGACGCTTCTGTGGATTTGGATGTACGCCTGGGTGTTGACCCCCGCAAAGCCAACCAGATGGTGCGCGGCAGCGTTACATTGCCTCACGGAACCGGAAAACAGGTGCGTGTGCTGGTGCTCTGCACACCCGACAAGGAGGAGGAAGCTAAGGCAGCCGGAGCCGATTATTACGGATTAGACGACTATATCGCAAAAATAAAAGGCGGTTGGACGGATGTAGATGTTATTATTACCATGCCGAGCGTTATGCCTAAAGTGGGCGCTTTGGGAAAAATATTAGGTCCCCGCGGACTTATGCCCAACCCCAAGACAGGCACCGTTACTATGGAAGTTGGCAAAGCAGTTACAGAAGCTAAGGCCGGTAAAATCGACTTCAAGGTTGACAAATTTGGTATAATCCACACAGCAGTGGCAAAAGTGTCGTTCGAACCTAACAAAATAGTGGACAACGCACGCGAGGTGCTTCAGGCTATCATCAAGTTGAAACCCGCCGCCGCAAAAGGAACCTACGTGAAGAGCGTTACAGTGTCGAGCACTATGAGCCCCGGCGTAAAGGTTGATACCAAATCCATTAGCTTGTAATTATTTAACTAGTAAACTTTCGAGACATTATGAGAAAAGAACTGAAAGCCCAGCTGATTGATTCACTGTGCGAGGAGATAAAAAACTACTCCCATCTGTACATTGCCGACATCGGAGGATTCAATTCCGTGCAGACGAGCAAGTTGCGCCGTTTGGCGTTCCGCCGCGAGGTGAAACTTTTGGTTGTTAAAAACACATTGCTCATCAAGGCAATGGAAAAGACTGGCTTCGACTATTCCGAGTTGTTCCCAGTTATCAAAGGCGAGACTTCGATAATGCTTTCGAACTCCAACAACGCTCCCGCCAAACTCATAAAAGAGTTCAGAGCGCAGAATCAGAAACCCATACTCAAAGGTGCGTATGTGGAAGAGGCTTTCTACATTGGCGACGAGAACTTGGACGCACTTGTGAACATCAAGTCCAAGAACGAACTTATCGCCGACGTTGTTGCCCTGCTGCAGTCGCCTATCAAGAACGTGGTTTCGTCTCTGCAATCGGGTGGAAACACCATCACCGGAGTTCTGGAAACACTTTCGGAAAGAGCCGAATAAAACCGATGCCTAAGCATCAAAAAAAACAAAAAGTAAATAAATTGTAAAACATAAAAAAAATAAAAAGTCATGGCAGATATCAAAGCTATTGCTGAACAATTAGTAAACCTTACAGTTAAAGAAGTAAAAGAATTGGCAGACGTACTGAAAGAAGACTACGGCATTGAACCCGCCGCCGCAGCCGTTGCAGTTGCCGCTCCCGCCGCTGGTGGAGCCGCTCCCGCCGCTGAAGAGAAAACCTCTTTCGACGTTATCCTGAAAGCCGCTGGCGCTCAGAAACTGGCCGTTGTAAAACTGGTTAAAGATCTGGCAAGCCTCGGTCTGAAAGAAGCTAAAGATTTAGTTGACGCTGCTCCTAAGCCCGTTAAAGAAGGCGTTTCCAAAGACGAAGCTGAAGCTCTGAAGAAATCTTTGGAAGAAGCTGGTGCAGAAGTTGAGATCAAATAGGTTTAACCCCTATTGATTCCCATAAGGAATAGGGCTTCCGAGTAGTCGGGTAGCCCATTCCTTGTTTGTTATAATAATTCTTAGTTTCGTTAACCACAAAAAAGATAATACCTTGGCAAAAAAAAGTTCAACAGTGGTGAATTTTGCGACAGTCCGCAAATTTGAATACCCCGATTTTTTAGACATACAGCTCAAATCATTCAGGGATTTCTTTCAGATTGAGACCAATCCCGACAATCGTGTTAATGAAGGCCTTTTCAGAGTTTTCAAGGATAATTTTCCGATAACAGACACGCGCAACAACTACATGCTGGAGTTTTTGGACTATTTCATCGATCCCCCACGCTACACCATAGAGGAGTGCATAGAAAGGGGATTGACCTACAGCGTGCCGTTGAAAGCTAAATTGCGTCTCTCGTGCACCGACCCCGAGCACGAGGATTTTGAAACTAAGGTTGACGATGTGTACTTGGGCATGATACCATACATGACACCCAAGGCCACATTTGTTATCAATGGTGCCGAGCGTGTGGTTGTTTCCCAGCTGCACCGTTCGCCGGGAGTGTTTTTCGGAACACAGTTCCACTCCAACGGCACCCAGCTCTACTCCGCCCGCATAATACCTTTCCGCGGCTCGTGGATGGAGTTTACCACGGACATCAACAACGTGATGTACGCCTATATCGACAGAAAGAAAAAACTTCCGATAACAACCCTGCTCCGCGCCATAGGGTTCGAAACGGATAAAGATATTCTTGACATTTTCAACCTCTCGGAAGAGATAAAAGTGAGTCCCACCAACCTGCAACGTGTTATAGGCCGCAAATTGGCCGCAAGGGTTGAGCGCTCGTGGCTCGAGGATTTTGTGGACGAGGATACCGGAGAGGTGCTTTCCATGGAACGAAACGAAGTGGTGGTGGAACGCGATTCGGAACTTACCGAAGAACATATTTCAAAAATTATGGACCTCGGCGTGAAGTCCATACTTGTGCACAAAGAAGCCGAAGACACCCTCGACTATTCTGTTATTTTCAACACATTGAACAAAGACACGGCTCATAATGCCAAGGAGGCCGTGGAATATATCTACAGACAGCTGCGTAGCGCCGACCCGCCCGACGAAGAGACTGCTCGCGGAATAATAGAGAAACTTTTCTTTTCGGAGAAACGCTACGACCTTGGAGATGTGGGAAGGTACAGAATAAACACCAAACTGAACCTCACCGTGTCGTCGGATGTGCGAGTGCTCACACGCGAAGATATCACTTCAATTATCAAATATCTGATAGAACTTATCAACTCCAAAGCCGAAGTTGACGATATCGACCACTTGAGCAACCGTAGGGTACGCACCGTGGGTGAGCAACTTTCGGCACAGTTCAGCGTTGGCTTGGCACGTATGGCCCGTACAATACGCGAACGTATGAATGTGCGCGACAACGAGGTGTTCGGCATAGTGGACCTGATAAACGCCAAGACACTGTCGTCGGTTATCAATTCGTTTTTCGGCACCAACCAGCTGTCGCAGTTCATGGACCAGACCAACCCACTGGCCGAGATTACGCACAAACGCCGTATATCCGCCTTGGGTCCCGGAGGTCTGTCGCGCGAGCGTGCAGGCTTCGAAGTCCGCGACGTGCACTACACCCACTACGGACGTTTGTGTACCATCGAAACCCCCGAAGGCCCCAACATCGGACTTATCTCATCGCTTTGCGTTTATGCAAAAATAAACCGTCTGGGATTTATCGAAACACCGTACCAGCGAGTTGTTGACGGTAAGATACAGATAAGCGAGGAACCGATATATCTTACTGCCGAAGAGGAGGAAAACCAGATTGTGGCTCAGGCCACCACGCCACAGACCGAGGACGGCACCATAAGCACCGACAGAGTGAAAGCCCGTAACCTGGCCGATTTCCCGATAGTGGCACCCGAAGACGTGAACCTTATGGACATAGCATCGAACCAGATTGCCTCCATAGCCGCATCGCTGATACCCTTCCTCGAACACGACGACGCAAACCGCGCGCTGATGGGCTCCAACATGATGCGTCAGGCTGTGCCTCTGCTGAACCCCGAGATACCCATTGTGGGTACCGGCATCGAAAAATCTGTTGCCGAAGACTCAAGGGTTCTGCTCAACGCAGTGGGCGACGGCGTGGTGGAATTTGTAGACGCCACCAAGATAGTTATCCGCCACTCCCGCGACGAGAAAGAACGCCTTGTAACGTTCGACGACGACGTGAAAACCTACAACCTCACAAAATACCAGCGCACCAACCACAACACTGCTATCAACCTGCGCCCCATAGTGAACAAAGGCGACAAGGTGAAAAAAGGTCAGGTGCTGTGCGAAGGCTATGCCACACAAGACGGCGAACTGGCACTGGGACGCAACCTGATGGTGGCTTTCATGCCTTGGAAAGGCTACAACTACGAAGACGCCATTGTGATATCCGAAAAGGTGGTGAAAGAAGACATTTTCACATCGGTTCATGTGGAAGAATTCACTATCGAGGTGAGGGAGACAAAACGCGGCGTGGAAGAACTGACCCGAGACATACCCAACGTTAGCAACGACGCCACAAAAGACCTCGACGAGAACGGCATAATCCGCATCGGAGCCGAAGTTAAGGAAGGCGATATACTGATAGGAAAAATCACCCCCAAGGGCGAGTCCGATCCCACCCCCGAGGAAAAACTTCTCAGAGCCATATTTGGTGACAAGGCTGGCGACGTGAAAGACGCATCGCTCAAAGTGCCGCCTTCGGTGCAGGGCGTGGTGATAGACAAAAAACTGTTCACCCACATCACCAAATCGCCGAAAAACCGTGCCCACGACAAGGAAATACTTGCCGAACTCGACGGCAAATTCCACGTGGAAGCCGAAGAACTGAAAGGCAAACTCGTGGACAAACTGGTGATAATACTCACTGGCAAGGTTTGCAACGGCATCTACACTAACTTCAAAGAAGAGGTGGTGAGCAAAAAAGCCAAATTTACCCAAAAGATACTTAAGGACATAGACTATGCCGTGGTTAGCCCCAACGACTGGACCACCGACGAAGAGACCAATGAACTGGTGAAAGAGCTGCTCAACAACTACAACATCAAGTATCGTGAGATTTTCGGACGCTACACACGCGAGAAATTTGTACAGACCGTTGGCGACGACCTGCCAACAGGCATCGTGCAGATGGCAAAAGTGTATGTGGCCAGCAAACGTAAGCTGCGCATCGGCGACAAAATGGCAGGCCGTCACGGTAACAAAGGCATCGTGTCGAAAATAGTGCGTGCCGAAGATATGCCGTTCCTTGCCGACGGTACCCCCATGGACATTGTGCTGAACCCTCTGGGTGTGCCTTCGCGTATGAACCTCGGCCAGATATACGAGACCGTACTCGGATGGGCAGGCAAGAAATTAGGCAAACGATTCCAGACGCCAATTTTCGACGGAGCTACACTTGAACAAATAAACGGATATATGCAGGAGGCAGGTCTGCCCGAAAACGGCCGCACCTACCTGTACGACGGCGAAACTGGCGACCGTTTCGACCAACCCGCTACCGTTGGCTACATATACATGCTGAAACTGCACCATATGATCGACGACAAAATGCACGCCCGCTCGATAGGACCGTACTCGCTGATAACCCAGCAGCCTCTGGGCGGTAAGGCACAGTTCGGCGGCCAGCGTTTCGGAGAGATGGAGGTGTGGGCACTGGAAGCTTTCGGCGCATCGCACATACTGCGGGAGATACTTACAGTGAAATCCGACGATGTAAACGGAAGATCCAAAGCCTACGAAGCAATAGTGAAAGGCGACAACATGCCAAATGCAGGCATACCCGAATCTTTCAACGTTCTGGTGCACGAATTGCGCGGACTTGGATTGGAACTTGGTTTTGAATAATTTATTAGTTAAAGATTGGAATTATGGCTTTCAAAAACGAATCTCAGATAAAGAACGAATTTAATTCGATAACAATAAGTTTGGCTTCGCCGAAAATGATAAAGACACGTTCGTGCGGCGAGGTTACAAAACCTGAAACAATAAACTACCGCACCTACAAGCCCGAACGCGACGGACTGTTCTGCGAAAGAATATTCGGACCCGTGCGCGACTGGGAATGCCACTGCGGAAAATACAAACGCATACGCTACAAAGGCATAGTGTGCGACCGTTGCGGTGTGGAAGTTACCGAGAAAAAAGTGCGTCGCGAACGCATGGGACACATAGAACTGGTGGTGCCGGTGGCTCACATCTGGTTTTTCCGCTCCATGCCAAACAAAATAGGCACTTTGCTCGACATACCCAGCAAAAAGCTGGAGCAGGTGATATACTACGAAAAATATGTGGTGATACAACCCGGTCTGGCCAAAAAAGACGACGACAAACCCGTTGAAAAACGCGAACTGCTTACCGAGGAGGAATACTACAACATAATGGACCGCCTGCCCGAAAACTCACAGCTCGACGACAGCGACCCCAACAAATTTATCGCCGGCATGGGCGCCGAGGCAATATACACCATGCTGAAAGAGCTTGACCTTGATTCGCTTTCGGCAGAACTGCGCGCCAAAGCAAAGGGCGAGACATCGAACCAAAGGAAGCAAGACGCACTGAAACGTCTGAACATTGTGGAGGCATTCCGCGAAGGCCAGCGCCGCAAGGAAAACCGTCCGGAATGGATGATTATAAAAGTGGTGCCCGTGATACCGCCCGAACTGCGTCCCCTTGTGCCTATAGACGGCGGACGTTTTGCCACCTCAGACCTCAACGAGCTGTATCGCCGCGTTATTATACGCAACAACCGTTTGAAACGACTGATGGAGATAAAAGCCCCCGAAGTGATAATGCGAAACGAGAAACGCATGCTTCAGGAGGCCGTGGACTCGCTGTTCGACAACTCGCGCAAGGCAAGCTCGGTACGCACCGACTCCAACCGCGCGCTGAAATCGCTGTCGGACAGCCTGAAAGGTAAACAGGGCCGTTTCCGTCAGAACCTTCTTGGTAAACGTGTGGACTACTCAGGCCGTTCGGTAATTGTTGTAGGTCCCGAACTTAAAATGAACGAATGCGGACTGCCCAAGGATATGGCGGCCGAACTTTTCAAACCGTTCATCATAAGAAAACTCCTTGAAAGAGGCATAGTGAAGACCGTGAAATCGGCCAAACGCATAGTGGAACGCAAAGACACCGTGGTTTGGGAAATTCTTGAAAACATACTCAAAGGTCACCCGATACTGCTGAACCGTGCCCCCACGCTGCACCGCTTGGGTATTCAGGCATTCCAGCCCAAAATTATCGAAGGCAAAGCCATACGCCTGCACCCGCTGGTATGTACCGCTTTCAATGCCGACTTCGACGGCGACCAGATGGCCATTCACGTTCCTCTCGGAAACGCCGCCATTCTGGAGGCCCAGCTGCTGATGCTCGCTTCGCACAATATTCTTAATCCCGCCAACGGTGCGCCTATCACAGTGCCCTCGCAGGATATGGTGCTGGGATTGTACTACATGACAAAACCGCGCAAAAGCGAACCCGGCCACCCCATGAAAGGTGAAGGCAAGATTTTCTATTCGCCCGAAGAGGTGATAATAGCCTACAACGAGAAACGTGCCGATTTGCACTCCATCATAAAGGTGAAAATCAACAACAAAGGCAAAGAGGAACTGATAGAAACCACCGTGGGACGCGTGCTGTTCAACCAAGTGGTGCCCAAGGATTACGGATATATCAACGAAGTGCTGGGCAAGAAATCGTTGCGCGACATCATAGGCGACGTTTTCAAAGTATGCGGCAACGCCGTAACAGCCAAATTCCTCGACGACATCAAGAACATGGGTTATCACATGGCTTTCAAAGGCGGACTTTCGTTCAACTTGGGCGATGTGATTGTTCCCGATGTTAAGGAAGAACTTATGGCACAGGCCAATGCCGAGGTTGACGAGGTGATATCCAACTACTCCATGGGTCTTATCACCAACAACGAGCGCTACAACCAAGTTATCGACATCTGGACCGACACCAACGCTCGCCTTACAGAGGCTGTGATGACACGCCTGAAAAACGACAACCAAGGATTCAACTCAGTTTACATGATGCTTGACTCCGGAGCCCGTGGATCCAAGGAGCAGATACGTCAGCTTTCGGGAATGCGTGGACTGATGGCAAAACCTCAGAAAGCTGGTGCTTCGGGCAACGAAATTATCGAAAACCCCATTATATCGAACTTCAAAGAAGGTCTTTCGGTGCTTGAGTACTTTATCTCTACCCACGGTGCCCGTAAAGGTTTGGCCGATACCGCCCTTAAGACTGCCGACGCTGGATACCTTACCCGTCGTTTGGTAGATGTGGCACACGATGTTATAATAACCGAAGAAGACTGCGGCACCCTGCGCGGCCTGCCTACCACTGCCCTTATGAAAAACGACGAGGTAGTGCAGACCCTTGCCGAAAGGATATTGGGACGCACCTCAGTGCACGACATATGCAACCCCGAAACAGGCGAACTGATTGTGCCTGCCGGCGAAGAACTTAACGAAGAGATTTGCAGGAAGATAGAAGATGCCCAGATAGAGGAAGTTGAAATACGTTCGGTGCTTACCTGCGAGTCGAAACAAGGTGTTTGCGCCCGCTGCTATGGCCGTAACCTCGCCACCAACAAGATGGTTCAGAAAGGTGAGGCTGTTGGCGTTATCGCAGCACAATCGATTGGTGAACCCGGTACCCAGCTTACACTGCGAACATTCCACGTAGGTGGTGTGGCCGGCGGCAACATCGGAACAACTTCCAAGTTGGAGGCCAAACATGCAGGTAAATTGGAAATAGACGAGCTCCGCTCCGTGCATTACGTTACAAGCACCAATGAGGAATATGAGATTGTGATTGGCCGTTCCGCAGAAATGCGTATTGTTGACGAGCGCACCAACATCACCCTTGCCACAGCTCTGCTGCCCTACGGCTCCCACCTGTACAAGCATATAGGCGATACCCTGCAAAAAGGCGACATCATAGCCGACTGGGATCCATACAATGCTGTGATTCTGTCGGAGGTGAGCGGTAAGGTGGCATTCGAAAATGTTGTAGAAAACGTTACCTACCGTGTGGAATCCGATGACCAGACCGGTTTGCACGACAAAGTTATTATCGAATCGCGCCAGAAGACCAAGAATCCTACGGTTAGCATCCTTAGCGACGATGGCGAAGTGCTGAAAGTGTACGACTTGCCTGTTCACGCTCACATAGTGGTGGAGGACGGCGATGTGCTGAAAGCCGGCGACATAATGGCAAAAGTACCGCGTTCGTTTGGCAAGGCTGGCGATATAACCGGCGGTCTGCCCCGCGTTACCGAGCTGTTTGAGGCCCGTAACCCGTCCGACCCGGCTACAGTGGCCGAAATCGACGGCATTGTGTCCATTGCCAAGAAACTGAAACGTAACAACCGTGAGATAACGATAACCACCAAATCGGGCGATTTCCGCAAGTATCTGATACCTACATCGAAACAAATCCTTGCACAGGACAACGACTACGTTAAGGCCGGAACTCCGCTGAGCGAGGGCGCCATAACCCCAGCCGACATTCTGGCTGTGAAGGGCCCGATGAAAGTGCAGGAATACATTGTTAACGAAGTGCAGGAGGTTTACCGTCTGCAGGGCGTGAAAATCAACGACAAGCATTTTGAGGTTATCGTTCGTCAGATGATGCGCAAGGTAGAAATCGAGGATCCGGGCGACACCCGTTTCATGGAAGGCGAACTGGTGAACAAAATTGATTTCCACGAAGAGAACGACAAGATTTTCGGCATGCAGTATATTGAAGATGCCGGCGACTCGGAGGTCTACAAGACCGGTCAGATTATCACTGCCCGCCAGTTGCGCGACGAGAATTCGGCACTTAAACGTCAGGACAAGAAGACCATCACTGCCGTTGACGCCAAGCCCGCAACAGCCCGTCAGGTGCTGCAAGGCATCACCCGTGCATCGCTGCAGACCAAGAGTTTCCTTTCGGCAGCATCGTTCCAAGAAACAACCAAAGTGCTTACCGAAGCCGCCATTTGTGCAAAACAGGATTTCCTGCTTGGCATGAAAGAAAACGTGCTTGTTGGACATCTTATCCCTGCCGGCACTGGCTTGCGCGAGTACAAGGACATTATTGTGGCCGACAAAGCGGAAATGGAAGCCGCAACTGAAAAAAAATAAAGTAGAACAGTGAGCGGCAGTTACCTTTGGCAACTGCCGCTTTTATTACAGGTTTGTTTTATGGAAGAAAATAAAGACGGAAAAAGAGGTATAAATGTGGAGCTGCCCGCCGAAGTGGCCGACGGCATATACTCCAACTTGGCTATGATAGCACATTCGCCATCGGAGTTTGTGGTGGATTTTATCCGCATGATGCCCGGCTTGCCGAAGGCAAAGGTGAAATCACGCATTATCCTCACCCCTCAGCATGCAAAACGACTTTTGGGTGCTTTGGCCGAAAACATTGAAAGGTACGAGTCCGTTTACGGTCCTATCAAGGACGAAGGGGCCTCGACAATACAATATACGCCATTGGCAGAAGCATGATTAGATTTGTTTAAAATGTTGATTATGCGGTTCCTTTCGAACACGGAAGGAACCGTTTTTTTATTTGTTTTGAAATGAAAGAGATAGAGAAAAAAGCTCATGTGCCACAGCATAGATTTGATGAAATAAAACAACGGCTCATCGATGAATACGGCATTCCAGAGCATGTGGTGGCCGAGGATGATTATTATACCATGCCGCCTGTGACAGACCACGAAAAACCACGCTTTCGCATACGCAAAAACTACAATGGCCAAACAGTGGAACTGCAAAGCATTGTGGCAAATGCCAAACGTAAGCAGATGGGAAGTAACGGGCTGGAAAACAACGATGAAATTGAGTTTGCGTTGCACACAAACAAAGATATGAACAGTTTTGTGGATATGATGACAAGTTTTGGTGCACGATACTGGTACCATAAGCGCAAGGACAAGTGGATTTTTGTACGTAAAGCCGAGGTGGAGTATCATCTGGAGCTTTGTACACTGCCAATAGGCGGTAGAGAACACTGTTTTTTGGAGATAGAAGGGGTGTTTGACCCGACAGGACTTTCGGAGCTTGAGGTTCATCAGGCCCTTGCCCTGATAGGCAGACGTATAGACGGTTATTTTGCGCAACTCGGCATAAGTGATGGTGTGGAGGAGCGTGCTTATCGTGAATTGATGGGGGTGGAGTATCCTCAAAATTAACATGTTGTTCATCGCCGTTGCCATAACCAACTGTGTTGTAGGGTAGGGGGAGGAGAGGAGATGATAAAGGTGGGAGATGGCAATGGTTGCAGAAAAAGATAGACTGTTTTCACGCATATACCTTTTTCAAATAATTAGAAAGATTTTTCGTTTTTAGAAAAAAAACGTATTTTTGCAGGGTATTATTTTAGCAGCAATATTTGTAACACAGTATGACACAGCAAAAAAACTTCGTAGTATATCGTGCTTCGGCAGGTTCGGGAAAGACTTTCACCCTTGTGAAAGAATACCTTACGCTGGCTTTGGACGGCGATGACACTGCCGTGCGAAGCAATTTCCGCCACATATTGGCCATCACGTTCACCAACAAGGCCACCAACGAGATGAAAGAACGTATACTTGCCACACTTTCGCGGCTGAAAGACCCAGCCATGCGCGACGACAAGGAGAAGTCCATGCGAGACGCCCTTTGCACCGCTCTTGGCAACATCAGTCACGACGAGCTTTCGCGCCGCGCCGCAATCCTGCAAAAGGCCATCCTGCACAACTACTCCGATTTTTCGGTGTGCACCATCGACAGTTTTATGAACCGTATCGTGCGCACTTTTGCCGTTGACCTCGGGCTGTCGCCACGTTTCGAAATATCGATGGACAAAGACACTGTGCTCGATGCCGCCGTGGACAAGCTTTTTGCCGACATCAGCGAGGAACGCCCCGACCTGACCAGAGTAATGCTGCAATTTGCACGCAGCAAAATGGAGGACGGCAAGTATTTCAATGTTTATAGGGACGTGCGCAAAGCCTCAGACAATATACTCAAAGAAAATATTCTTGAAAAACTCTCTGAGATGCAGAATGTTACATTGCAGCAATTTTGCGACTATGCCGACAGTCTGCGGGAACGCATCAGAGAATACGAGAAAGAAGTTTTGAAAATAGCTGCAGACATTGTCAGCACAGCCGCCAAATACAGCTTTTCTGACACCGATTTCAACGGCAAGTCCCGGGGAGCTCTTTCATATTTCACCAAAGTAAATAGCACGGAAGTCTTTTGTGTGCCAACCGATACTGTTTTGAAGTATGTGAATGGGGATAATATATTCAATGCCAGCGGTTTGCGAAAGGCACATTCTTCGGAAATTGACAGAGCCATTAAAGACGGGATAACCCAAATTGTGCAAGGATACCCCGTATATTGTTCGTGCAAAGCGTTGATGCTGAATACTTTCCAAGTAGCCCTGCTGAAAGACATAAAAGACAAGCTCGACGAATACTATCACGAAAGTGAGGTGCTGCACATATCCGAAAACAACAAACGGGTGTCGGAAGAGGTGAAAAACGAGGACGCACCGTTTATTTTCGAACGCCTTGGGTGTCGCTACAAACATTTCCTTATCGATGAGTTTCAGGACACTTCCATCATGCAGTGGCACAACCTGTTGCCGCTTGTGGTGAACGGTCTTTCTGAAGGTCATCGCTCGCTGATTGTTGGCGACGGCAAGCAGGCCATCTACCGTTTCCGTCAGGGCGATGTGGAGCAGTTTCAGAACATCACCACGCCCCCGGCCAACGCCACGCAGACCATTAGAAATCACTATGATACACTTGAACGCAACTGCAAGATTGTAGAACTCGGCACCAATTACCGCTCGGCGGGCAACATTGTGGAGTTCAACAACCGGTTTTTCACATTTTTGGAAAAAAAGTTGCAACAACTTTCGCCCAACGATTTGATGCACAATATTTTTGTGGGTTCCGACGACACCAATCCTTCGCTTGTGCAAAATGTAGCTCCGGACAAACAGGGAAAAGGATATGTGGAGGTGGATTTGATAGAGAAATCACACCTTGCCGAGGATGCCCCCCGCCGCATTTACGACCTGCTGTGCCATCTGTGCCAAGTGGGATATAAATACAAAGACGTGGCTATTTTGGCACGCACCAACCGCAAGCTGTCGGAGCTCAATCTGCAGCTTATGGCAATAAACGGGGACGAGCACAAGCTCCAAGGACTGCAGTTTGCATCGGCCGAATCGCTGAAGCTGTCGCAAAACGCCGACTGCAAGTTCATGCGTGCGCTGATGCGGTATGTGCACGACAGCAACAACGACATTGCCAAGCTGGAAATTGCCGAACACCTTTTTGGAAAAGGATATACCGCTTTCGACAGCTCCATTTTTGCCACAAAAGGCAATTTCGATAAGGTGTTTGCCACAACTTTTGCCGACTACGACCGCGACCGCCTGCTTTCGCAAACCCTCTACGACTGCGGATGCAACCTTGTGCGCATTTTCGGCATACCGCAAACACCCTATATCTACACTTTTTTGAACAAAATAGAGGAATATACGGAGCACAACCGCACCGACCTTGGCAATTTTCTTGAATGGCTCAATGATTGTTGGGAAAAGCTCTCTACCGTAACTTCGGACGACCTCGACGCCGTAAGGCTGATGTCGGTGCACAAGTCGAAAGGACTTGAGTTCGACGTGGTTATCTACTATATGGACAACACTAAAGACCACAAGGAATCCCTCTGGGTGGATGTGGACAACAACTCCATCGGCATCAACTCGCCGGATTTGGAACAGATAAAGGTGGGGATGGTGACGATAAAAAAGGAACTGGCGGATACCAAATTTGGCAGCGAGTACGCCACCGAGAAAATTAAACGCGACATAGACAAACTGAACATTGTGTACGTGGCTATGACCCGACCGAAAAACCAGCTCTACGTGGTGGCCGAAACTGCCAATAAAAAAGAAGAGAAGAATGGCAAAAAGGAAAGCCCAAAGTCAGCCACGTCGCACACCGAACTGCTTGAGGCTTATGTGAGTGCCGATGGGTCGGGATTTTCCAAATCCATCATCAAAAACAGTGAAGAAACAGAAATTGGCGCCCGCTATTGCCTCGGCGACAGCAGCTATATCCCCAACCAGCAGCAAAACGCCATGCCTCTGGAATCCAACGCAACGCAACCTTGGGCCGACCGTATCCGAATTGTGGGCCGCAGCGACTCCATCATGCAACAGCAATCGGAGCAACAACAGGTTGGCAACATTGTGCACGAAATACTCTCAACGGTGGGCACCTTGGACAACGCTGGTGATGCGGTAGAGAAATGGCTTGCAGAACATAAACTGGGCAATGATGTTGCCGAAAAGGTTAAAGCGTTGATGGACAGCGTACTGAATTCTGATGCGGTGAAACCTTTTTTCAATCCGGATAACGCGTACAAGACAGAGTGCGACATTTTGTGCGGAGGCGAGATTGTGCGTCCCGACCGCATTGTGTTTGCGGGTGACGAAACGTGGGTGGTGGATTACAAGACTGGCAGCCATAAAGAAAAGTACGAGGATCAGGTACGAGGCTATATGTCTGTGCTCGAAAAGATGGGATATGAGAATGTAAAAGGCTTCCTGCTATACATCAGCGGCGAAGGTTGCTACGTGGAGAAGGTGGGGTAGGGGATTGCGGACATTGTCCATTGGCAAATCATACTTTCGCATAGTTCCTTGCTCCGAAAATTGCGCTGCCCACGCGTACCATGGTGCTGCCTTCTTCGATGGCTATGGGGTAGTCGTGCGACATGCCCATCGAAATTTGCGCGAAGTCCTGTTTTTGAGCGAAGAACTCCGATTTCAGCTTGTCGAAAATTGCTTTCAGGCTACGGAACTCGGAGCGTACCAATGCCATGTTGTCGGTGTTGGTGGCCATGCCCATAACTCCCACGATATTAACATTTTCCATGTTTTTGTATTCCTCCGATTCGAGCAGCTGACGCGCTTCGTCGTAGTCGAGGCCGAACTTGGTTTCCTCGGTGGCAATGTGGAACTGCAACAAACAGTCAACCACACGATTGTGCTTGGCGGCCTCCTTGTTTATCTCCTTTAGCAGCTTGAGGCTGTCCACGCTGTGTATAAGGTTTACGAAGGAGATTATGTATTTTATTTTGTTGGTTTGCAGGTGCCCGATGAAATGCCACTGTGTGTCGGTGGGCAGGGCTTGATGTTTGTCGCGCATTTCGAGGGCGTGGTTTTCGCCAAACACGCGCTGTCCGGCATCGTAGGCCTGTTGCAGGTCTTCTATGGGCTTGGTTTTCGATACTGCCACGAGGGTTACTCTTTCGGGAACGGTTTGCCGTATTTTTTCGAGATTTTCGCAGATGTTCATGTCTTTTCGTTTACTTCCCAGACTGGTAGTCTGGGGTTAATGGGATGATGTGCCTTCGGCGCATTTATGGGTCATTTTTTGTTTTAGTGTTCGTTTTTGTTTTGGGTGTCGTCGAGATAATGTGGCGGCAGTTTGTTTTTGTCTATCTGGCTGTTGCGTTTCAGAAACTCGTCGCGATAACGCCTTTGCTGCCGTTCGCCAATTTTAGGGAAAAGCATTGTGGCGCACAGTCGGTACACCACGTAAAGTATTATTATCCCGATGATAAGGTACCAGAACATCGTTGTGGAAAATAAATTTCGGGGCGAGGGAGTCGCCCCGAAAAAAAGTGTCTTTTATTTTTCCGACATTTCGGTGAAATATTCGTAGAAATAGGGTATGGTCTCGATGCCGCGGTAGAAGTTGAAAAGCGGGTAGTTTTCGTTGGGGGCGTGGATGGCGTCGCTGCCGAGGCCGAAGCCCATCAGTATCGACTTGATACCCAGTATTTTCTCGAAACCGGCCACGATAGGTATGCTTCCGCCGCTACGTGTGGGTATGGGACGTTTGCCATAGGTGGTCTGGTAGGCCTTTTCGGCGGCTTTGTATGCGGTCATTTCCAGTGGCGACACATACGAAGCTCCGCCGTGCGAGGGGGTTACCTTCACCGTTACGCAGTTGGGGGCTATGCTCTCGAAATATTCTTTGAACATCTTGCTGATTTTCTCGAAGTCCTGATTGGCCACCAGACGTGTGGAGATTTTGGCGTGAGCCTTGGAGGGGAGTACCGTTTTGGAGCCTTCGCCGGTGTGTCCGCCCCAAATGCCGCAAACGTCGAGGCAGGGACGTATGCCGGTGCGCTCGTTGGTGGAGTAGCCTTTTTCGCCGTGTACAGTCTTGATTTCGAGCTCTTTCTGATATTTATCCAAATCAAATGGGGCTTGTGCCATCAGGGCGCGTTCCTCGTCGGAGATGACTAGCACATCGTCGTAGAAACCGGGGATGGTGATATGGTTGTTCTCGTCGTGGAGCGAGGCAATCATTTTGCAAAGTATGTTAATGGGGTTGGCCACGGCTCCGCCGTATATGCCCGAGTGCAGGTCGTGGTTGGCGCCTGTAACTTCTACGTCCCAGTAGCACAGACCGCGCAGTCCGCTGGTGATGGAGGGTATGTCCTGAGCTATCATTCCGGTGTCGGAAACAAGGATGATGTCGGCTTTGAGCATTCCTTTGTTTTCTTCGCAGAAAGCGTAGAGGCTGCCGGAACCTATCTCTTCCTCGCCTTCGAGCATGAATTTTACGTTGCAGGGCAGTTGGCCGGTGCGCACCATAAATTCAAAAGCTTTGGCGTGCATGAACGACTGTCCTTTGTCGTCGTCGGCGCCACGTGCCCAGATGTGTCCGTCCTTGACCACGGGTTCAAAAGGCTTGGTGTTCCAGAGTTCGAGCGGTGCC
Organism: uncultured Bacteroidales bacterium; assembly: GCA_937915785.1. Taxonomy (GTDB): domain Bacteria; phylum Bacteroidota; class Bacteroidia; order Bacteroidales; family P3; genus UBA1219. Next base: position 19,291 of record CALGGY010000002.1, read on the forward strand.
ACAGGCATCACGTCGTAGTGTCCGTACACGAGCACGGTGGGTTTGGCGGGGTCGATGGTCTTGCGTCCGAAAACCACAGGGTTGCCTTTGGTGGGCATCACCTCGGCGTGGTCGGCACCGGCGGCAAGCAGGAACTCCTTCCATTTGTTGGCGCAGCGCACCATGTCGTCCTTATGTTCCGCTTCGGCGCTGATGCTGGGTATGCGTATCAGCTCGAAAAGCTCTTCCAGAAAACGGTCTTTGTTTTCGTCGATGTATTTTTTTACGTCTTTCATGGGTATGTGTTTTTGTTTATATTTTGCAATGGCAATAAACAATAACGCACAAAATGAGGTTTTAAGTATCTGAAAAGGTAAAAAAGTTTGGAGCGAAGTTGTAAGGAAATGTTTGAAGAAAGTAGTTGTTGTGTACTTTTGTGGTTGCCCACTGTTCTTCACTGATTGTGTTGGGAATATGATACGCACACAAGCGATATATCACCGAACTACGGCCAATGTTGGTCGATAAAGAAGCACTGTTGGAAGAGAGTGTCCACAAATTGGCATGATAAAAATCCACCCTCTTTGTAGGAGGGTGGTCTTTTCTATATTGATAACGCAGAATCGCGGATAACCCAGTATTTCAGCTCAGCCATGCTTCCACATCTTCTTTTTTCAGAGGTGCTACGTCGAGTTTGTTTTTCTTGCGCTGTCCGTTAAGGTCGTTGAACAGTTTGTTGGCGTTGGCCTCCTTGAGGGCTGCCACGGTGTTGAACCCCATTTTGCGCAACAGCGGTATCCAAGGCTCGGGCACGCCTATGGCCTTGAACTCCTCGTCGGTGCTTACATGGGGTTTCTGCTCGGGTTTCATCTGTGGGAAAAAAAGGACATCTTGTATGGACTGCTCGCCGGTCATAAACATCACAAGGCGGTCTATGCCGATACCCATTCCCGATGTGGGCGGCATTCCGAATTCGAGGGCGCGCACAAAGTCCATGTCGATGAACATGGCCTCGTCGTCGCCTTTCTCGCTCAGGCGCAGCTGTTCTTGGAAACGTTCCAGCTGGTCTATGGGGTCGTTGAGCTCGCTGTAGGCGTTGGCCAGCTCCTTGCCGTTGACAAACAGTTCGAAACGTTCGGTAAGTTCGGGGTTGTTGCGGTGGCGCTTGCAAAGGGGCGACATCTCTATCGGGTAGTCTATCACAAAGGTGGGCTGCACGAGCTGGTGCTCGCATTTGTCGCCGAAAATGGCGTCTATCAGCTTGCCTTTGCCCATGGTCTCGTTGGTCTCCACGCCCAGTTTGGTGCAGGTTTCGCGTAGCTGGGCCTCGTCCATGCCGCTGATGTCGATGCCGGTATGCTCTTTTATGAGTTCAATCATCGGAGCACGACGGAAAGGAGGCTTGAAATCTATCTCGTTGTCGCCAATTTTGACTGTGGTTTTGCCGTGCAGGGCGGTGGCGATACGCTCGAGCATGTTTTCTGTAAAGGTCATCATCCAGTTGTAGTCCTTATAGGCCACATATATTTCCATGGCGGTGAATTCGGGGTTGTGGGTGCGGTCCATACCCTCGTTGCGGAAATTGCGGCTGAACTCGTAAACTCCGGCGTATCCTCCAACGATGAGGCGTTTGAGGTACAGCTCGTCTGCAATGCGCAGGTACAGGTCTATGTCCAAGCTGTTGTGGTGGGTGATGAACGGACGTGCGGCGGCTCCTCCCGGAATAGGCTGGAGCACAGGAGTTTCCACTTCCAGATAACCTTGCTCGTTGAAATATTCGCGCATGGTGTTTATTATTTTGGTGCGTTTCACGAAAGTCTCCCTAACCTGCGGATTTACAATCAAGTCCACGTAGCGCATGCGGTAACGCTGTTCGGGGTCGGTGAAAGCGTCGTACACCACGCCGTCTTTCTCTTTCACTATTGGCAGCACGCGCAGCGACTTGCTCAGCACTGTGAAAGTCTTTACATGGATGCTTATTTCGCCCATCTGTGTGGTGAACACGTAGCCCGTTACGCCCACAATGTCGCCGATGTCGGTAAGACGTTTGAACACAGTGTTGTACAGGGCTTTGTCCTCGTCGGGACAAATTTCGTCGCGTTTTATGTACAGCTGTATGCGGCCGTAGCTGTCCTGCAGCTCCACAAACGATGCGGCGCCCATTATTCGGCGGCTCATTATTCGTCCGGCGATGCTAACGTTCTGAAAAAGAGTGTTGTCGGCGGGGTACTGTTCGAGTATTTCCGACGATTTCACGTTCACCTCGTAAAGGTCGGCGGGATAGGGGTTTATGCCGAGCTTGCGGAGCTCGTTCAAGGAGTTTCTGCGTATCTGTTCCTGTTCGCTGAGTTCTAATGCCATAAAATGTCTATTTATCGCGGTATGCGGATTGTTGCGCATATCGTTGGTTAACAATGTTTTAATATGCCGCACCCATAAAAGTGCTTTTCTGCAAAGGTACGTTTTTTTTGGTAAAAAAGCAAAGGGTGCCAGCCAAAAAGAAAAAAGGCGCGAGTCCGGATTTGAACGCACGCCATAGTCCTATGGATTGATAACGGGTTACTGTTTCTCCATTGTGTTTGTTACATATTTTTCCTTGAGGCTACGCATCTGGTTGTCGAGCTGCATTTTTTTCACTTCGAGCTGATGTTCAACAATCATGTCGTATTCGCATTTTTTCGACTTGAAAAGTTTTAGCGACACAACAAACAGTTCGAGACACAGAAGCACCACAAACAGAATGCAGTAGAACACTATGGAAATCCAGCTTTCGCTTATTACTCGTAGCGATGCTTTTAGCTCTTCAAGGAAGCCTGTTTTTTTGTTTTTTATTCGTTTATCAACGGCTTTGTCGATATCAACAAATTCCAGCACACGTATAGTGGAGTCCAACGTAACAATTCTTGATTCGTTTGCTCTGGCCCGCTCAGCCACAGGATTTGGAACTTTTGTTCTTTGGTAGATAGACCTAACTCTTGTTTCCCCAGTTTCAGGATCATTATATCTTTCAGTTGTAACATCAGTTCTTTCAATGAACGGAGTTTGCTGATATTCGTTCCAAAGAGTATCTGTTTGCAATTTCAATTTGTTTTGCTGTTTTTGGAGATCTTGTATTTTTGTATTGTTCTCAGACTTTAATTTGGCTCTTTCATCTTTTCGGATGGCCTCAACTAAGTCGTTTTTGAATATAATCTGGTCGAAAATAAAAGCTCCGAGAATTGCCATGCATACGGCAAGTACAAGCCTGAACGCATATATGCCGCGACTGCCGAGATGAAGTATGATGATCCTCTCCACAAAGTAAACAATGAGAGCGAAAGCGAAACCTGCCAACAATCGTCCCCAAACAGATGACACACCTATGTATCGCTGAGAGAAAACATATCCTATCACAAACCATAGAATCATTATTATCAATATGGCACAAGTGTATATTTTTAGCAAACGGTGCGATGCCTCGCCACACTGTTTCAGTAGGTTGTAGTCCCAGCCAATAAAATGGCAGAGCCGTTTTTCTATCCAAATTCCAAGTTTGCTCATGTCTATTCAATATTGGTGTTTAATGTTTGCATTGCTCTTTTGGCCACTCCATAGGAAAAGCCTCGTTTATACGATTCGGTCATGCTTCGCAGCTCGGCCGCATCCTGCTGAAAACGTCTTTCCAGTTCGTCGAGTTTTTGGATGTGCTCTTTGCAGGTGTCGATGTGGGCGGTAAGAGCGTTCATTGTGCCTCCCAGTCCGAACTGGTTAAGATTGTCTATTTGAGCCTCGCTATCGCGAATCATCTTGTTGTATTTCAAGCGTGTCATATCGAATCTGCGAACCAGCCCCTGACGGATAATATCTACTTTTTGAGTCATATATGATATGTCGGGGTTGTTTAAAGCATCTTTTATGCCCTCTTCTTCCCAATCTTTCTCCATGTAGATGTAAACACCATCTATTGGCATGCCCATCGAATAGATTACCGTCCTTGTCTGCGATGTTGGCATTGGTTTCATGGTTGTTTCGTCCGCCTCCGAAGTCTCCCCATTGGGGTCCGTTGTGTCAATGAAATCATCTTCCTGCACCGTGGTTCTGGTGTCGGTTGGGTCGGTTGCTTGTGTTGAGCCTGTTGTTATAGTGGTGTCGTCCACTTCTTTGTTTCGGTTAAATCCAAACATAATGTTACTTGTTTTTAATTGTAAATATTGGTACTTTATATTTTGCTTGACCTTGTTGGTGACATTTTTTGCATATTGTAATCAAGTATTTGTCATCGTAGTTCCAAGGAACATATTTCCGTCCGTCTGGCGATAGGTGGTATTGTTTGTGATGAACAGTGAGTTCATCCCTGCTGCCGCAAATCACACACCTGTACTCATCGCGTGCTAATATCCGTTGTCGTTTTAATCGCCAACGTTTATCCCAGAGCAATGCTCCGTAAGAACCATGTATTGTTGTTTCTTTGTCCATTTGCAATTGTAATTGGTTAAATCTGCTGATTATGCATAAAAAAAGCGCGGTACTTTTTTGTCGTTATTGGTTATTCTGAGGCCTTCGACAACCCAAACACTCCAATTACAACGTTCAAGTCCACGCTTAATGCGAGGATTGCGTTGCTTTGGTCTGGAGTGTTTTTCTGTAAAAGTGTCGAAGTTTTCAGAATTGCCAGACAAGCTACGTAGCTTTTATTATATGTTTTTTATTTCAATCTGTTCTTTGTATAATCTGTTTTGTTTGTACTTTAATTATGTTTCTGTTATGTCGCAAATACGCCCTCCGTCTCTGGTCTTATCTCTCATAAATCAGTATTTTGTCACGGTTTGCGCTTTCTGCCGCGTATGGGCGTAGTGTTCCTTCTACTACCAGATTCACTTTTCTGCCAAGTTTTTCGGAAAGTTCCTCATTCATGGTGCCCAATGTGAGTAATAAATGGTGTGCCGGAGTAGTCGGGCTCAAACAATATGTCAATGTCGCTGTTGCCATGTTGCTCACCACGCGCAAACGAGCCAAACACCCATGCCTTGAGCACTGGCTGAGTGGAAAAATAAGCTCTGATAGTGTTCACAATTGCGCGTTCCATATTCTATAGCTGTACTACCTTATTTATATAATTTATTAAAGTGTTGGTTGTTAAACTGTTGTTTTTGCAAATGATGTGGCGTCCAACTTTGCAGTTGGATAGCATTTTTTTTGCAATTATCAAAAACAAAAAAACGCCATATTACGCACCATAACCATGGCATGCCACACCGCTTTTCCATATAAGGGCGTTCCATACTCAAAAAAAATGCCTTTCCATAACAGCCTAATACACAACTGGTTTTATTCTTTAACAAAAAATATTTATCGTTTTTCGATAAAAAATTTGCCTATTTCAAAAAAAGGTTGTAACTTTGCAAAATCAAAAATTACACCAATGGCAAAACCGAACAAACACCTGCGCCACCTGCAAATACTCTACGCCACGCTGCTTGGCGTGCTGCTATTGTGTGTGGCATTGTTTGTAACCAAAGTGATTTGGTCCGACGAGTATTACGCTTTCGACAAGCTTACCGAGCGTTTTGCCAAGGACAAGTCGGTGGCTGATTTTGTAACGGTAACCGACATCAACCTCAAAGGCAGCTCCACCGTCCACGACTTTGTGCTGACCAACTCCGCCGACAGCTCGTTGGCCATAAGCGTGCACCCCAACCGTATCGATGCGGCTGTGGCCACTTCCGACCCCGAACGCCTCTCGTCGCCGCTTGTTACCGCAACCATAGTACTGCAGTTTGCCACAGTGCTTCTGCTGCTTGTGATATTTGTCTTTATTTTCATCGAGTTGCGTACCCTTTACAAGGCCATCAAGCAGGGCAAAATTTTCCAGCGCCGGAGCATACGTTGCCTTTACGTCATTGCCATATCGCTGATACTGATGTCATTGTGTGTTGATTTTGCCCAATATTTCGAACGTCAGTATGTGGCTGCACTGCTGCAAGGCACTGGCATCAAAGTGGCTTCGGGGTTCAACATACATTTTGTGCGACTGCTTTTCGGTATTGTGATACTGTTTGTGGCCGAGATACTAAAAATTGGCTTCCAGATGCAGGAAGAACAGGATTTAACCATCTAACACACAGTGGAATATGGCAATTGTAGTGAATTTGGATGTTATGATGGCACGGCGCAAGATGTCGCTCACCGAGCTTGCCGAGCGGGTGGACATCACCCCCGCCAACCTGTCGATACTAAAAACCGGCAAAGCCAAGGCCATACGCTTCTCCACCCTCGAGAGCATCTGCCAGGCACTGCAGTGCCAGCCGGGCGACATTCTCGAATTCAACAGCGAAACTGACAAATAAAAACCAAATAAAACAATAACAATAAAAACTTTACCTCAATGAAAAAATCGTTTTTACTTGCCCTCCTGCTGACTTTCGTCTTCAGCGGCACATCTTTCGCCCAGCCGGGAGCCATAGGCGGCGGCTCGAAAGAGAAAAAAACCGACCTCAACGCTACCGTCCACTTGGACAAGAAAGTGCGTTACGGCAAACTCGACAACGGATTTACCTACTACATCCGCAACAACAAAAAGCCCGAAAAGATGATCCAGTTCCGACTGGTGTCCAACGCCGGCTCCATCATGGAACGCGACGACCAGCAGGGCCTCGCACACTTCTGCGAGCACATGGCTTTCAACGGTATCAAGGGCTATCCCCACAACACCATGATTCAGAAACTGCAGGAAAACGGCGTGGAGTTCGGACGCGACATCAACGCCTACACCAGCTTCGACCAAACGGTGTACTACGTGAACATGCCTGCCGACAAACCCGAAATGGTTAAAATGGGTATCGAAATACTCGACGGCTGGGCCGGCAACATCCTCTTCGACGAAAAAGAGATTGAGAGCGAACGCGGCGTTATCCACGAAGAGTGGCGCGGTGGCGTAGGACACGGCGACCGTCTGCGCAAAAAAACATGGCCCATCATGCTCAAAGGCTCACGCTATGCCGAACGTCTCCCCATCGGTAAAGAGGAAGTTATAATGAACTTCAAACGCCAGAGCATTGTGGATTTCTTCAACGACTGGTACCGCCCCGACCTGCAGGCCATAGTTATTGTAGGCGACATGGAAGGTTTTGAATACGACGGACTTAAAGGCGACAAAGCCATGGAAAAGAAGGTGAAAGACGTTTTCAGCAGCCACAAATTCCTTGGCAAAGAGCCCAAACTGCCACGCCTGAGCTACGAAATACCCGACAACAAAGAACCCCTTGTGGCCATTGCCACCGACAAGGAAGCCACCAGCACCACCCTCGAAATATTCTGGAAACACAAAAAAGGCCCCAAAGGCACCGTTGGAGCCTATCGCTCGATGCTCGTGCAGCGCCTTATCGGAATGATGATAAACGAACGTTTCAGCGAAATAACTCAAAAACCCACCGCACCCATGATGATGGCCAGCGGCGGATACAGCGGTTTCCTCGGACGTGAGATAGACGTGTTCGAAGTGGGTGCCGTGCCCAAAGACGGACGCATAGCCGAAACCACCGAACTTCTCCTCAAAGTCATGAAACAGATAGACGAACACGGTTTTCTCGAAGCCGAACTCGAACGCCAGAAAGAGGAACTTATATCGCAATACACCAAAATGGCCAAAGAGGAGAACAAAACCCAGACCAACTCCTTCGCCGACGAATACACCAACCATTACCTCGACAACGAACCCTGCCCCGGCATCCGTCAGGAATACCGCTATGCCAAAGAGTTTGTGCCCGAAGTTACCCTTGAGGAATGTAACAACCTCGTGAAATCGTGGATTACCGACGAAAACATCGTTTATTACCTCACCGCTCCCGAAAAAGACGGTGTGAAAGTGCCCACCGAAAAAGAGGTGCTCAACATGCTGAAGAAAAGCAAGGACGTGAAAACCGAACCTTGGGTTGACAATTTCAACAGCGAACCCCTTTTCAACGAAGCTGTGGCCAGCGTAACCCCCATACAGACCGCCAGCAACAGCACCCTCGGCTACACCGAATATACCTGCCCCAACGGCGTGCGTTTTGTGGTGAAAAAAACCGACCTCAAAGCCGATGAAATCCTCATCAGCTCGTTCTCGCTGGGCGGCACATCGCTCTACGGCGACGCCGACTATTACCAAGCCGACAACGCAGCATCCTTCATCGACGCTGCCGGCATTGGCGAGTTCAGCTCCACCCAGCTCAGCAAAAAACTCAAAGGCATGAACCTCTCCATCAGCCCCAGCATTGGCGGCAACACACAAGGTTTCTCCGGCAACTGCTCGCCCAAGGACCTCGAAACCACCCTGCAGCTCATCAACCTGTACTACACCGCTCCGCGTAAGGACAAAGAGTCGTACGACCGCGAGATAGAAAACACCATCCAACAGTTGAAATTCGTGCGCGACAACCCGCAGTTCGTATTCATCGACAAATACATAAAAACAGCCTACCCCAACAGCAAACGCATGATTCTGTACCCCACCGAGGAGCAGGTGCGCAGCCTCGACCTCGACCGCATGTACCAAATCTACAAAGAGCGTTTCGCCTACGCCAACAACCAAGTGTTCTTCTTTGTGGGCAACGTCAGCGACAGCAACATAGCCATGATTGCCAACTATCTCAACCATCTGCCCACCATCCCCGCCGTTACCAAAAACTATGCTATCGACCGCAAGCAGAACTTTGCCAAAGGTATCGTTCATGCCGAAGCCATCAAAGGTGTGGAACGTCAGGGTATGTTCATCATCCAAGGACAGACCGAGGTTGACAACAGCGAGCTCGACCTCCAGACACGTATCGCCATAAAGGAATTCAGCGACGCGTTGGCCATAACCACCCTCGAAATTATCCGCGAGAAAAACGGCGACGCCTACAGCCCCAACGCTAACGTTCAGTGCAGCCCGTCAATAACCGGCGACGGCACCGTGGCTTGGCAGTTTGTGATACAGTGCGACCCCGAAAAAATACAGAAAATCGAAAAAGACTGCATAGCCATACTCAAACAGTATATGAAGAAAGGCTGCGACGCCAAGACTCTCGGCAAAGTGCAGGAACAGATGATGGTGCAACACGACAAAAGCATACAGAACAACAGCTACTGGCTGAACCATATCAGCGGCAGCTACATGTATGGCGAAAGCCGCGACGAATATGTTACCGACTACAACACCATGGTGAAGAACGTTACCTCCGACGACATCAAAGCTTTAGCCAACAAGTTCATCAACCTGAACAACTACATCAGCGTAAGCCTCCGTCCCGAAAAAGTAGAAAACTGAGCCATTAAAAACTTTTTTCTATTGCAACAGGCGGCTCGTAGAGCCGCCTGTCTTGTTTTTTGTAACATTCAGTAAATGAATGGAAAAGAATCACTCATCACCAATTACCTTTATCTTGGTGATTCCCCCTTTTTTCCCGGCTTGGTAAAGCGCCGGAGGCGCATCGGGGCGGAGTATGTCGATAAACAGCGGCAGTCCTATGATGAACCGCTCGCAGCGGAATGTGGTGCCCGGTGTCAGCTTGGAGTTTTCCGACTCCAGCACTTCAAAAGTACTGCCGCCTTTGTGGAGGGCCAAAAGCCGCCGGTTGGGGTTCCATCGTATTTCCACTTGTTGGCCAGTTTGCAGGTTGGCGGCACGCAGGGTTTGCTGTGCCACAAAGTTGGAGGTCTCGCGTTCGGTTTGTCCGCAGTGGTCGGATAGGAAAGTGTTCCAGTCGGTGAAACCCGCATAGCGACACAGCACGTCGAGTGTGGCGGTGCGCAGCTCGTGAGGCGAGTCTATGTAGTTCCAGATACGTTTCAGGGTGGTGGTGCCTATGCCGGGCGGCACGCTGTCGAGCAGGCGGCTGTGCAGCTCCTCGAAATCGCGGCTCGTTTTCAGCGGATGGCCAGTCAATTGTTCGATAATTATCTTAAGTTCAGTTATTTGTGCGTCCATCTTGGGATGTTTTTGTTTGGCAAAGATAACGAAATTATCACTTCTGCCAAGTCCAAATAAGGTCTAAATTTTTCCTGCAGTTTTTAAAAACCCGTTTTTCGCAAAAAAAAAACAGTATCTTTGCAACGATGGAAAAAGAGTCTGACAGCATTTCGGAATTTGCCAACACGCTGGTTTTCAATTGGTCGGAGCCAGAGCGCACCTTGCTGGCCGGGCGCGGATTTTGCCGTGTGGCCAAAGTGCGCCGCAATGGCCGATGGGAGGTGCTGAAAGGTCTTAAACCCGAACTGTGCGCCGACATTCTGTATGTGTCGCTTCTGCGCAAGGAACACTCCATTGCCACGCGCCTCAATTACCCCAACATTGTGCAGACCTACGGAATGGTGGACGACGAGGAGCTTGGCTTGTGCATTGCCATGGAGTATGTCGATGGGCGCTCGCTGGCCGATTTCCTTGCCGAAAAACCATCGCGGCATTTGCGTTTGAGGGTGGCGCACCAGCTGCTTTCGGCCATGCAGTATTTTCACTCAATGCAGGTGGTGCACCGCGACCTCAAGCCGTCAAATATCCTCGTAACCCGCAACGGCGACAATGTGAAGCTGATAGACTTCGGCCTTGCCGACACCGACGACTATGCCGTGCTGAAAGGCCCGGCCTACACCCGAGCCTACGCCGCACCCGAACAGATGCAACCCGGAAAGTCAGTTGACGCACGTGCCGACATCTACGCTTTCGGGGTGTTGCTGAAAGAGCTTTTCCCGCACCGCTATCGCCACGTGGCACGGTGTTGCACCAAAGCCGAACCGCAAAAGCGTTACCCCTCGGCAAAGACTGTGGCAGCGGCAATGCGCATGGCCGACAAAGTGAGAGTTTCGGTGGTGGTGGCGTTGATGGCCGCTGTTTTGGTGGCAGGAGTCTGGTTTTTTGCCAATTCAAAGCCTTACTACGCAACCGATACAGAGTTGTTCGCATACGATGCCCTTTTCGACGCGCCTTTTCCCGACTGGGTGGAAAATACAGCCAAGCGTTTCCCCGACCTTAAGCCCAACCAATACGTGGGCGTGTCCACCTTTACCGATGTGTCGTTTCCGCTTTCCGACAAAACCGCGCTGTGCGTGTATATTTTCGACGATACCGACGGCCAAGGCATGTATTGCCAGGCGCTGATTATGGATACCAAGAGCGGCAAACGAATAAGATACGGCAAAAACCCCGTTGTCAACGACCTGAAACAGGACCTTCTGCCAGAGTACGACATAAGCTGCGTGTGGAAATACTGCAACAACAAGGACGAGGTTTACAGCCTTTTTGTGCGAGTGGTGGAACGTTGCCGCCAACTGATGGGACGGTGATTGTGGCGGAGCCTTTTGCGCAGGCCTTAGCCAAAAATGTTCTTTTCCGGGTTTGTGTATATGGCTAATTGCTAACCTGTTGCAATTTGGACTTTATTTCGACCTGCCGTGAGTGGCGGGATTGGAGTATTTTTGCAGATGTAAAATAAAGTTTAATTTAAACAAAAAGATTATGTACACTTTAAATTTTCCGAACGGAATGAGCCAGACTTACGCATCAGTAAGCGACCTGACAAAAGCCGCACGTGATATGGGCGGTATGGCAAAGATTGTTAATGGCAAGACCTACGTTTTTGTGCCAAAAAAGTAGCAGCAGAAAAAGTGCTGGAAATAAAGCCGGCACTTTTTGTGTATGCACACTCGAATGACCAAATGATTAACAGTTTTTTAATTTATAGAAGCCCACTAATATGAAAAATATGAAAAAAAAGAATTGTTGCCCAAACATTTGGATGAATGATGGGAAGGGAGACCAAATCCTGCTCGGTGATTTTTTGCGGTTCAACGGCATTTTAGGAAACGATCCTACAAAAACCGAAGATCTCGACAATATGATTGAGCGTCTGACAGTTTTCAAGGAATATGGGGAATATCTGAAAAATGAAAAAAACAGTTTTGGTATTCTGACAATCGGCCATACAAGAATGTGTTTGTCTGTTATTGTTCCGAGCAAAGTAAGTGAATTTCAGACTGGTGAGGTGCCAAATATCGGGTATAGAGATGTGGATTTTGTTTCCGTCGGCGATGAATGCCACAAGACCGATTGTGTTGAGAAAAGAAATACAGATGAACATCCCACAAGTGGAAAAATAACGGACAGGGTGGCGGCCGAGATAGCCATTGGCGATTATTGCCGCGAGGTGAAAGAGAAACTCGGCAAGACACCTGTTTCCAAACTGCTTGTTATTGTTCCGGCCGATTTCACCGCAGAAGACTTGGATGTGTTGCGTGGTGCGGTTCAAAAATCAGGTGCCAAAGACATCCGTTTCATCTACCGACCTTTGGCAGAAGCCCTCTGTATGGGTTGCGATATTTATAAGCCATACGCCAAGATGATAGTCCATTTCGGAAAAGACGTTACCGAAATATCGGTCATAGCGTTGGGCGGGATAGTGGTATCCAGAACCGTTCCGGTGTCGGTTAATACTTTTGCCGAGGATATGTGCGATTACATACGTGGCAAATTTAATGTGCAGATTGACGTTGAAACGGCCAGAAACCGTTTGCTAACAAACCATTGGTCTTTCCCCACCGGCAAAAGCCGTAATAGAAAGGTGAAATATTCTGTTGAAGGAATTGCCGAAAGTTTCGAATTGTCGTATGTCGATGTGTCCAAGGCTTTGGGCAAATCTCTGAATAAGATAGAAGAAACTGTAACGGAAGTGCTTGATGTTCTGCCCCCCGAATTGCTGGGCGATTTGGCAATCGGAAAGGTGGTGTCATGGCTTAGACGCAAGGAGAAGGAGGCTTCGTCGCTCAAAGAAACCGCAGATAGCTGGGTGTTTTTTGGCTTGGATGAAGACATATATTTTAAAAAAGATGAGCAGATAACGGTTACCGGTGAATGGCCTTTTGCACCCGCTTTGAAAGAACGTGTGGGCGAAACGTTGGCGCGGTATTTTCAAAAGATTTTGCCGAAAGAGAAAGATATGATCAAAGAATTGAAAAGAAATCTTAGTAAAATCGTGGTGGACGAAACTGAAGGTTTGCGAAGTCCTTCCCAGGCGTTCGATATGCCGCTCATGCTTTTCGACCGTTTCGACGATATATTGATAAAATAAAGGTAACATAAAAAATAAAAAAGTGGATCAAACACAACAAAAACAATCGTTGGCCATAGTGCTGTGCGACGACCACAGCCACGGGCAGTTGGAGAAAATTCTGAAGGAGCGATGTGCCGCCAAAACCGTGGCCGTGCACAACTGCTGGCAGGCTGTGCTGCCTGACGGTGATGTCCAACCCGCTGTTACCCACTGCGTTGCGGTGATGGTGATGTCGGCTCTGCGTGCGGAAACGATGGCCCAAGCTGTGAGAGGCATTAAAACGCTGCTTGCCCACGGTTGCAAAGCGGGCATGGTGCTGGTGGAGCCTTTTGATTTCGAGGAAGCCGGCAAGGCGCTCGAAACCCGTCTGTTGGAACAACTCAAGGGCAGTACGCTCGACTTTGTGGATACTCGCAAAATGGATGACTACGCCAAAGCCGGCGGCCAGTCCCAAGCCTTTGCCGAGTTTTTCGACGCTGTTTACTCCGACATAGCAGCCACCACCCAAAAAGCCGTGGCTGACAACTGGAATTAAAAAAAACGCAACTTTGTAATGTCAATCTGACAAAACTGCTTTGTGGAGAAAAAAGGCGATGCTTGACAAAGTGGTTGGTATTTATTGAAGAAGCCTAGTTCTTTAAATTTCTTTAAATTATGATGAAAACAGTAGATTTTTTTGATGCTGAAATTAAAAAAGCATATGGGAAAAATTCAGTCGTTGATGGGATTACAGATATGTCCCGTTATAAGAAAGCGGATCCCAAAATATTATGGATATTAAAAGAAGCAAATAATTCACATACGAGTAATCCAAATGAAAACCAACGAGATTTTCACACTGATGTTACTAGTTATCCAAAGTGGAAATTGACTTTCAAGCGTATAATATCTTGTTCTTATGGTATAATTTATAAGAACAAAGAGTTGAATGTTGATGAGAATGCATGCATAAATGGTGTTAATGTGATGCTCGATATCGCACTAATTAATGTGAACAAATGTGGAGGAAATTCTCGATCAAATAATTCTAGTATTTCTGCGAAATATAATGAGTACAAAGATGTTATATTGGAACAGATTAAGCAAATAAATCCCGATGTTATTATTAATTGTAGCGAAGTTTTGAGTTTAACCAGTGATTTGCAAGATCGATTCGTGTTGAGCGAGGAAATAAAAAAAAGAAACGCAAACGCTAAAGTTTATTATAACAATGAAAAACTTCTTATAGATTATTGCCATCCGAATGCAACAAAAGATAATCAAGGAGGATTAACGGATGAAAGATATTATGAGGTAATTGTTGGCACTTATAAAAAATGGAAAGAGATGACATCAATTAAATAGTTTTTTTAGATACTTAAAGGCTGGCTCCGCCAGCCTTTTTTGCCACCATACACATATTAGTCCTTTTCCTTGTTCTCCAATGTTCCCACTAACCAATCTACAAAATCCAGCTAATCTATCGAGCCGCAGGCGAGCAGAAGAAAAATCCGTGTTCAAAAGACCATTTTAGGCAGCTCAAAAAACTGGAAAATGTGACAAACCGACGGCAACGCGGAAAAAGTTGTAAATTCTGCCCTTGAATTTTAGAAAAAGTTGTAATTTTAACCCTCCAAAAATTGGAAAAAGTTGTGAAAATTAGCCTCGAAAATTAGAAAAAGTTGTAAAATACACCCCCTAAAAACTGGAAAAAGTTGTGAAAATTAGTGTTTATTTTAGGAAAAAGTTGTATCTTTGCATTTCGTAAACATAAAGGAATATGCTTAATAGGAGAATACAAACAGCACTGAAAGAGTGGTTTAGCTCAACGATGGACAAGATTTTAATCATTGACGGAGCACGCCAGGTTGGCAAGTCGTTCATTATCCGCCACGAGGGTAAGGCTTTTTTCCGGAATTTTGTCGAAGTCAATATGATAGAGGACCGCGACGGGGCACGTATCTTTGCAGATGTAAAAGGGGTGGAGGACTTTTATGTGCGGCTCAGTTCTTTTGCAGGACGTCGCTTGGGAACAAAAAAGGACACTCTTGTGTTTTTGGACGAGATACAGGCTTATCCTCAGATGCTGACCTTGTTGAAATTTCTCTGTGATGACGGACGTTTCAGCTATATTGCAAGCGGCTCGTTGTTGGGCGTTACTCTGCACAAAACACTCTCTGTTCCCGGTGGTAGAATCGAGGCTAGACGCATGCATCCGTTGGATTTCGAGGAGTTTCTCTGGGCCAACGGAGTAGGGGATGATGTTGTGGCATACATGCGCAGCCAATATGAGAAAGGCGAAGGGCTTGGCGAAGGTCTGCACCGTCGTATCTTGGAGTTATACAAGACATTTCTGCTTGTCGGAGGACTGCCGCAGGCCGTAAATGCTTATATTGAAACACAAAACATACATCGTGTACGCAAAGTCCACGAAGAGGTGTACAACCTCTACAAAGAGGATTCCTCGCAGTACAGCATGGCTGAGAAGCTGAAAATCAGACGAATCTACGATCTTATACCCTCTAATATGGAAAATCGGAAAAAACGGCTGCATTTCAACGACATCGAGGACAAAAAAGGCAAGGCAGCCCGCGACTACGAGGACGAAATCGAGTATCTCATAAGCGCAGGTATCGCTCTCGATGTGCGGGCTATTTCTAATCCCGTGTTCCCGCTTATAGCTTCGGCACACAAAAATCTGCTCAAACTGTATATGAACGATGTGGGTCTGCTTTCGCACATCCTCTTTCGAAACAATGTAACAGCCGTTAAGGACGACCACCTAAGTGTGAACCTTGGGGCTTTGTACGAAACGGCAGTAGCCACGGAACTTCTGGCACATGGGCATCCGCTCTTTTACTACGACAACAAGAAAAAAGGGGAGGTGGATTTTATGATAGACGACTACGACACGCTTTCGATTCTTCCCATTGAAGTGAAGTCGGGCAAAGATTACACTATCCACAAATCTCTCGACCGTTTTGTCTCCAACCCCGACTATAATGTCAAACACGCTGTAGTGCTCTCCAATGATGTGAATGTCAAGCACCAAAGCCCTACTTCATATTTGCCTATTTATTATAGCATGTTTTTGTAAACAAACGGATGACAATCGGATGGCAAAATTGCATGTTTTTTTGTTTCCGCAAAATTTATTTTGCAAAATATTATTGTTTCCGCAAAATATGAATTAAAACGTCCTGTACCACCGTTTTGAAAAAAAACTATTGTGGAGAGACTATTAAGCGGAAAACTTTTTTTGAAAGCTCTAAAACCGATAAAAAAGTTGCGTGTTGATTACCTCCTTTTGGGCTTAGCCTCTGCTCCGCCTATTTTATGCCCTAACCGCTACACTTTTCCTTTCGCAAACCAGCATAAACAAAGGTGTTTTTGTTATTACATATTTTATGTAACATATTTTGTGTAACATATTTTGTATAATCAAAAAATAATTTGTATATTTGCAGTTGGATTTAATACTTGTTGTTATGGATAACCCATTTATTATCAGGACTTACGAAAGTAAAGAGCTGTTTTGCGACCGCGAAGAGGAACTACGTCTGTTGATGGGCAACTGCACCAGTCGTCGCGACACAACGCTTATTTCTCAACGTCGCATCGGCAAGACTGGACTCATTTTACGTCTGTACGACGAGTTGAAGGACGCCCGCCCCGATATTCATACAATTTATGTGGACATCTTTGCCTCGCAGAATCTCGACGACTTTATCCGCATGCTCGCCGAGGCTGCAATGCGAGTTTTTCCGCAGAAAACCACCATCGGCGAAAAACTGCTTGTGTTCATCAAGGCGTTGCGCCCTCAGCTGTCGTTCGACACAATAACTGGTGAGCCGCAACTGCAGATTTCTTATCAGACAGCGCAGGAAAAGGAATATACTTTGCGCAGCCTGTTCGATTTTCTAGACAGCCAGCAAACGCCCATCGTAATGGCCATAGACGAATTCCAGCAGATTAGGGAGTATCCCGAAACCAACTTGGAGGCTTTGCTACGGACATACATCCAGCAGACACACAACATAACCTTTATTTTCTGCGGAAGTAAAAAGCACATAATGACCGATATCTTTACCAACGCACGAAAGCCGTTTTATGCCAGTACTGCTTTCTTGAATCTTGGCAAAATACCGACGGACATATATAAGACCTTTATTACCAGCCTTTTCGCAAAAGGTCGGCGACAGATCGAAGACGAGGCTCTGGATTTTGTGCTCGATTGGACACGCTGTCACACTTTCTACACCCAGCAGCTTTGTCATACTATTTACGAAAACGGCAGCGCACTTGTCAATATCATCGAGGCGAAAGCCGCCTGTGCAAAGCTTTTACAGCAGGGAGATGCTTTTTATCTGCAGTACCGCCAAATGCTTACCGAAAAGCAGTGGAAATTCCTTGTTGCTGTTGCCAAGGAGGGGGCGGTGCGACAGGTAACCTCCAGCGTTTTTTTGCAGCGACATAATCTCGGGACACCATCGTCGGCCCGTCAGCAAGCCGAAGCCCTTTGCGAGAAAGGCCTTTTGGATACCGAAGCCACTCTCGACTACGTCGAATACTCCGTGAGCGATGTGTTTTTCTCCCACTGGCTGGAAAGACTGTAGGGGAGGCAATTTGCGATTAAAAAAAAGTGAGCGAAGCTGAGCAAGGATAGCCCCCCGCTCTTTATCAGTGTTCACAGATCACAGTTCACTAAACAGGGTGCCGACAGCGAGAAGAAGCTAAAAGCTCCGTATTCCGAATTGTCATGAATTCTTTTGTGCCATCACTCTGGCAATACGTGCTATCTCTGTGCGCAGGCTCTCGGGCTTGAGCACCTCCATAGTCTCGCCATGATGCAGAATCTCCTGCACAAAGTCGAACGACGGGCGCAGGTAATAGCTGAACACCGTGTGGTCCATGGTGCGTTCCACCTCTTTCTGCGAGTGGTGCAGGGGTAGCGACCGCAGATATTTGGCCTGGAAGTCGTCCACCTTCAGGTATATCATTTCCGGTTCCGTTTTGTGGTCGCTGATAATGCCGAAACATGTGCTGAAAAACTCCTCGGCGTCGAAATCATCCGGAGGGGTGAAGTCGGTGAACTCCTCGTCGATATTGCTCATACGGTCGAGGGCGTAGGTCTTGAGCGGGCCGTCGCCGTATTTGGCCAGCAGGTACCAGCGCCGTTTGAAAATCTTTAGCGCGTATGGCTCCACGTTGTACAGCGTCGATTCCTTGTTGCTGTCCATCCAAAAGGGTTTGTAGGTGAATGTCAGCGTTTTGCCGTTGTCCATGGCCTCCAGTATGTCCGTAAAGTTTTCGCGTCCCGACGGCACTTCTTCCAGCAGTATGCGCTTTTTCAGGGGTTCTTTCACGTCGGTGGAGCAGCTCAGCGAAAGGGCGTCAAGCAGCCAGCTTTTAAATCCCGAATTGTCGTTCAGGTCGGTGCTGTTGCTTATATAGTATCTGTTCAGGTTTTTGCCTTTGATACATTTTATTTCGATGCCGAAAAGGTCGTAAACCGCATTGATATGGTTGTGGAACGTGCGTTTGGCGTATTCCGTGGCGTCCTTTTCGAGCCATTTCGAGGCGATGTCGTTGAAAGTTATCCCTTGCCTGCCAGCTTTATGCACTATGGTTATAAGCCATATGTATTTATTAATCAGATTTTTAGTCACAATTGTGATGGTTTTTGTTTGTGATGCAAATATACAAATTACGTGTGAAATTTTGTTGCACAGCTAAAAAAGTTGAAAATTGTAATTTTTTAGTTGTCAGTTTGTGGTTGCCAGTTGTCAGTTTGCAGTTGAAAGATGCGGGGGGGCGACAAGCTCACCCACCGCTCGGTGCCTGAGTCAGTCGAAGGCACTCCTTTACTCCTTCACAACTTAACATCTTCACTTATTAATACCTTGACCTTCAGACAGACAAAAAAGGACCACAGAAGTGCTTTGTGCCGGAAGACGGCTGTTGTAATTTCGCACCGAAAAGCGGAGTGAAAAAACGTCGGATTTCGACAATCAAAACCTAAAAAGATACTAATAGCTATTTGTAATAAATTGTAGAACAATGTTTTGTGTAAGTGTGCAATGTTTTTTCACACTCGGTTTTTAATTTTGCATCGTAATGCTTAAAACATATAATGAGATGAAAAAAGAAGGAAACATTTTGAAGACAGTGAGTTACCTCGCCATGCAGATGGAGAACCCCGAAACCTACCTCATCAACGCTATCCTGCCCGGCACTCTGTCGGAGCAAGAGAAAAGAGAGTATCGCCGTGGCCGTTATGTGGACGACGATGACGAAAAAAAAACTTTCACCGCTAAGACCATGACGGAGGTTGTGAATAAAAATGTGTATCTATCGAAGTATCTGGGAGTTACCCAGTTGCAGTCGACACTTTTGCGTTAGCGTTAGCAAAATCTTCTTTTTTGGGGGGAGGGGTATATGGCTAATTGCCAAACCGTTGCAATTTGGACTTTATTTAGACCTGCGCTGAGTGGCGGGATTTGTGTATTTTTGCAGGCGTAATTGGATGATGCCGCCACTCCTATATCATTTAATACAAAGGAATTGGCAACAAGTATCCAAAGCTGCGAATAATATGAAAAACATAAAAAAACAAAAAAAAATGCGTCGGTGTCAGAAAATATTCGTATCTTTGCAACGAGTTTACAAAGTTGGTAAACTATGGCAAAACGCATATTGGATAAGCTCCTTTAGTGGAAAATCGCCAGTTTTCGACCAAACAGAAGGAGGGATACCGACGCTTTTTGCCTGCATGTGCAATTGTTGCATCCATGCAGGCATAAGACATTTTCCGGACTCCCCGTTTCTGTTAAGGTCTCTGGCGATACCGCTGCTAAAACGGACTCCATCTATGGCTTATGCCTTGTTTTATTTTAGTTTGATATTTTAAAATGCTGAAAATTATGAAATTAAATAGAGAAAGAAAAAATAGTGTGCAGAAAGTTTTTTTATCGGTTGTGTTGTTTGTCGCACTGACAATGCCAAATACGACAATGGCACAAAACAGCCGTGAATATATCCGTAAAACGATAAGTCAAAAAGGACAATGCAGGAATGTCGCTATTACAAATTTTGGCGGCAGCGTTATGCTTTACGGGAAAAACGGATATGCATACAAAGACATATCACCGCTTTTAGCTTCAAAAATCAAGAATTTAGCAACGGAGAGAAAATATATAGACGACATTCAACTAACTAATACAGGCTCATGGATTATTTTGGCAGAAGATGTTGTGTGGTATGATATTCCTGCTGGTCTTGAGAAACAACTCAAAAATTTTTACAATTTAGGGGAGAAAATCACGGCTGTGACCCTTAATGATTATGGAGAATGGATTGTTGTCGGGACAAAAGAAATAGCAGCATCTTCTTATAAATATATAAACTGGCTGAAAGACGGGATCTCTTCTTATGGCAATTTGCGGACTGTTCATATGACCGATGACGCTATTGTTGCTGTTTTTGAAAGGGGGTTCAAGTATGGAGGAGAAACGCCCCAGTCTCTCATAAAAGCAATAAAGGAGGCGGATTTTGAAGTTTACAAAGTCAAATTTGTTGGAAAATCGTGGTTTATAGCAAGTAAAAATGGCAAATGCAAATACTATATGTAAAACATATTTCAAAGTGTAATATAACCTATTAAAACACAAAATCATGGATATTATTAATTGCCCTTATTGTGGCCAGCAAATCAGTAGCATGGCTCCAAAATGTCCAAAATGCGGGAATATCACAAATATTGCTCAAAATCAGAGTAGCGTGAGTGACGATACAACACAAAACGCAACAAAAGTTATTAATAACCTAAAATTCGCAAGTTGAAAAAAAAGGACATGTTGGCGGAAAAGTTGTGATAAAGCACTTGATATATCCAGATAATTTACTAAGAAAACAGCAAAATACGTCTTTTGCGAGCACAACTCCCCCCACCCAAACAAATAGGGAAAGGCGGGAAAAGCCAAAAAAACAGCCGCTCATAACCGCAGGCAGTCGTATGGCTTGTCGGTGTAGAGCCGCAACCACATCTGACCGCCCTTCACCACCCACTTGAAAGGCACAGTCATGAAATTACGCACCACCCTCTTCATTCTCGACGTTTCGGCAATGTTTGAAC
>CALGGY010000003.1 GCA_937915785.1 uncultured Bacteroidales bacterium
CAACATTCTCTGTCTATTCACAAAAATCTCCCAAAATTATTTTGGACACTATTGGTATTTGCCGCATATTTCGCGGTGAATATTTTTTTGTGTTATCCGCATAAAAACAGAAAGATATGTATTTGTGGGAAAAAGAGGATTGGCCCAATTTTGTGTGGGACAGTCGTAAAATCGACGAAGTGCTGATTCCGTTGAGACATCGGCAGGGACGCTTGCTGGGCATGGCCGAAACACTTGGCTTTGATGTGAAAAGTCGGGGTAATTTAAATTTGATGTGATATGCTATAAAAAGTTGGCCACACGGTAGAGGAAGAAATCGAGGTCTCGTGAGCCACGGTTCTTGATGATGGCGATTTGAATCTTGGCGTTGATGCTTTCGGCGATGGCGTTGGTGCGTAATCCGTCGAAATAGTTGAGGACATAGTCGCGGTTGGATTCTATCATGGCGCAGAATTTGTTGAACAGAGTCTGTTTGAGTTCTTTGGCGTGCTTGAGCCATAGCGAGAGTTGCCAGTCCTTGAGGCACTTGTCCGCGTCTGGGGCTGGTGAATACTATTTGCGGAATTGTATGTGCAGTTCGTAGGCGTTGCCGAGGTTTGGGAAGTGGTGAAAGAGGAGCTGAGCCCTGCGTCGCTGGCTGTCGCTCCAGTCCTGCGGCGACTTGTAAAGAAGATAGCGGCAGCGGTGCAGCATCTCGGCCCGGGTCTCGCCGTTTTGGAGTGTGGGCACGCGGTATTTCTTCCTCATCGGCATTCTCTCTCCCACGGGTTTTGCGGCGTTGGCCTTGTATTTCTCGGCATAGTCCTTTGCGGCTTTCTTTTCCTGCCTCTCGGCGTCTTTCTTCAGCCTCACGCGGTAGTCCTGCAGCGCCTTGGTCGAGTGCATCACAACATGGAACTTGTCTGCTGTCTGAATGGCTTTCGGGAATGCCATCGAGCATACCGACTCGAAGGTCGTGGAAAGGTATCGGGTGACGGTCTTGACGCGGTCGAGCGTCTCGCATCCGAAGCGCAGCAAGACCACGACCAGTGTCGGGTAGTCCAGGCTGCGGCACATCATCGCTATCCTGCCGGTGTCGGCATTGGTGAGGACGGTGTGGAACTCCTGCTTGATGTACTTCTCGTCCACAGCCATGTTCTCGCCAACATCTTCCGGACGGAACACCGGCACCCCTATCGTGCCTCCGCTCCCGCACACCGTTGGCGTCTTGAAGTCCCTTCCGTGAAGCTCCTCCCGCACCTGTGGCGAGTCTATCTTCAGTATGCAGTTGCGCACCCAATGCCGCAGCGTGTCGCCTATCACCTTGAGGTCAAACGGGTCTTTTGCCGTCAATCTCTTTTAAAAAAGAAGCGAACTGTCGTGTCGCTTTGCACCCATCCTCCGTGTACGAGTACTGGTTGTAGTAGCACCGGCTGCGGTCCGCCTTGCTCACCCAGCGCCGCCGCCTCAGACGTATCGTGCACCGCTTCATGCCTGACGGGTAGTGATCCATGTCCTTCGGGCGCATGTAACCGTCCTTCAGCAGCTCCTCTCCGGCCTCCGGACGGCGGCTCTCTTTCTCCACCATGTGGAACACACGCTCGTCCTCCAGCTCCTCTATCCGCTCTATTTCAAAGTCATCAAGTATCTCATCGGGTATCACTATACCCAGTATCTGTTGTATTAGCTTGTCATCCATTTCGCGTTTTTTCAACATTAACGCTTTGGGACCGTTTTTAGTGCCGTATCACATCACTTTTCAAATATCCCTATTAACGGTTTCGCTAATATGAAGAGAGCACTTACAAGAAATACTCCACCCCGCTCTCGAAAATCAGCTGGTCTTGGTTGCCGGTGATGTTGAGTGCGGTGTTAGAGGTTATTTTATCAAATTACCCTGAACTATATCAATCTTTGTTGATGTTGTAAAATTTATGCTTTTTAATTGTGTGATTAAGTTATTGATATCGTTTGAATTGCAGTCGATTATCTCGTCCAAGCCGATAATGTCCCCACTTAATATTTTTGCCTTTTGCACATTGGCTTCTGTTGAGTCCATTGTCAGTAAGTAGCATTTCGATTTGCGGTGAACATATTTCAAAGCTATTGCTTCCAAATCAGCTTGTTTATAGCGTTCTCTCAAGCTTGTTTTTAGTGATAGACTTACAGGTGTGGATTGGCAGTATAGCAAGGTGTCGAATTTTACGTTTGGAACAAAAGCAACTTTTGCCTGTGTATAAAAAGGTGTTATTTTTTCGCGGTATAGTAAAGTGTAAATGATATATTCAAAGATGTTGCCATAAAGTGTTGGTTTCCCAGCCTTGGTTAATGCTTTCCAATATTTGCCAACGTACTCCAGAGGAGTGTTGTAATTGACAGTCATAAATGTGTGGTTGGGAATTAAGCTGTCAAAAAGTCTTGTAGTTGCCGACTCATTTTTTGATATTCCCTTATTTGTTAATTCGCTCATAAGGTTTGTGCTTCTGGAGTTTTATTCTTTTAATTATTTGTTCTGCTGTTGCTTGTATTGCAGGTACGGCTACAGAGTTGCCAAATTGTTTGTAGGCAGAGGCGTCTGATACGGCAATGATGAAAGAATCGGGAAACCCCTGTAATCTCGCCCATTCTCTTGGTGTCATTCTTCGCCAACCGTCACGATTTACTTCCCCTTTAATTTTCGTGACGGGAGTGAAGTCGGTTAATCGCTTGTCTATCACAATGTTGCGTTCGCGCCCCATTCCGCCAACAACAATCGCATTGGCTACTCCATCATCTGGGATAATTTCAAAACCGAAACCATTGCCTTTGCTTTCGTGTCTTTTTTTGTGGTTGTATAAGGTTTGCTGATATTGGGTTGAAAGATAGTATTTTACTGAAACTTCTTGTTTTTCTCTGATGTCAATAAAACGTTTGCTTGTGTCAGTTGGTTGTGGATAAGTGAAATCTTTGACATTTTGGTCTTTTCTGAATCCAACTATATATATTCTTTCTCTATGTTGTGGTACACCAAAATTCATGGCATTTACAATCTCGGGGTCAGGAACAAAATAATCCAAGTCGTTCCGCAATACATTTAGTATGGTCTCCAATGTTCTACCCTTGTCATGAATTTTCAATCCTTTTACATTTTCCAAGAAAAAAGCTTTTGGACGTTTCCGTTTTATTATTTCCGCAACATCAAAAAAAAGTGTGCCTCGCGTTTCTTCAAATCCTTTTTTCTTTCCAGCTAAAGAAAAAGCTTGGCATGGAAAACCTGCACAAAGGATGTCGAAATCATCAGGAATGAATTGTTTTGTCGTCTCTTTTGTGATGTCGCCAAATGGTACTTCACCAAAGTTTGCAAGATATGTTTTTTGCGATTGAAGGTCCCATTCAGACGAATATACACATTTTCCTCCAAGATTTTGCATGGCGATTCTGAATCCTCCAATGCCAGCAAATAAATCTATAAAGGTGAATTTGTGGTTTTCGGGAGCGGGAAAAGGAACTGAAAGCAATTCGGGGAAAAGGTCAAACTGAAATGAATGGTCGTTGGCAATCCAATTTTCAGAATTTGCTTCTTTGTTATTTAATAATGTCGAAGCTGCATTTTCAAAAGGTTTGGCAAAGGAAGTGCGCTCATTATGTATGTAATGAGACACAATTGCCGATTCGTTGTTCAGTTCTATTTTGAATGCGGGTTTGTTTAACATTGCAATGACCTTAGTATATTCCTGATTATTGATTTAACTCCTAACTCCGAATTTCTAACTTACAAGAAATATTCCACTCCGCTTTCGAAAATCAGCTGGTCTTGGTTGCCGGTGATGTTGAGTGCGGTGTCGGCGCAGCGGCGTTCGGAGTGCGCCATTTTGCCCAGCACGCGTCCGTCGGGACTGGTGATGCCTTCTATGGCCAAGTACGAGCCGTTCATGTTGAAGTCCTCGTTCATAGTGGGATTGCCGTGCAAATCCACGTACTGCGTGGCTACCTGCCCGTTGGCGAACAGCTTTTCGAGCCATTCGGCAGGAGCTACAAAACGTCCTTCGCCGTGCGAGATGGGAACCACGTAAGTGCCGCCCAGTGTGGCTTTGCAGAGCCATGGCGAGAGGTTCGAAACCACCTTGGTGTAAGCCATTTTCGACTGGTGGCGGCCAATGGTGTTCATGGTCAGTGTGGGAGAGCCGGCGGTTTGCGGACGGATGTCGCCGTAAGGCACAAGACCCAGTTTTACAAGGGCTTGGTAACCGTTGCAGATGCCCAGCATAAGGCCGTCGCGATGGTTTAGGAGCTCCATCACGGCATCGGTGATTTTTGGGTTGCGGAACACCGAGGTGATGAACTTGCCGGAGCCGTCGGGCTCGTCGCCGGCCGAAAAACCGCCTGGTATCATTATCATCTGTGCGCCGCGAATGGCAGTGGCGAATTTCTCCACCGACTGACGTATGTTGCTGGCGTTCATGTTATTGAAAACAATCGTTTCCACATCTGCGCCGGCTCTCATGAAAGCCTTGGCGGAATCGTACTCGCAGTTGGTGCCGGGGAATACCGGTATAAATACTTTGGGACGTGCCACCTTGTGCTTGCAGATGTATATGTTCTTGGCATCGAATACCGGTGTGTCGATGGCTTTTTCGGGGGCTTTGGTGGAAGTGGGGAACACGCCTTCCAGAGTCTTTGTCCAAGCCTCAAGTGCCACGTTGATAAGTACTTGGTCGCCGTTGTATTCGAAACTCTCGCTGTTGGTGGTGTGGCCTATTGTGGTGTGGCGGAAAGGCAGCTGTTCGGGGTGCTCCGTTTCCACAACGATGTAGCCGTAGTTTTTGGCGGTAAGTGCGTTAAAAGGCATGCTGTCGTCAATTTTTACACCAATTCTGTTGCCGAAGGCCATTTTGCTCACAGCTTCGATTATGCCTCCGTAGCCTATGGCCCAGGCCGACAGCACTTTTTTGTCGCTAATGGCTTGATACAAAAGCGAGTATTGCTCCAGCACATCTTCGTAGTCGGGTATGCCGAAAGTGTTCTTTTTGATGTCGAGCAAAACAAGTTTGCTGCCGTGCTTTTTCAGTTCGGGGCTTACCACGTGGTTGATGTTGCCCACGCAGATGGCAAACGAAACCAGGGTAGGTGGCACGTCGATGTCGTTGAACGTGCCCGACATGCTGTCCTTGCCGCCGATGGCCGGGAGCGAGAGTCCCATCTGAGCGTCGTAGGCTCCGAGCAGTGCTGCGAAAGGCTGTCCCCAGCGGTAGGGGTCGTTGCCCAATTTTTTGAAATATTCTTGGAAAGTAAGACGTATGCCCGATACGTCGCCGCCGGCAGCGGCAATTTTAGCCACCGAGCTAATTACTGCGTACACGGCGCCGTGGTAGGGGCTCCATGTGGAGAGGAATGGGTCGAAACCGTAGCTCATAAACGACACTGCGGGGGTTTCGCCTTTCAGCACGGGAATTTTTGCCACCATGCTTTGTGTGGGGGTCATCTGTGTTTTTCCGCCGAAAGGCATCAGCACTGTGCCGGCACCTATCGAGCTGTCGAACATCTCTATCAGTCCTTTTTGCGAGCAAACGTTGAGGTCGGCGAGGGTTTTGAGCCATGTGGTGCGTAGGTCATCGGCGTTGGTGTTGCTGTCGAGGTAGCTGTGTTTGTCGTCGGGCATGGAAACGCTGATGTCGGTTTCCTGATGGGCGCCGTTGGTGTTGATGAAAGCGCGCGACAGGTTTACAATCTCTTTTCCGCGCCAAGTGAGTATCATGCGTGGGTTTTCGGTAACGGTGGCCACAATTGTGGCTTCGAGGTTCTCCTCTTCGGCGTAGGCCAGCATCTGGTCCACGTCTTTGGGGTCCACCACTATTGCCATACGCTCCTGCGATTCGCTGATTGCCAGTTCGGTGCCGTCGAGGCCAGCGTATTTCTTGGGCACTTTGTCCAGATTGATAAGCAGACCGTCGGCCAGTTCGCCAATGGCCACAGATACGCCGCCGGCGCCGAAGTCGTTGCATTTTTTGATGAGCGATGCCACTTCCTCGCGTCGGAACATGCGTTGTATTTTACGTTCGGTTGGTGGATTGCCTTTCTGCACTTCGGCTCCGCAGGTGGTTAGCGATTTGGTGGTGTGGCTTTTGGAGGCTCCGGTAGCACCGCCGATGCCGTCGCGGCCTGTGCGTCCGCCGAGCAGGATTATCACATCGCCGGGGTCGGAGGTCATGCGTTTCACACAACGGCGCGGGGCGGCGGCAACCACGGCGCCAATTTCCATGCGTTTGGCCACGTAGTTGGGGTGGTAAATCTCGTTCACTATTCCGGTGGCAAGTCCTATTTGGTTGCCATACGAGCTGTAGCCCTGTGCGGCGGTGGTAACTATCTTGCGCTGAGGCAGTTTTCCCGAAAGGGTTTCGCTGAGGGGCTTGGTGGGGTCGGCGGCGCCGGTAACGCGCATGGCCTGATACACGTAGGTGCGTCCCGAAAGGGGGTCGCGGATACATCCGCCAAGGCAGGTGGCGGCTCCGCCGAAAGGCTCTATCTCGGTGGGGTGGTTGTGGGTCTCGTTTTTGAAATTCCCCAGCCACTCCTCTATTTTTCCGTCCACTTCGATGGGAACCACTATGCTGCAGGCGTTTATCTCGTCGCTAACCTCTTGATCCTCAAGCTTTCCGGCTTTGCGTATGCGCTTGGCGGCAAGGGTGCCGATATCCATAAGCGACACGTATTTGTCCGTGCGTCCGGCGTACTGCTTGCGATGGTCGGCAAGGTAGCGGTTGAAGGCGTTTTCGATAAGCGGGCGGTAGTATCCGTCGTCGAAGGTGATGTTTTTCAGTTCGGTGGCAAAGGTGGTGTGGCGGCAGTGGTCGCTCCAGTAGGTGTCCAGCACGCGGATTTCGGTCATGGTGGGGTTGCGGTGCTCCTCGCCGTGGAAATAGTTCTGTATGTGGCGGAAATCGTTGAAAGTCATTGCCAGACCGAGCCTGTCGTAAAGCTGGCGCAGGTCGGGTTCGGCCATGTCCTTAAAACCGTCGATAATGGCCACGTCGGCGGGCTCGTCGAAATGGGTTACAAGGGTTTCGGGTTTCTGCTCGTCGGTAAGGCGGCTGTCCACGGGGTTTATGCAGTGTTTGATGATGGATTGTTTCTGCTCGTCTGTAAGAGCGCCCGAAATCACGTAGGTGGTTGCCGATTTTATTACCGGCTCTTCGTTTTCGTTGAGGAGTTTCACGCATTGCTCGGCGGAGTCGGCGCGCTGGTCGAATTGTCCGGGCAGGTATTCCACGGAGAAATGGAAGTCGTTGTCGTTCAATGGGAACGTTTCTTCGTAAACATCATCTACGGGCGGTTCCGAAAAAACGGTGATTTTGGCGTTCTGGTAGGTGGCGTCGGACACGTTTTCGATGTCGTAGCGTATCAGTACACGCGCTTTTGTGGCCTCTATGCCCAGATAGTTTTTCAGTTCGTCGAAAAGTTCGTTTGCTTTAACGGCGTAGTCGGATTTTTTTTCTACGTAAATGCGCCTTACTTTCATTGCGGAATTGTGTTTATTTTGATGATTAACAGTTGTTTACTAATGCAATGGCATGGTTTTGCCACAACAAATATACGATTTTTTTTGCAGATTTCGGAGCTCTGTTTTATTGCAGGTCGGGCAATTGGATTTTTAGTTCGAGTTCCATTTGTTTCAGCTTTTGCGTAAATGCCTTGTAATCTGCACTTTCGGGAAACAGTGGCCGGTGTTGCGACATTTTTCGCCATTGCGCCACTTTTTGGCACAGGGCTTTGGTGGGTTCGTCGAAATATGTGTCGGAAAAGCGTTCCCAGATGTATTCCACGGCGGTGGGGGAGGGGTGGAGCAGGTCGGTATCGTAGAAACGGTAGTCGCGGAGTTCGTCCATAACTATCTCGTAAGCAGGGAAATAGGAAACGCTTGGATGGGCGCACTGCAGCTCGTTGGCAAGCAGGTGCAGGGTGGCTTTGCTGAGGGTGTTTTGGCGGTAGCCGTCCTTCCAATGGCGTATGGGACTTACGGTGAGTATTATGCGAAGGTTGGGCACTTCCTTCAAAAGCTTGTCTATTAAGGCGTTGTAGCAAATGACGAGTTCTTCAGTGGAGAGCTTGCGTTTGAAGAACATGTTTCCGGGCATTTTGTGGCAGTTGGCTACCACAGTGCTGTCGGACAGGCAGTAAACGAAAGCAGTGCCGAAGGTAAGTATCAGTGTGTCCGTATGTTGCAGAAAGACATGAGCTTGGTGCAGGGCATTGTTGCAGTTTTGCAGGCAGATGTTCTTGTCGGGGTGCGAAAATTTGCCGTGATGCTGCCACGAGTGCCACAGCCCGTTGCCGGTAACAAGGTCGTTTTCGCCGATTTCGTCTCCCGAAAAGGTCATATGCAAGCACTGGGCAATGGAGATTGGGTTGTAGAGAATGCCGCAGGGGTTGGCCATGGTGTTGAAACCGTGGTATGCCATACGGTTGCCGATATTTTCGGTGAAACAGGAGCCTATCAGCATCACTCTGTTGCGGTGCCCGATGCCGAAGGACGGTTTTTCGATGGTTATGGGTGTGGTTAGCTGCATTTTATCTTTTGTTTACCTCGAACGATTCTATCTGCGGTATTTTTTCGATGGCGGCCACGAATTTGGTGGGATTTACGAGTATTGCTGCCGAACGCATGGTGAGGCTGATGTCGTATTTCAGCGACTTTATCCGGGCGTAGATAGGCACTTTGCCCTTGCATTTTTTTGCCAATTGTTCTATTTTTTCGCACAGTTCGATAGAGATGTTTTGCAGGGGAATGTACAGGGTGATGTTTTTGGTGCGGAGGTCGAATATTTCGTCGAGCAATGACATGTCGCTGATTTTTAGTTCCAGCTCGTTGGGGTCTTTGCTCCATTGACGGGTCTGTATTCTGCCACGACAGAAGACAAACAGTCCTTTTTGGAAATAGTTGCGGATGTTCATGTAATCCTTGCCGAAAGCTCGGAACTCGAAAGAGCCGTTGTAGTCTTCGATGGTCATCGCTCCCCACGGGTTGCCTTTTTTGTCCAAGCGTTCTACCACGCTGGCCACATATCCTCCGAAAGTGAGTTCGCGGTCGCGGATTTGCTGGTAGTTAGCGGTGTCGGCGAGTATCTGCGTGTTGCAGTTGGTATAGAATCGCATGGTCCATTTGAACTCGTCGAGCGGATGTCCGGTGAGGAAAATGCCGATGGTCTCCTTTTCGAAATTGGCTTTGATGACGGTGTTCCAGTCCTCCACCTTGGGTATGTCGAGCTGCAGGCTTTCGGCCAACTCGTCGGAGCCGCCGAAGAGCGAGAACTGCGACGAAGCGGCGTTTTCCTGCTCTTTACCGCCCCAGCGTATCAGCTTGTCGAGGAACGACGGGGTGTTGTCGTTGTCGTTTTCTTTGTAGAAATAGGTGGCGCGGTTGATGCCGAATTCGTCGAGGGCGCCCGATTTCACCAGCGACTCGATGCTGCGTTTGTTTACGGTGCGCAGGTTTACGCGTCGCAAAAAATCGAACAGGTCCTTGTA
Source organism: uncultured Bacteroidales bacterium (assembly GCA_937915785.1). Lineage (GTDB taxonomy): Bacteria > Bacteroidota > Bacteroidia > Bacteroidales > P3 > UBA1219. Next base: position 9,481 of record CALGGY010000003.1, read on the forward strand.
GTTGCCGTTTTTCTGCCGTTCGTCGATGATGGCTTGGGTAGCGGCTTCGCCCATGCCTTTCAGTCCCCCGATGCCATAGCGTATCTCGCCTTTTTTGTTTACGGTGAACACGTCGATGGATTCGTTCACACTTGGCTGCAATATCTTGATTTTCATCTTGGTACATTCGTCCATCAGCTCGCCCACGCGTGTAACGTCGGCACGTTCGGCGGTGAGGTTGGCGGCCATGAACTCGGCGGGGTAGTGGGCTTTGAGGTAGGCCGTTTGGTAGGCCACCCACGAGTAACAGGTGGCGTGCGATTTGTTGAAAGCGTAGGAGGCGAATTTCTCCCAGTCGGCCCAAATTTTTTCCAGCACTTGCGGGTTGTGGCCGTTGCTTTTTCCGCCTTCGATGAACTTGGGTTTCATGGCATCCACGATGTCTTTCATTTTCTTACCCATGGCCTTTCGCAGGGCGTCGCTCTCGCCGCGGGTGAAGTTGGCAAGCTGTCGGCTCAAGAGCATCACCTGCTCCTGATAAACGGTAATTCCGTAGGTGTCTTTCAGGTATTTCTCCATGCATGGGATGTCGTAGGTGATGGGGCTTTTTCCGTTTTTGCGGGCTATAAAGTCGGGGATATAGTCCATGGGACCTGGGCGATAAAGTGCGTTCATGGCTATAAGGTCCTCGAACTGAGAGGGTTTTAGCTCGCGCAGGTTGCTCTGCATTCCCGCCGACTCGAACTGGAACACCGCCACAGTGTTGCCTTCGCAGAAAAGCTTGTAGGTTGCGGGGTCGTCGATGGGTATGTGGTCGATGTCCACATCGATGCCGCGCGAGAGTTTGATGTTTTTCAGGGCCTCCTTTATTATGCTGAGAGTAGAAAGTCCGAGAAAGTCCATTTTTATAAGTCCCACGTTTTCAACTACATGTCCATCGTACTGGGTTACCACGACCCTTTTTCCGGCTTTTTTGTCGTCCACGGTGCACATTGGAGCGAAATTGGTGAGGTCGTCGGCGCCTATTATCACTCCGCAGGCGTGGATGCCAATCTGCCGGTTGGTGCCCTCCAGCTGGCTGGCGTAGGTGAGCATTTTTGCCACGTTTTCGTCTTCGCCTTCGTACAGTTTTTTTATTTCGGGCACATATTTGATGCAGTTTTTCACCGAAATTTTCAGAGGTTTGCCTTTGGCGTCTTTCAGGGTTTCGGGGAATTTCTCGGGTACGAGGGCTTTTATGGCGTTGGTTTCGGCCACCGAGATGTCCTGCACACGGCACACGTCGGCAATGGAGTTTTTGGTGGCCATGGTGCCGTAGGTGATGATGTGTGCCACTTTTTCGGCACCGTATTTCTGTGTTACCCAGTCCAATACGCGTTCTCGTCCGGCGTCGTCGAAATCCACGTCGATATCGGGTAGCGATATGCGGTCGGGGTTGAGGAAACGCTCGAATAGCAGGTCGTATTTCAGAGGGTCTATATCGGTGATTTTCAGGCAGTAGGCCACCACCGAGCCTGCCGCCGAGCCACGCCCCGGCCCAACTATCACGCCCAGCTCCTCGCGGGCAGCGCGTATGTAGTCCGACACAATAAGAAAATATCCGGGGAACCCCATGGTTTTCATCACATGCAGCTCAAACACAATGCGTTCGTGCTGTTCGTCGGTGAGGGTGTCGCCATAGCGCATTTTGGCGCCTTCCCATGTGAGTTTTGCAAGGTTGTCGGCCTCCAGCTTGATGCGGTACAGACGGTTGTATCCGCCCAGTTTCTTTATTTTTTTCTCGGCCTCTTCCTGCGAAAGCACGGTGTTGCCGTGTTCGTCGCGGGTGAACTCGTTGAAAAGGTCTTCGTCGGTAAATTTCTGGTGGTACTGCTCCTCGGTGCCGAAATCTTCGGGAATGGGGAACACTGGCATTATGGGGTCGGCGTTGATGCTGTAGGTTTCTACCTTGTCGGCAATTTCCATGGTGTTAGCAAGGGCTTCGGGCAGGTCGGAGAAAATGGCCTCCATCTCTTCGGGAGTTTTCAGCCACTCCTGTTTGGTGTAGTGCATTCGGTTGGGGTTGGCCACCTTGTCCTGCGTGCTGATGCAGATAAGGCGGTCGTGGGCTTCGCCGTGCTCCTCTTCAACAAAGTGCACGTCGTTGGTGGCAATGATTTTGGTGTTGGTTTTTGCGGCGAGTTCGAGCAGCACTTTGTTCACCTCCTGCTGGCGTTCGTAGGTGGAGGTGTCGCCGCCGGGCTTGTCGGTTTTGTGGCGTTGCAGCTCAAGGTAGAAATCGTCGCCGAATATGCTTTTGAACCATAGCACGCTCTGCTCGGCGCCATCGATGTCGCCGGCCATTATTTTTTGCGGTATTTCACCGCCAAGGCATGCCGAGCTGCAGATGATGCCTTCGTGGTATTGCTCCAGCAGTTCGTGGTCGAGCTGTGCGGTGCGGTAGAACCCTTCGGTGAAGGCCAGAGAGCTTAGCTTGCACAGGTTTTTGTAGCCCTGCTTGTTTTTTGCCAACAGTATCAGGTGCCATCCGCGCGAGTTTTTGTCGAAACGCGAACCGTGGGCGCAATAGGCCTCGGTGCCCACTATGGGTTTGAAAAACTGGCTGTTGAGGTTGTCGATTTCCTTCTGTATCTCGGCTTTCTTTTCGTCCGGGGTCTCGGCAAGGTACTTGGTGAGCCCTTCGATTTTTTCTTTCAAAGCTTTGTTTTGACCATTGGCATAGTCGAGAAACTCTTTGATACCGAACATGTTGCCGTGGTCGGTGAGAGCCATGGCGTACATGCCGCAACGTTTGGCTTTGTCTATCAAATCGGGAATTTTGGACATGCCATCCAGAAACGAAAAGTGCGAGTGTACGTGTAAGTGCGTGAATTTTACCATAATATTGATGCGAAAAAATTATTAAACAATAGTGCAAATGTACAATTAAAAAGTTCTGTAAGCTGTCCGTTGAGAGAATAGTTTTCAACATGTGCACTAAAATTTTGAATATCAGTAGTCAAAAAAAATCAACAATGCAAGGTGAAAAAAAAGCTTGTCATTTTTGCCAAAAATGCGTAAATTTGCAACTTTATCAAAATCAATATATATTTAGTAATAATTTAATTTTTAACACATTATGGGAGGTTTTTTTGGAGTGGTGTCGAAAAAGGCATGTGCCAACGACCTTTTCTACGGCATTGACTACCACTCGCATCTCGGAACAAAACGTGGAGGAATGGTTACAATCCATGACGGTTTTTTTCACCGGTCCATCCACAATATCGAAAATTCTTATTTCCGCACCAAGTTTGGCGACGACTTGGAAAAATTCAAGGGCAACTGCGGTATCGGCGTTATCAGCGACACCGATTCGCAACCCATTGTGGTGAATTCGCACCTCGGACGCTTTGCCATTGTTACGGTGGCCAAAATCAACAACATTGCCGAGCTTGAGACCGAATGCCTCGAAAAAGGCCAGCAGTTTACCGAACTGAGCATGGGTCAGACCAACCCCACCGAGCTTGTGGCGCTGCTTATCACGCAAGGCAGGGACTTTGCCGACGGCATACAAAACGTTTTCCGCAAGGTGAAAGGCTCCTGCTCGATGCTGATACTCACCGACGACGGCGTTATTGCCGCACGCGACCTGTACGGACGCACCCCCATTGTTGTGGGCAAAAACGGAGAGGGCTACGCCATTGCTTCCGAAAACCACAGTTTTGCCAATCTTGGATACGAAACGCTGCAGTTTGTTGGACCGGGCGAAGTGCTGAAAATCACCAACTTCGGCATAAGCCAGCTGCTGCCGCCCAACAGCAAGATGCAAATTTGCTCTTTCCTTTGGATTTACTACGGTTTTCCCTGCGTGGACTACGAGGGCATAAACGCCGAGGAGTTCCGCTACAAGGTGGGCTACGAAATGGGCAAGAGCGACGATGTGGACATTGATTTTGCATCGGCCATCCCCGACTCGGGCATTGGCATGGCACTGGGCTACTCCAACGGCCGCCAGGTGCCGTACAAACGTGGCGTTTGCAAATACACTCCCACATGGTCGAGGAGTTTTATGCCCGTTTCGCAGGAAACGCGCGAGCATGTGGCCAAGATGAAACTCATTCCCAACTGCGAAATACTGAAAGGCAAACGCGCCGTGTTCTGCGACGACTCCATTGTGCGCGGCACACAGCTTCGCGACAACGTGAAAAAGCTGTACGACGCCGGTATCAAAGAGGTGCACATACGCATAAGCTGCCCGCCGCTGCTCTACGGCTGCAATTTCCTCAATTTTTCGGCCTCCAAAACAGAACTGGAGCTGATAACACGCCGCGTGGTGAAAGAACTTGAGGGCGACAGCACAAAAAACATACCCCTGTACTGCGACCCAACCACACCGCAATACGCCAAAATGGTGGACGTTATACGCCGGCACCTTGGCGTGGATACGCTGAAATTCAACTCGTTGGAGACCATCTGCAACGCCGTTGGATTGCCGCACGACAAAGTGTGCACACACTGTTTCGACGGCTCGAGCTACGGTTTTTAATTTAAAACAATTGGAAAAACAAACAGAAACATCATGATAGCAGTTCTTGGTAGTGGCAGCTGGGCTTCGGCCATAGCAAGCATTATTTTGGAACATTCCGACCAAAGGATAAACTGGTGGATACGCGAGCCCGAAATTATTGAAGGAATGAAAGAAAATGGACGTAACCCGCTGTACCTCAGTTCGGTGGAATACGATGTGAGCCGTATCAATTTCTATTCGGAGATAAAATCGGTAATACGCGACTCCAGCGACCTGCTTTTTGTATTGCCGTCGGCTTTTGTGGCCAAGACTTTGGAAGGACTCACCTCTGCCGATTTCGAAGGCAAGAAGGTGCATTCTGCCATTAAAGGTCTTGTGCCGTCTACAGTGCAGATTATCACCGACTATCTGCACGACATTTTTTCAGTGAGCTACGACGACATGACGGTTATAAGCGGTCCGTCGCACGCCGAGGAGGTGGCGCAGGAAAAACTCACCTACCTCACGGTGGCCTCCAAAAACGCTGATTTGGCCAAGCGGGCGTCGCAGTTTATCGAATGCCGGTATGTGCACACTGTGCTTTCCGACGATGTGCAGGGCATTGAGTACGCGGCTGTTATGAAAAATATCTACGCCGTTGCCGCTGGCATCTGCCGCGGACTGGGCTACGGCGACAACCTGCTGGCAGTGCTTGTTTCGAACGCCATGCAGGAGATGGACGCCTTTATCAACAGCCTGCACCCCATGGACAGCCGTCAGCTGGAGCGTTTCAGCTACCTCGGCGACCTTCTGGTAACGGCCTACTCGCAGCACAGCCGCAACCGCACTTTCGGCAGCATGATAGGCTATGGCTACTCCGTTCGCGGGGCACAGCTGGAGATGAAAATGATTGCCGAAGGCTACTATTCGGTGAAATCCATCCAAAAGATATGCCGTCGCAACAACATACAGCTGCCCATTGTGGAAGCCGTTTACCGCATCCTTTACGAAGATGCCACCCCTCGGCGCGAGATGAAAAAAATTGTTGAGAATTTCCATTAAAAACTGCCGTCAGAGCGGCAAACAAAAGGGTGTCCGATGCTGTCGGCACCCTTTTTTATTCGTCGCAAGAAGAAATTATTACCAGATAAAATATTGATAGCCAAAGAATTAACGTTTGTTAGAAAAGATTTTTTTTAAGTTTTTGTTGCTATCATTCAAAAAAGTTGTACTTTTGCAAGCACATTTAATAATAAAAAGGAGAAAATAAAATGGCTTACAAAATTTCTGACGACTGTGTAGCATGTGGAACATGCGCAGGCGAATGCCCCGCTGGAGCAATCTCCGAGGGCGACATCTATAAAATTGATCCCGATACCTGCATGGATTGCGGTACCTGTGCCGACGCTTGCCCGATGGGCGCTATCAGCCCGGCTTAATTGCGGATTGAAAACAGATTAACCAAAAAGAGATGCCGTGGGGCATCTCTTTTTTTTTTGTTGAAATTCGGTAGCTACAGTCCGAACACTTACTGATTTTCGTACTGCTCCACTTCGTTGCAGAATAATTCCAGTTTTATTCCCGCCTGACGGAACATTTCCTCGCTCTCCTGTCCGGAGTGGTATTTGCGCTGGCACACCACGCGTTTTATGCCGCAGTTGATGATAAGCATGGCGCAGGTGCGGCAGGGTGTCATACGGCAGTAGAGGGTGGCGCCGTCGAGGGCTATTCCGCGTTTTGCCGCCTGGCAGATGGCGTTTTGCTCGGCGTGGACGGTGCGCACGCAGTGGGTGGTGATTTCGCCGTTTTCGTGTATCATTTTGTGGAAAAGGTGTCCCACCTCGTCGCAGTGTGGCAGACCGGAAGGCGAGCCCACGTAGCCCGTTACCAGCAGCTGGCGGTCTTTCACTATCACACAGCCGCTGCGTCCGCGGTCGCAGGTGGCGCGTTTGGAGGCGGCGTCGGCCAGCTCCATAAAATATTCGTCCCACGATGGGCGCACGTGCTTGGCTGGCATTATTTTGGCAAGCACCCGCTCCACTTCGGCGTTGAGCTCGGCAATGGTGCCGTTGTTCTGAAATGTGAAGTCGGCCTGTTCGATGCAGGCTTTGAGGTTCTGTTTGTTAGGGTCGGTGGAGGACATCTCGCGCTGTTCGTTGTCCACAAAGGTGTCGAAATCTATGTGGTCCGTCTCGGAGCCGCGCAGCACTATGCGCTGGTAGCGTGTGTGGGCGTCGGCGTCTATGGCAAAGAGGTAGAAGTTGGCTTTGCCGCGTAGGGCTGCCACTTCGCCCGGAGTGCGCACACTCTCGATAATGCAGTTTTTGCCGGATTCCTGTGCCTGCTGGTACAGTTGCTCTACTATGTACGAGGGCGAGTGCGAGGCGCGCAGGTCGTTGCCTACTATGGTCATGCTGTCGCGGTTCACTGGCATGCCGCGGCGTTTTATCTCTTGGGTGATGAATTCGCGCACCGAGAAGTGATCGAAGCCTTTTTCTTTCACAAGATAATCCACTATGGTACCCTTGCCAGCCCCTATAGTGCCTGTAATTCCGATAGTTATCATTTTTTTTCGATAAAAGTTGTTTGTGCAAAGATACGACTTTTTATTTAATTAGGAGTTGGGAATGAGTAATGAGTAATTAGTTGTTTTGTTTTCTTTTATTGTTGAAACACAGTATGATAGTTGGTGTTTGTGCAAATTGAAAGTTGAACTTTCGATTTGCAAAAGTGTTGGTTATTTTCTATGCAATTATTTGTCTTATAATTGATTATGTATTTGATATTAGTTCGGTTAGGTGTTCAATTCCGCTTACGGTTATATTATCTTTTATCGGATAGTGTTCTTTTATCGGACAAACAATGAAAGAGTGGTTTGGTTTTAGTGTGTCTATGGCTTTCCAGAAGCCTGCGGTAGGCGTAGGGTCGGTTGAGGCTTTGCATTCGATGGCAATCAGTTTGTCGGGGTATTCTAAAACCAAATCCATTTCCTCGTCGCCATTGGCGCTGCGGTGGAAATAGTGCTGTGCGTTAGTGGTGGCAGAACATACGTTTTCCACCACCAAGCCTTCCCACGATTTGCCAAAAACAGGATGCCCAAGCAAGTCGTTGAAAGTGCTGATGTTTAGAATTTGGTGCAAGAGCCCGGAGTCGCGAAGATAAAGTCGCGGAGTTTTAGCGAGCCGTTTGCGTATGTTTTTGAAAAATGGTGGAAGAATACGCACTATATACGTTTGTTCCAAAATGTCTATGTAATGTCGTATGGTAGGGGCGGTCAAACCCATAGAGTTTGCTATGTTGCTATAGTTCAGTGTGCAGCCTTGTTCGTGTGCGAGCAGCGTTAGCAGACGCATCATTCTTGGTGCCGCAATAGAAAATCCAAGCTGCGGAATGTCACGTTCGAGGTAGGTGCGGATAAAATTTTCGCGCCAGATAGAGCTGGCTTCGTCGTCGAAAGCCAAGTAGCTGTCGGGGTAACCTCCGCGCATCCAATGGCGCTGTAGAGAGTAGTCCAATTCGTTTTCAACTTCCGTTATGGTGAAAGGAGTGAGGTCTATCATGCCGATGCGGCCAGCCAGTGTTTCGCTGGTTTTCTGTATTAGATTGGCAGAAGCTGAGCCGAGCAGCACAAAGCGTCTGGCGCGGCGGTCGCTGTCTATTTCTGAACGCAGGGTGCTGAAGAGTTCCGGGAGAAGCTGCACCTCGTCCAAGCAGATGGTTTTGTCGGCATTGGCTTGGAAAAACAGCGACGGATCCTGTAGTTTTGCCAAGTCGCGCCTGTCCTGCATGTCGATGTATACAAAGTTGCTGTCGTCTTTGCAGAAATGCTTTATAAGCGTAGATTTCCCACACTGACGTGAGCCGAGGATTGCCACAGCTGGGAATATTTTTAGGTATTTTTCGAGCGTCTTAGTAGCTGTGCGTGTTATTATGTTATTCATATTTAATATGTTATGGTTTGTTTATGCAAATCGAAAGTTTAATTTTCGATTTGCAAATATACGTTTTTTCTGCATTTTTGAAAAATATATTTTGTGGTGTGGAAAAAAATGTAATTTTCAGATTGGATTTCACAGTGAAATCGCGAAGCGTTATGCCTCGTTCTTGCGAATGGAAATGTCGGAACCTTCCATCTTGTAATGCAAGTAGGCGTAATGGTTCACGTGTTCTGCGTGGACTGTTCTTGCCCCATTCTCATTACAAGGTTTCCGACAACCTCCATTCGATGAAAGGCGACATACAGAGCCACGCTTTGTTTTAATGTTAAGTTGCTCATCTTGGCTCGGATGGGTGCAAACAAATAAAAAGTTATATGTTATGTTCAAAAAAGTATTTTTAACCATTGGTCTTGCATTGTGCTTTGTTTCTAAAATCGCCAATGTACAGGATGACCCGGCCGCAAAACTCGTGCAAATTGACACTTTCATCGCAGACAGTACCATATATGGTATTCTAACAGATAGCGATGTGAAGAGTTCCGAAATTTATCTTACGATGCAGGTTTCAAATGATAATTTTGCATTGTCAAGATTCAAACAGTATAAATTAAAGGAATTTATGCGCGCATTGGAAAAAGCTAAGGCTGTTTATGCTAAATGGATGGATCAAGCTAAGAGTTCTTCTGTAAAACAAATATCAAAGCGCATAAAAAACGTAATGTTCGCAGATCAGTATATCTTTTTTATGGCTGACGGAAATTGGTATCACGAGAAAGGAGTTAATGTTTGGGCAAAATTTCATGTGGATGACAATGGAGATTGTTTTTTGATAATTGAGACTGATAAAATGTCCACGGACGAAGTTGTCTCGAAAACACTTTCTGGAGGATGGAGTAATAGCCTTTTTTGGGGAAATATGAATTATGGAACTTCCAAAGCCAAAACTGAAGTTCAACGTAATTCAGCAGGTGCAAGCATTGTGTTTGCATCGGTTGAAGAAATTGATGAGTGTATTTCAAAATTACACAAAGCAATCGAGTGGAAAAAAGAGAGGGAAAAAATGCAAAAGATGTTTCGTTAAGTTTAAACAAATTCAACTTGTTTGTGGATAGTCAAATAATTATGATTTGGTGAGTTATGCATTCTTTTGTGCAAATTGAAAGCTTGGCTTTCGATTTGCATATTTTTTTTGTTTGATGGAAAAAAGTTCACGGCCTTGCTGTGGCAGGGTTGTGGACTTTTACATATGTAATTATTGTTTATATCTCAATGAGTATTTTTGAGGAGCTCCTTTCAAGAGGAATAGGAAAAGTTTAAATCTGTCTTTAGACCTTATGCTGCCAAACAATTCGCGTATGATGTAACGTGTTTTTATTATTTGATATTCTGATTGTGTGTACCATTTTCGTAGAAAATAACAAAGTGAGATATAATATTCTCTTGATATGTCTAAATTTCGAATGGTGCTTTTGCTTCCAAAATGTTGAATGACGGCTTCTGGAACATGATAGATGTCGTAGTTGTGTCTTGCAAAATTCATACACAAATCTTCTTCTTCCAAATATAAAAAGTATGATATGTCCATGTATCCGATGTCGTAAAAAGAGGTGTTCCTTAAAAACATTGAAGCTCCTGTTATTACTTCCACTTTTATTGGTTGCTTGTATACTTTCTTTCTGTAAGGGTATTTAGTAGGGTTTGTTAAGTTTGCGACTTTGTTGCCAAACCATTTGTTATAAACCGTTGGCATGTATGAAAATGCAGGTACTGGATTTCCTTCATCGTTGAGCATTTGAGGTGAAACCGCAGCCACATTTTTATTGTTGTCCATAAAGTCGCAAAGAATTGAGATGACATCGTTGATTAAAATACAATCATTGTTTAACAGGTAGATATATTTACCTTTGGCTATTTTGACACCTTCCATATTGCCACCTGTAAAACCTTTATTTTTTTTCAAAAATATTTTTTTTATTTCGCTTTGCTCATTTCTGTTGAGCCAGTCTTTGAGTTTTTCCCTTTCATCCGTCCTTGAGTTGTTATCAACCACAATAATCTCGTATGTTTCTGATTTTGAGGTTCGTTTCCTTATCGAATATATGCAGTCTATTGTATAATTTGTTGAATTGTAGTTTACTAAAATAATAGATGTCTTGAAATCGTTTATATTTTTTCCCTTTTGTAATGATTTGTTTCCCATATTTTGTTTTTTTTGCGGACTTTTGGCCATTACAAAAACAAAAAAGCGTGAAATTGTTTTTTTGTATGTGCTTATCAAAAGTGAAAGGCTCTGGTAAACCGTTGCAACCAATAAGCAAAAACAATTCACGCCATTCGACGTGAACTACTCGCTCATTTATTTTCGTTGCAAATTAAAATTTACCAGATTTCATCACTTTGAAAATAAAGGCGTTGAGTCCTTGTTCTAATATGTGTTATGAGCTATATTTCAAAAAATCATATTTTTTTGTTAATGTTTATATTTGCACTTATTTGAAAATATATTTTTCGCCTTCAGCATTTGAACTTGTATTCAAGTTTTGCCAGCTCTGCGTTGGCTTTCACTATTTTGTCTTTCAGTCCTTGTTTGTATGCAATCATTTTTTCGCGGAGGGCGGCGTCGCCGTTGGCCATTATCTGGGCGGCGAGTATGGCGGCGTTCTGGGCTCCGTTTATGGCTACTGTTGCCACGGGTATTCCTGGAGGCATCTGCAGAATGGCGAGGGTGGCGTCCAAGCCTTCCAAAACGCTGCCTTTGATTGGCACCCCTATCACTGGCAGGTGGGTTCCGGCGGCTATCACGCCCGGCAGGGCGGCGGCCATGCCTGCGCCGGCAATAATCACCTCAATGCCGCGGCTGTGGGCGTTTCTGGCAAATTCCGACACCTCGGCGGGGGTGCGGTGCGCCGAAAGGGCGTTCACCTCGAAAGGTATCTCCATCTCTTCGAAAAACTGGCAGGCTTTCTCCATTACCGGCAGGTCGGAGGTGCTGCCCATTATTATGCTTACTCGTGGGGTCATAACTATTTGGTTTTTAAATTTTTAACTTCGGTTGAAAAATCGTTGCGTATGGCTTGGGGCAGCAGTTCGTAGGGGTCTTTGCCAAATGCCACGTACTCCCGCACCGCCGACGAGCTTACGTCGATATATTGCGGGTCGGTGAGCAGGAAAACGGTCTCCACCTCAGGGGCCAGACGGCGGTTGAGCAGGGCTATCTCCTGTTCGTAAACAAGGTCGTTGGGATTGCGTATGCCACGTATCAAGAAATTGATATTGTGGGCTTTGCAGTAGTCGATGGTGGCTGTGGAGTAGGTGTCGGTGCTGATGTTGGGCATTTCGGCAAAGGTCATCTGCACCCAGCGGCGGCGGGTGTCGAGGTCGAACAGTGTTTTTTTCCCGATGTTGGTGCCTACGGCCACGGTGATGTGGTCGAAAAGGGGCATGGCACGGTGGATGATGTCCACGTGTCCCACGGTGATGGGGTCGAAACTGCCGGCGAAGAGTGCTTTTCTCATATTATCGTCTTTTGTTTTTCTGTTTGTAGGTGGTGCCGGCGTTGTCGCCGAAAACCCATATCAATCGTGCCGACAGACTGTTGTTGTAGGCGTTGCGGGTCCAGTGTTCGTTGAACTCGTCGCCTCGGCTGCTTCGTATTTGGAAATCCCAGTCTTTTTTTATCGGGGCCAGCGAGTATTGGTAACGCACGTTGAATTTCAGTCCGCGCCAAATTTTGAACCGTATGTCGGCAATTACAGCAAAGTCGTTTTTGATAAACGGCGCCTTGGTGTCGGGGATGAATCCCGTGGTGTCGTAGTGGAAAGTCTCTTTAGGGGTGCCCATCAGACGGCTGTACGAAAAGCCCACGCCGAAAGTCCACCCGCCCTTTGGGTCGGCAAAGTGCGCCATCACGGGTATTTCGATGTATGGCAGTGTTACTTTGTAATGATACGAGTTGTATGAGCGTTCCTCGCGAGCGCCGCGTTGCGAAAACATCGCTTCCAAGCTCACCAGCCACCGTTCCTTGCTCTCCAGAGGAATCAGCGCTCCAACGCTGCCCACGTAGCCGAATTTCTTGAAACCGTAAACCTCGTCGCCATCGATTTGAGAAAGGGTGGCTCCCGACGTTACGAAGGCTTTGATATTCTGAGCGTTGCACAAGGTGGCGGCAGCTATGGCTATCAGTAGTATCGTTAATTTTCTTGTCATACAGTTGTTTTTTTTACCGCGAAATAAACGTCAATGAATTGAAAATAGTATATTTGCTTGCTCCTTTTTACTTTTTTCGTTATTTTTGCGCAATGTGTGTCGTTGCCAATTATTGCGGTTGCGGTTGTGTAACGATTTTAAAATTAGATATTTATGATTCGTCCTAATTTTTTGAAAAAGTGTGATAAAATAGCCATTGTGGCCACTGCCCGCAAGGTGTCGCCCGAGGAAATCCAGCCTACGGTGGAGCTTTTCCGCTCGTGGGGACTTGAGGTGGTTTACGACGACCGTCTTTTTGCTGCCGACAATCAGTTTGCTGGCTCCGACGACCTCCGTGCCGACGTTTTGCAGCACTATCTCGACAATCCCGACATTAAGGCAATAGTCTGTGCACGTGGCGGTTACGGCACTGTGCGTATTATCGACCGACTCGACTTTTCGGCTTTTGCCCGCCATCCCAAGTGGATTGTGGGTTACAGCGATGTTACAGTGCTGCACTCGCATATCAACAAAAATCTTGGCATCAGCACTTTACATGCCACCATGCCACTCAACATCCCAGCCAATGCCACGGGAAAGCCCTATCCCTCCACGGAGAGCCTGAAGGCGGCTCTGTTCGGCAACTTGCACGGATACAATGCGTTGCAACTGCATGCGCCCTCGTCGCAACTCAACCGTCCGGGCCGTTGCCGTGGACAGCTGGTCGGCGGCAACCTCTCTATCCTTTACAGTCTTTGCGGCTCCGCCTCCGACATCGACACCGCAGGCAAGATACTTTTTATCGAAGATTTGGACGAATACCTCTACCATATCGACCGCATGATGCAGAATCTCAAACGCACGGGCAAGTTGCACGTTCTCAAGGGCTTGCTTGTGGGAGCCATGAGCGATATGCACGACAACGCCATTCCTTTCGGCAAAACGGCGGAAGAGATTGTGGTTGAGGCTGTTGCGGACTACGACTATCCGGTGCTGTTCTGCCAAAATTTTGGTCATGTGGGCACCGAAAACCTCGCCCTTCCGCTTGGCGTGGAGGTTGAACTGTCTGTGGATGAGGACGGTGCCGAAATTAAGATAGGGTAGAAGCCAACTCCGTTATTTTATCCTATTTTTCATCTCCATTATCCTGTCGTACGACTCGTGTATGCGTGTTTCGGGTATGGTGCCGTCTTTCACCTTCTCGGTGATGATGTTGATGGCTTTGGCGGCAATATCGGGGTCGTAGGTGCTACCGTTGTTGGATAGGCAAAGTATGTCGGCGCCGGCAAGTATGGCACGGCTAAGCACAGTGTCGAAGGAGTACTGTTGCACCATGGCACCCATGGCAAGGTCGTCGGTAACCACCACTCCTTTGAAACCCAAGCGGTTGCGGAGCTGTCCGGTGATAACCTTTTCCGAGAGGGTGGCGGGCCACACGGAGTCCAAATTGCTGTTGAAAACGTGCGATGTCATCACCAAATCCACCACGTTGTCCTTTATCAGCTGGCGGTAGGGGATAAGTTCCTTGTCGCTCCATGTTTCCGACACGTCGGCGATGCCGAGATGGGTGTCGCTTTCGGAGCTGCCGTGTCCGGGGAAGTGTTTCACGCACGAAAGCACACGGTATTTCCGGTGCCCTTCTATCCAAGTCTTGGCGTGACGCGCCACGACATCGGGCGAGGCGGAGAAACTGCGTCCCAGTGCGCCAATAACCGGACAGTCGGAATTTATGTCAACGTCGGTGCAGGGGGCAAAGTTCAGGTTAATGCCGAGATTTTTCAGCGTTTTTGCCGTGAGGTTTGCCCAATAGGCGGTGCTGTCCGACGCTGCCATGCCTTTGGCCGACACAAACGCCGGGAACCCGTATTTAGGCCTAAGCCGCGACACCATGCCGCCCTCTTGGTCGATGGCTATCAGCAGCGTTTCTTGGTTTATGGCCTGCAGGTCGGAGCAGAGCTTTTTCAGCTGTTGGCGCGATGTTATGTTGCGCGGACGCTTGCGCGACGGGGCGTCGTATTCGAACAGTATCACTCCGCCGATCTTCAACTCTTTGATATCGTTGTAGATATGGTTGTCGGTGGTAAGTGTGGTGCCACGGAAACCTACCATCAGCATTTGGGCAATCTCCGTGCGCAGCTGACTTTCCGGCACTGTGAGTTCAACGCTTTGCTGCGAACGACACGAAAAAGTGGTGGTGAGTATCGCCGCAAGAGCTATTATTTTTGTAAACAATTTTGTCATTTTTTTTCTCTTGGGTCAAATGTTAATAAAATGTATGTCAATAATAAAAAGCATCAAACTCACACCTGCCAACTCCCGCCTGCCAATTCCGAACTCATACTACCTCGTGTACGGCGGAAGCGAAATGTCGGCAAAGTCGCCGTTGAGGTATTTGAAATATCCGGCAATGCCCACCATGGCGGCGTTGTCGGTGCAGAACTGTTTTTTGGGCAGAAACACCTTCCAGCTGTGCTTTTTGCCGAGCTGTACAAGGTTTTCGCGCAGGTACGAGTTGGCCGACACTCCGCCGGCTATGGCTACCTGACGTATGCCTGTTTTGTTCATGGCTTTGGTAAGCTTTTTCAGCAAAAAGCTGACGATGGTGTGCTGTATGGAGGCGCAGAGGTCGGCTTGGTTTTCGGCAACAAAGTCGGGATTCTGGGCCAGCTGGTCGCGCAGAAAATACAGAAACGATGTCTTGATGCCGCTGAAACTGTAGTTCAGTTCAGGGATATGGGGTTCTGCGAAGTGGAATTTCAGTGGGTCGCCGTCCTTGGCCAATCGGTCTATTATTGGGCCGCCCGGGTAGCCGAGGTCCATGATTTTTGCTGCCTTGTCGATGGCTTCGCCGGCGGCGTCGTCGATGGTGCTGCCCAAAATCTCCATTTCAAAATGGCTTTTCAGCAGTATAATCTGCGTGTGCCCGCCCGACACCAGCAGGCAGATGAAAGGGGACTGCGGCACATCGCTGTCGTCCGTTTCTTTGATGAAATGCGACAGCACGTGGGCCTGCAGGTGGTTCACCTCTATCAGCGGTATGCCCGAAGCCAGTGCAAAGCTCTTGGCAAACGACACCCCCACCAGCAGCGAGCCAAGCAGTCCGGGACCACGGGTGAAAGCCACCGCGTCTATCTCTTTTTTGTCGATGCCCGCCTTGCGAATGGCGGTGTCCACCACAGGGATAATGCTCTGCTGATGCGCGCGCGATGCCAGCTCGGGCACCACGCCGCCGTATTGCCGGTGCACATCCTGACTGGCAATAACGTTGGAAAGCAGACGGTCGCCGCGCAATATGGCGGCAGAGGTGTCGTCGCACGACGATTCTATGGCGAGTATTGTGGGCATGGCAGTGTGGTTTTTGGTTACGAAAAAAGACAGGCAGCCTGTGCCTGTCTTTTTATTGTATTAAAAATCTCTATTATTTTTTGAGGTTTTTCAGAGCGTCGGTGGCGGCGTCGGAAGCGGCCTGGGCACCAGCTTTCAGAGCTTTGTCGCCAGCTTCTTTTGCTGCGTTGGTTGCTTTTTCCTTGATGCAGCGGTTGTACTCGGCTTTCATCTCGGCTTGGAAATCAGCGTCGTCTTTGTAAGCGGCGTAGGTCTGGTCGAGGATAGCTTTGAAGCAGTTTTCAACCGAAGCGGCATCGGTTTTGTAGCAGTTGCATTTTGCTTGACCGGCTTCGCGGGCTTTGCTCAGAATTTCTTCTTTGCTGGTGGCGGCGGGAGCTGCGGCTTCGGCAGGAGCGGGAGCTTCTTCGGCTACTACTTCTTCGGTAGCGGCGTTGGTGTCTTCTTCGGTGGTTTCAGCATTGTTGTTTCCGCAGGAGAACATCATGCCTGCTACAAACATTGCGCTTGCTAAAAAAAATGTTACTTTTTTCATTGTGTTTTAATGTGTTAGTTTATTTTTTTATGTGTTAATTTTCGAACTGCAAAAGTAGCAATTATTTTTTATCTGTGCAAAAAAATGTGATTAAAAATTTGTTGCATTTTTGTTGCTTTCCAAACAGGTTGATTGATAGCGGATTACCTAATTCTGTCGGCGGCGCGCACTTTCATTTCGTCGCTGCGGATGCAACGCTGGGCTATCACTATCAGTATCAGGGTGATGACAGGTATAAAAGTTCCTACCGAGTATGTGGTGCTAACTTCGCCCATGCGGGAAAGAGTCTTTTCAGCGTCGGGAATGGTGGCAAGGAACATTATTCCAATGTAAACCAAGTTGATAAGTCCCAGCATCGAAACAAAACGCATTTGGCGTATGCGGTTTTTGTACAAAAAAATGCTCACCAGCGTGCCAATGCCCAAAACAATGGCCATAACCATCAGCAACACAGAGTTTTGCGCCACGAAAGCTTCGCCGGTTTCTTCGTTCATTGTGTTTTCGCCAGGCATCAGTGTAAGGCTTGATGTGGTGGTGCCAGCCTCGAAAGTGGCGGTGGGGAACATGAACAGCAGTACAAATCCCACAAGGGCAAGTACCAATAGAAATGATTGAATGCGTTGTATCATAATATTTTACGTTTTAGAAGCTTTCTGTTTTACGAAAGGCAAATTTACAAAAAAAATCGATGTGCGGGGCAAAAAAACTTGTCTGTTTGTGCAAATTTCTGAGAATGATATATTTACATAGGTTTGTAATAGATTTCCACATCTTTCCACTGTTCGTTTTCGAAAAACCAGTCCTTTTTGGTGCCTGTATGCGTGAAACCGCATTTTTCGAACAGCCGCAGCGACGGCTCGTTCTCGGCAAGAATTTCCGCGCAGAGCTGGTGCATCTGCAAGTGCTGTCTGCAGTATTCGCACAGTCCCAAAATAGCGGCGGTGGCGTAGCCTTTCCGACGGAAGTCCTTGTCTATCAGTATTCCAATTTCGGCACGGTGGTTGAAAACATCGATGTTGCAGAGGTCTATGCAGCCCACTGTTTGTCCGTTGTCCTCTATCACCAGCCTCAGCTGTTTGGCCGTTTGCAGGTCGTAGTGCTGGCTTTCTATAATATATTGTGTAAGCATGTGTTTGCTGAACGGCGCGTGGGCGTTGCTGGTGGTCCACAGAGTTTCATCGTTCTCCCAGCGGTACATGCTTTCTATGTCGGTTGGCTCAAGGGCGCGCAGGTGTATTTTCCTCATCGTTTTTTTTTGCAAAGGTACGTTTTTTTTCTTTATGTTGGCAATTGTTTTTTAACGACTTGTGTAGAAGCTTTTGCAGGCAAGGTTGAAAAAAACGGATGCATTTGTTTTGTTTGTATCGAAAAAAAAACGTAAATTTGCACTTCCGAAAAACATTATCAAACGACAATAAAAAATAATTGCAAGCTATGGCAAAAGCATCAGAAAACGGAGTTGCCGGTGCAATCAACACAATATCGCAAGGCACTGAAATAAAAGGCAACATCAAAGCATCGGGCGATTTTCGCATGGACGGCACCCTTGAGGGCGACATCGTTCTTGAAGGCAAGCTCGTGGTGGGTGAAAATGGCAACGTGCGCGGAAATATCATCTGCCAAAACGCCAACATCATAGGCACGGTGTGCGGCAACGTTACAGTGAAAGAACTCCTCAGCCTCGACTCCACAGCAGTGGTTCAGGGCGATATAGTGATAAACAAACTGTCCATCGAACCGGGAGCCAAGTTCGTAGGCACTTGCAAGATGTATCGCGACACCGAAGCTGCCTTCAATGCGGCCCAAAACCAAGAACCCGAAACCAGCGAAGACTAACTTATGCCACAAAAAAAAGGCAAGAAGTCGCCACTGCAAGCCTACGCCGAGTACTCCGCCCTCGGTATGGAGCTCGTTGCCATTGTGCTTGTGTGCGTGTTTGTCGGCGTCAAGCTCGACCAATGGGTGGATGCTCTCAAATTCCCACTGTTCACCCTTGTCTTTGTGGCAATAGGCCTTGCCGGTTCCATGGTGATGCTGGTGCGAAGGACAAAAAAATGACCCCCCCCTATGGAAAAACTTTTCAAACAATGGTCCGGCGAGCCCTGCCTTGAAAAGGAAGCCGTTTCGGCACACGGCTCGGCACGCAGCTATTACCGGCTGAAAGGCCGTTCGCATGCCTGCATAGCCGCCGTCAACAGCGACATCCGCGAAAACGAGGCCTTTTTCTATTACACCGACTTTTTCCGCGGCAAAGGCATCCATGTGCCGGAGATTTATGCCATCTCTGCCGACCGCACAACCTACCTGCAGCAGGACCTTGGCAACCAAACTCTTTACGATTTTGTCTGCGCCCATCGCCATGAGGGTGCGGATTTCAAACAAACCATCGAACCTATTTACCAAAATGTGATAGACGGCCTTGTGGCATTGCAGAAAGCCGGCACCACAGCCGATTTCGGGCACGCTTACCCACGCCCGGCGTTCGACCGTCAGTCCATGCAATGGGATTTGAACTATTTCAAATACGATTTTCTGAAACTGGCGCACATACCTTTCGATGAACAGCTGCTCGAGACCGATTTCGACACTTTCATCGCACAGATAGAATCCGTGCCGCACCAGTTTTTCCTATACCGCGATTTCCAGTCGCGCAACATCATGCTCTCTGGCGGCGATGTCTATTTTATTGATTATCAGGGTGGCCGGCAGGGCGCTCCGCACTACGACCTCGCCTCGCTCCTTTACGACGCCAAAGCCGGAATTCCAGATGACGCCCGCCAGCGTTTGGCCGATTACTATTACCAAGCCTTTGGCAACGAACTTGGGCAGGACAAACCCCAGTTTATGCAAACCCTCAGCCGCTTTGTGCTGTTGCGCATAATGCAGGCCTTCGGAGCCTACGGTTACCGCGGTCTGTTCGAAGGCAAGGAGCATTTTGTGCATAGCATAGCTCCAGCATTGGAAAATATTGCCAAGGTGTTGAACGATAGTTCGTTGCTTGCCGATTGTCCGGAGCTTTACCGAGTTCTGAAACTGATGATAGCCAGCGACGGGCTTCGGCAGATTTCGTGTGCAGCGGCCTCCAAAGGGCAACTTACCGTAACGGTGAACAGCTTCTCGTTCAAGCGCGGCTACCCTTACGACAAAAACGGCAACGGCGGCGGCTATGTGTTCGACTGCCGCGCATTGCCCAACCCCGGTCGCTACCCGCAATACCACCAGTACACCGGCAACGACCAGCCCGTTATCGATTTCCTGCAAAAGGAACCTGAAGTGGAGCAGTTTGTAAACCATGCCTTCGTCATGGTGAGCAAATCGGTGGAGCGATACATGCAGCGCGGATTTGAAAACCTGCAGGTCAATTTCGGATGCACCGGCGGACAGCACCGCTCGGTGTATTGCGCCGAGCAACTGGCAAAAAGAATTGCACAAATTGTTGGCTGCACCGTGCAAGTACATCATCTGGAACAAGAATGATAACGGCCAAACACCGTGATAATCATGCTGTTGATAACACGGTGGATAAAAAAAAGATAAAAACTTCTTCGTTATTTGAAAAAAACTGTGTATATTTGCAAATCTGAAAAACACGGAAAATAAACAAATAAATAAGTATAACACAAAGTATAACAAAATGAAAGCAGGAAAAATTATTCTTCACACTGCATTGATAGCGGCAATAATCGTACTGGGAATATTGGTATATAGAAGCATTGTAACTCCCATGCGTTTCGAGGACGAATGCAACCGTCGTCGCGATGCCGTGGCTGAAAAGCTGAAAGTTATCAGAACGTTGCAGGAGGCCCACAAAATGGTTTATGGCAAATATGCCGCCAACCTCGATTCCCTGATTATCGATCTGCAGCAAGGCAAACAGCCCGTTGTAAAGAAAGAAGTGGTGAAAGTAGTGCCCGAGGACATGACCGAGTCCGAAGCTCTGAAACAAGGCTACATACGCCGCGATACCGTGTTCATGAACCCTCTTGAAAAACTGCGCGACGAGAAAAAACTCATCAAGGTTTCCAAACAGGGCGACACCACAGCTATCACCGACCAAGAGCTCATGGAACTCAAATACGTTCCCGTTAAACAACAGGACGGTAAAGAACGCCTGCAGTTCACCTCCAATGCCGGACAGATAGAACGCGGCGGATTCCAAGTGCCGGTGTTCGAAGTTAAAGTGGACCTGAAAGACCTCCTCTGGGACCTCGACAATCAGTCTGTGATAAACAAAATTGCCGAGATAGAACGCGTGCCCGGAAAATACGCCGGATGGAAAGTCGGTGATATGGAAAACCCCGTTACCGACGGAAACTTCGAATAAAAACAAAACAAAACAAATGTCGTACACAATAAACAGTTTTATATCTTCGGATACTCGTATCCAAGAAGGCGACAAGAAATTATCCATTTGCCTTTCAGCAAATGGATTTTCTTTTTCAGTGGTTTCGTTAAGCAACAAATTGCTTGCCGTTGGCGATGTTAGCTGCGACATGCCCCAATCCGTGGCAACAATGATGATGCAGCTGCGGCAGATTTTCGAAAAGCTGGCGCTCCACCTCTCGTCGTATGCCGAAGTGGTGGTGGTGGAACCCGCCTCCAAATTTGCATGGATACCCGAACACCTGTACAAAAAAGGCTGCGAAAGGCAGTATCTGCAACTCGTTTGCAAATTGGACAACAAGGACGAGATTAAAGTGGACTACTCCGAAAGAATGCAGGCTTATTGTGTTTTTGTAACCACAAATGCCATGGTGCCGGCCCTTAAGATACTGGCACCCAAGATGAAACATCGCTGCCAGCACTCGATACTTGCCGAGAGCCAGCACCTTGCCGCAAAAAGCAAGACAAAACCGCTGATGGCACTCAACGTGCGCGAGGGCTTTGTGGACTTGGCAGTGTTTGTGGATCAGAAACTGCTGATGGCCAACACCTACCCATGCACATCCAAGTCGGAGGCGTTGTATATAGCCCTCAATGTGTCGCGAAACATGCAGCTGCGCAATGAACAAGCCGAGATAAGCCTCTCCGGCCAATTGGACAGGGAGTGGTACCAAAGCATAAGCCCCTATTTCGGCACGGCTACCCTCAACACCGGCCGCCCGCTCGCCATAGACGAAATGGAGTTGCGCAAAGTGCACATTTACAAATATATACTAACTATCGGCTGACCTATGCGTATCATCAGCGGCACCCTGAAAGGCAGACGCATAGAACCCAAAGAGGAGCTGCCCGTGCGTCCCACCACCGACATGGCGCGCGAAAGCCTTTTCAATATCCTCAACAACTACGTGGATTACGAAGAAAGCACCGTTATGGACCTGTTTTCGGGCACCGGAGCCGTGGCATTCGAGTTCGTTTCGCGAGGAGCCAAAAACGTTACCGCCGTGGAGATAAACAACCGCTGCGTGGATTTTATCCGCAAAACTGCCGAGAAATTCGGGATAGACAATATGCGGGTGGTGCGCGCCGACGTGTTCGACATGCTGAAACGCGCATACCGCAAATTCGACATCGTTTTCGCCGACCCGCCGTATTCCTCGCCCGACCTGCCCAAGCTTCCCGACCTCGTTTTCGAAAAAGACCTGCTCACCGGCGACGGTATCTTTATTCTCGAACATCCGGCCGAACACTCTTTTGATGGACATCCACATTTTTGGCAGCACCGCCACTACGGCAAAGTGAACTTCACCTTTTTTGCTAAAAAATTAGAACAAGAATAAACATTTATATTGTCATGAAAGCAGTAGTAAAAACCAATTTCAGTTTTCCCAAGCAAAAAAGCCTCTACGAAGGCAAAGTGAGAGACGTTTATAATATTGACGACAAATATTTGGCCATGGTTGTAACCGACCGTATATCGGCATTCGACGTGGTGCTGCCCAAAGGCATACCCTACAAAGGTCAGGTGCTGAACCAGATTGCCGCCAAGTTCCTCAACGCCACTTCCGACATACTGCCCAACTGGAAAATAGCCACCCCCGACCCCATGGTTACCGTGGGTCATCGATGCGAACCATTCAAAGTTGAGATGGTGATACGCGGATACCTTGCCGGAAGCTCGTGGCGCGAATACAAAGCCAGCAAACGTGAGCTCTGCGGAGTGCCACTGCCCGAGGGCATGGTGGAAAACCAGAAATTCCCCTCCCCGATAATCACCCCAACCACCAAGGCCGACGAAGGCCACGACGAGAATATCTCCAAAGAAGAGATTATCTGTCAGGGACTGGTGAGCCGCGACGACTACGAACAACTGGAAAAATACACCTACGCACTGTTCCAGCGTGGCACCGAAATGGCTGCCAAACAGGGACTTATACTCGTTGACACAAAATACGAGTTCGGTAAAAAGGACGGCAAAATAATGCTTATAGACGAGATACACACTCCCGACTCGTCGCGCTATTTCTACGCCGAAGGCTACGAAGAGCGCCTGCGCAATGGCGAAAAACAACGCCAGCTCTCCAAGGAGTTTGTGCGCGAATGGCTGATGGAAAACGGTTTTCAAGGCAAAGCCGGACAAAAAGTGCCCGAAATGACACTGGAATTTATAGATCGGGTAACAGACAGATACATAGAACTTTATGAAAAAATTGTGGGCGAAAAGTTCGTTAAATCGGAATCGGACGACACCGAAAAACGTATCGAAACCAACGTAACGGCTTTTCTTGCTAAATTGTAATAATAATTATAAACCAAGAAATTAAATATATGAAAAACAGTTTTTGGAAAACAGTGTTGGCCTCCGGTTTGGGATTTTTGCTTGCCAATATAGTTATAGGTATTGTATTTTTCATCGTTGTGATAGGCATTGCGGCCAGTATCGGCAGCCAGTCCAGCGTTTTCGTCAAGGACAAATCGGTGCTTACCATAGATTTGTCGAACCCCATGCAGGAACGCGAGGCCTCCACGTTGGAAGCCCTTGTCTCCAATCAGAAGCCCGTGTCGCTCGACGCTATTCTGCGTTCGCTGAACAATGCCGCCGACGACAGCAAGATAAGCGGTGTGCTGATAAAATGCGGTCCGCTGTATGACGGCGGATGGGCCACCACGCAAGAGATACGCGACGCCATAGCGAAATTCAAAAAATCGGGCAAGTTTGTATATGCCTACGCCGACCAATACACCCAAAAATCGTATTTTTTGGCCTCCATCGCCGACAAGGTGTACTTGAATCCGGCCGGAATGCTGGAGTTTACCGGCATTGCCGCCGAAGCCATGTTTGTGAAAGACCTGCTGGACAAGCTGGAGGTGAAAGTTGACCTTGTGCGTCCCAACAACAACGCTTTCAAAAGCGCCGGCGAGATGTACACCATGAACAAAATGAGCGAGGCCAACCGCGAGCAGATACGTACTTACATCGCAAGCATCTGGAACGAGGCGCTGCCGCAGATGTCGAAATCGCGCAACATACCCGTGGCACGGCTCAACGAAATTGCCGACAGCCTCACCGCTTTTATGGCCGCCGATGCCTATGCGGCTGGACTTGTTGACGTGCTTGGCTTCGAAAACGATGTGAAAGAGGCGATGGTAAAAGCCATAAAAGGCGTGGACAAAGTGAAGGACCTTGCCATGGTTTCGCTGTCGGATTATGTTACCACGGTGAAAGCCGAAATGTCGAAGGACAAGATTGCCGTTATTTATGCCGAAGGCGAAGTGGTGCAGGGCAAAGGACACGACATCAACGTTTATTCGCACAACATATCCAAAGCCCTCGATGAGGCTGCCGACGACGACAACGTGAAAGCCATTGTGCTTAGGGTGAACTCGCCAGGCGGAGCGGTAACTGCTTCGGAGATAATCACAAACGCCGTGCGTCGTGCCAAGGAGCGCAAACCCGTGGTAGTGTCGATGGGCGACCTTGCGGCTTCGGCCGGATACGAGATGTCGTGCTATGCCACCGCCATAGTGGCCCAGCCCACCACCATCACCGGCTCCATAGGCGTTTTCGGTATGGTTCCCGAAGTGGGCACCATGCTTAAAAACAAATTGGGCATCACTTTCGACACCGTTACCACAAACAAAAACTCCGCCGCAATGTCGGTAACCCGTCCGCTGTCGCCGGTGGCACGCGCCATGTGGCAGAAAAACGTGGAGGACTTTTACGTAACTTTCTGTAGCCGTGTGGCCGAAGGACGAGGCCTTACAGTGGAGCAGGTGGACAGCATAGCCCGCGGAAGAGTGTGGACCGGCCGCGACGCCATCAAAATCGGCCTTGTCGACACTCTCGGCGGTTTCGACCTCGCGCTGAGAATAGCCGCCGCCAAAGCCGGAATAAAAAAATATTCGCTTAAGAGCTATCCCGAAGTGCCCACCACATTTATAGAACTGCTCAGCATGACAAGCGAGGACGAACGTGCCCGCCTGCTTATGCCTAAGCAGTACGGCAAATACCGTGCTCTTGGCGAAGTGGAGAAAATATGCACGATGGACCCCCTTCAGGCCCGTCTGCCGTATTTCATCAATCTGTAATCAGCGATGACCCCACATAAGGCCATCCGCCAGCTTTGCGAAAAACGAGGTGCCCCGTGCACCGCTCTTGTAACTGGTGCCACATCGGGCATGGGGCTCGAATACGCACGCCAGTTGGCATCCTTGGGATGCAACATTGTTGCGGTGAGCAACCAGCATGACAGGCTCGCCACCGTGGCATCCGAACTTGAGAAACAGTTTGGCGTGCGGTGTGCAACCCTTTACAAAGACCTTGCTACAATATCGGCTGCCCAAGAGGTGTTCGATTTCTGCAAAGAGAGCAATATTGAGGTGGATATTTTGGTAAACAACGCCGGAATGTTCTTTTTCGAAGAGCTGAACTCTGAAAATTGCGCCAAAGCCCTTGCCATGCTTCATTTACATGTGGAAACTCCTATGCGCCTGATGATGCTTTTTGGCGAAGCAATGAAAAAACGCGGCTACGGATATATGCTTACCATGTCGTCGATGGCGGCAAAAATCCCGGTACCGGGAATAACAGTGTATTCGGCCACCAAGGCCTATCTTAGGAGTTTTACAAAATCGCTGTATTTCGAGATGCGCTCTTATGGGGTGGGCGTAACCGCCGTATGTCCCGGAGCGGTGGCAACGCCCCTGTACAACCTCAGCGAGCGTTATCAGCGCCTGGCCATACGCTTGGGCATAATGCGTACGCCGCAAAAGCTCGTGCGGTCGGCGCTGAGAGCCCTTTTCCGCCGACGCAGGTGCATTACTCCGGGCTTGCTCAACCACATAGTGCCCTCTTTTGTGAACGGCCTGCCCAAATCAGTGGTAACAAAAATATGGAACAAAGTGCGATGAACAGGAAACAATTATTATTGGGAGCAGTTGCACTGCAGATGCTCGTTTTTACAGGCGGAAATCTCTTTTCGCAAGTGCAGAAACGCGTTATGTACGGCGATTTTGAGCAATGGATAGTGCGCGATATCGACGAGTCGTTTTTGCTTGGTGGCAACACGCGCCGTATATACGACATCGGCAAACGTGATACTATTAAAGGTAATAAGGTGCTGAATTCCAACACTATATGGGGTACGTCTAACGCATACGCCAAAGTGTCGGGTGTTGTCAAGACCAATCTTTCGGTAACACCGGATAAAGGCCCTACCGGCCTTTGCGCCAAATTGGAGAACCGTTTGGTGTCCTGCAAGGTGATAGGTCTGGTCGATATAGAGGTGCTTGCGGGCGGCAGCATCTTTTGGGGACACAATATAGAGCCTGTCAGCAATGTGCGCAAACCGTACAAAAATATGAATTGGGGTGTGGCGTTTACCCTGCGTCCCACGGCATTGGTGCTCGACTACAAGGCCAGCATCTCGCAGAGCGGAGTGATAACCAGATGCACGACCACAAGCAAAGGCACATACAAAGGGCAAGACCCTGCCGAGATGATTCTGATATTGCAGCGTCGCAGCGAGGACGCCAGCGGCAATATCACAGCCAAACGAGTGGGCACAGCATGGGTGCATATCGGCAAGTCGTCGGGCGGATGGGTGAAGAACTACCGCATACCCGTGGTGTATGGCGACGCAAGCAAAGACCCGGGATACAAGAGCTACAAAGGGCTGATAGGCAAGGATCACGACCGCTGTTTCTACGCAAAGAACAAAAAAGGCAAGATTGTGCCGATAGACGAGAACGCATGGGCCGACGCCGACGAGCAACCCACACACGCCATACTTATGATAACCTCCACCAGTCAGGGAGCTTATTGCGGCAATTTGGACAATGTGCTTTGGGTGGATAATGTGCGGTTGGAATACGATGAATAGAGAGCATGGAAGATACTGTTAGGATAGACAAGTGGCTTTGGGCCGTGCGGCTTTACAAAACGCGTTCGCAAGCCTCCGATGCCTGCAAGGCGGGTAAGGTTAAACTTGGCGGTATGCCGGTAAAATCGTCGCACGAGGTGAAAGTGGGCGAGGTGTACGAGATGACCATCGAGCAGCTGCACAAGGTGGTGGAAGTGAAGGCGTTGCCGCACAACAGGGTAGGGGCCAAGTTGGTGCCCGATTTTATGAACGACCTCACCCCCGCCGAGGAGTACGAGCGCATTCAGATGATACGGCAATATAATTTCGAGCGTCGCGACAGAGGCACAGGCCGTCCCACAAAACGCGAGCGCCGCGACTTGGACGAGTTCAAAGCGGGCTGAACCTTGCGCCGCAACAGCCGTCGGAACCACATGCCAAATGGGCTGTGGATTGTGTGAGTTTTTTCACTTGCCAAAAGATTTAGAGTGTGCAAATGTTAATAGTGGGTTTTCTGTCGTTTTATCGGAATCAAAATAGTATCTTTGCAAGATATTTTTTGTGATAAAAAAACATCTAACTAATTGTTGTATAGGCTGAAAATAGGATTGTCGGGGTGCGCCCACTATGTGAAAATGGTAGGAACATGTTTGTGCCTGCTATTGGCACTGCTTTGTTCTTTGCCTGTCGGGGCACAACGGCATAGCGTGGATACAATCAGGTTTTGCGCCGGCATGTCGCGAGAGATAAACGGCACTATCTATACCCGCGATACCGTGTTTAGCGTGCGTTACGCCAACGACAGCCTTGTAACCTACGTTATTGTGGCCGACACCATCAGATGGGACACCATTGTTTACCTTTGCAACGGAGCCGCCTACACCATCACCGGCAATGCGCGCACGTTCCGCAAGGGTGCTCCCGGAACCTACCACGACACAAACGTTTATGCCGAGAGCCTTACCCGTCCGCAGGCCAGCGGGTGCTGGCAGCTGAAAACGTGGAGGATTTTTTCGTATCAAGGGTACGACACGTTGATAACCCGCAACTTGTGCCATGGCTTGGACAGTATTCCGGATATTGGGTTGTACGACTCGTGGCATTTCGAGAATGGCGTCAACTATTACCATTTCACCACGGTGCACGGATGCGACAGCGTGATTCGGCTTAAGCTGATTTGGAAAGACACTTTCAACGTTCATGTGTACGACACCACCTGCCCCGGTGTGCCGGGTCGCTATGCCGGGCTGCAGTTCGACACTGCCGGCGTGTATCAGGTGCATTTTGTCTCGCGCGACACCTGCGACAGCATTGCCTATTACCATCTTTTTGTGACCGACACCGTGCGCGACACCATACGTCCGGTGATATGTGCGGGCGCCAGTTTCGACACCAACGGGGTGAGCTACCGTATGCCGGGATTTTACACCCAGCGTCTGCGCGACCCCGACAGTTGCGTTTTCAACCTTGTTATCGACCTTTCGGTGAACGACACCCTGCGCGACACCATACACCCTGTAATTTGTGCCGGAGCACGGTTCGACACCAACGGACATTTGGGCCACCGGCCCGTGAACGGGCAAAATTACGGCCCGTACTATGTGCAGGGCGTTTACACACAGCACCTGCGTACGCCCGATAGTTGTTTCTTCAACCTCGTAATCGACCTTACGGTGAACGACACCCTTCGCGACACTATACGAGCTGAGATTTGTGCTGGAGAGGTTTTCGACACAAACGGCCATTTGGGATACATTCCGGTGAACGGGCGGTCGTACCCTCCTTGCGTGAATGGTGGCGTTTACAGGCAGTATCTGCGGCATCCGGTAACGGGATGTTTTCTCGACCTTGTGATATATGTTACTAAACACGACACTTTTCGTTTGGAGCAACGGCGTTCGATATGTGCCGGAGGTAGCTTCACCATCGGCGACAGCACTTACTTTGTGCCGGGCGTTTATCCGCAACGATACACCTCCGCGCATGGCTGCGACAGCACTGTGGTGCTACGTCTTTCGGTGAACGACACCCTTCGAGACACCCTTCGCCGAACGCTATGTGCCGGCGCAAGTCTCGACACCAACGGACATCTGGGCTGTAGTCCGGTGAGCGGTCGCAACTACCCACCATATACCGAGTCGGGCGTTTACACCCAGCATCTGCGCGCGCCAAACGGTTGCTACCGCAATCTGGTTATTGTACTCACCGTAAACGACACCCTTCGCGATACTGTACACCGTTCTATCTGCAAGGGTGGGCATTTCGACACCAACGGCAACCGCTACACTTCGGCGGGCGTTTATACCCAGCGTATGCGTTACGACAACGGCTGTTTCCACAATCTGGTGGTGGTTTTGACCGAGCGCGACACTTTCCGTCATGTGCGTCACGACACCATCTGCGCTGGAGGTGCGATGCTCTACCAAGGGGTGCCGCATACCACATCCGGACAATTCGTTTTCCGTCATACAGCCTCCAACGGCTGCGACAGCGTGGTGGTGGTGAATCTGTTTGTTAAGGACACTTTCCGAACCGAACGGCACGACACCGTATGTGCAGGATTGCCGTTCCCGTATGTGAATATGAGGTACTACAAAGCGGGTCGATACGTTTATACTCACACTGCCCGCAACGGGTGCGACAGCACCGTGGTGATAAATCTTTTCGTCAGCGACACTTTCCGCACCGAGCGTTTCGACACTATCTGTGCCGGACAGACATTTTCTTTCGAAGGACGGGCGTACACCACCTCCCAGACTTTTGTTTACCGATACGCGGCCCGCAACGGTTGCGACAGTAATGTGGTGGTGCACCTTACGGTGAACGACACCTTCCTCACACACAGACACGACACCATCTGCCGTGGCAATGCTTTTACCTACAACGGGCTGATGAATTACGTCCCCGCCCGCGGCACTTTGCACGACACCACAATAATATACCGTCACCAAACAGCGAAAAACTGCGACAGCACGGTGGTGATACGTCTGCACATAAACGACACCTTCCGCACCGAGCGGCACGACACCATCTGCCGTGGCAATGCTTTTACCTACAACGGGCTGATGAATTACGTCCCCGCCCGCGGCACTTTGCACGACACCACAATAATATACCGTCACCAAACAGCGAAAAACTGCGACAGCACGGTGGTGATACGTCTGCACATCAACGACACTTTCCGCTCCGAACAGCACGATACCATCTGCCGTGGCAACGCTTTTACCTACAACGGGCTGATGAATTACATCCCGTCCCACGGCACTTTGCACGACACCACAATAATATACCAGCACCATACGGTGAACAACTGCGACAGCACGGTGGTGATACGTCTGCACATAAACGACACCTTCCGCGACACGCTCCACCCCGTTGTTTGTGCCGGAGGATGGTACGAGGTGGGGAACAGCCGTTATTACAATCAGGGCGTTTATGTAGATACTTTTGCTTCGGTGCACGGCTGCGACAGCATTGTGGTTACCAACCTTACGGTGAACGACACTCTCCGCGACACCGTCGGAAGAATGATATGTAGGGGCGAAGTTTTCGACACTATGGGACAGCAATACAATCGCACCGACAATTACGTGCATCGTTATCGCAACTCCGACAGCTGTTTTAAAAATCTGTATGTCAATTTGTTGGTACTCGATACAGTGCATTTGCATATCGATACTGCAGTGTGTGCCGGTATGTCTTACACTTACGGAGACTCATCGTATAGCAGCACAGGTAATTACTTCCAGCTTGTGCGGCACCAGAACAGGTGCGATGCTGTGTTTATAAACGTTACCGTGATGGATACCCTGCGCGACACCATAAGACCGGTTATTTGCAGTGGCGAGACTTTCGACACCAACGGCCGATCGTACACCACAAGCGGTAATTATACTCAGCGTTTGCGTAATTCGACGACACATTGTTTCAATAATCTGCTGATTTCCCTTACGGTGAACGATACTTTCCGTCACTTTGTTGTAGATACTATCTGCGCCGGTGCCACATTCACCCACGACACCGATGTATATATCCAATCGGGACACTATCTGAAACGCTATGCCACTGTGCATGGTTGCGACAGCAATGTGGTGATAAACCTTACGGTGAACGACACCCTTCGCGACACCATCCATCCCGTCATCTGTGCCGGCGCCCGGTTCGACACAAACGGGCATTTGGGCTACGCTCCCGCCAA
>CALGGY010000004.1 GCA_937915785.1 uncultured Bacteroidales bacterium
ACATTCTCTGTCTATTCACAAAAATCTCCCAAAATTATTTTGGACACTATTGATTTTTTCCAACTATTCGTCAATTTCATCGAGCCACTCGTCGTATTTAAACTTTTCTTTAAAATCGATAACCGGAGTTGTATTTTTCAGAATTTCTTTGTCCACCACGTTTTTTTCGGGAAACTTTTTGGTGAGTTCGGCCTTGAGCCATTTGTTGTTCCACAGCGGTTCGGTGTTTTTGTCCATCACCAACTGGCAAAGGCGCAGGGTGTATGGCATTTTCGGCGACTTGTGTTTTTTGTCCCAATGGTAGGTTATGTGCTGCAGCCACAGCTGGTTGTAGTCGGAGTTGTGCTGGCGGCACAGTTTGTTGTACACCAGATTTATAATGTCGGCTTTGTTGGTGTCGTTGTCGCGCATGAGGTGCAGCATGCGGCTTATCACCTTGAGTGCGTAATGGCTCACCGTTACGTTTTCGGCGGCAATCTGCGTGGCAACGGCTATTTGTGCGCGTATGCTGCCGCCGGGTATATACGATGGTTTTACGACTTTCGCTTCCTTTTTCTCCTCTTTTTTGTCCGTTTTCGGCTCCGGCTTTATCACATTGCCCTTGTCGTCGATCTCTATCGATTCACCAAGTGTTTGGGTAAAAGTGTGTTCGGCAATCCATTTTTCGAGCCGCTTGTCCAAATCTGAGAGCAGTGTTTTCAGCTGTCCGCTGTTTTGGTGGTCGCGTCCGTACAACAATATGTACAGCAGGTATTTTTCGAAACTTGCGAAATCGCAGTGTGTTCCGTTGAAAATAGGTGTGTTGTAGATATAATCGAGCTTGTCGGGTTTTATGGCGTCGGTTACAAGGCTTTCGGAGAGATTGGTTTTTTTGTCGTTCATGCGGAAATTGAGGCTTTCCAGCACCGACTGCAGGGCAAAGGATATCTCGTCGAGGGCATCTTTGTTGTTGCAAAAAATGCGGTAGTCGTCGCGGTAGCGCAACACGATGTATTTTTCGTTGATTTTTTTTTCTTCGAACACCCGTTCTATTTTCTCTTTCAGCAGCAGGTCGGAATATCCGAGCACTATCTCGGCCACGAAATCGAACAAGGCGCTGCCCTGCGGAATGCCCACGTTGTGTCCGTGCTGCATGGCGCGTATGTAACGCTGTATATTGTGCGCGAGGTCGGTGCCGACAGACTCCTCCAACGTTGTGCCTTGACAGGTGAGTGCCCTTTCGAACGACTGCGGGTCGATGCTGCCGTAGCAGTTGGTGATATCGGTAATGAACATGTAGCGATACTCCAGCGACAGCTCGATGGAACGTTGCTCCAAGCTTTGCCACCAGTTGAGTATGGTGGCCGACTTGTAGAAAGGCTCAGGACGCCTTACTATCAGAGGCATTGCCAACGACTGCACCGGCGAATGGCTTTCGTCCGAAAACTGATTGAAACGGCGTTTCAGAAGCTCCCAATTTGGTTCGGAACAGATTTCGCGTGCCAGAAAGTAATACAGGTATGGGTTGGCAATCATCAGCGGACGCACGGCATAGCGGCCGTCCTTGTTCAGCAGTATGTCGAGATTTACGTTGTCCATGCTCTCGGGAGCAGTGCCCGAAAGACAGTCGTCGTAAGGCCGGTCGGCAACGGTTTTGCGCACGTAGTCGAGCACTCCGTCGAAACCGAAATACCTTGGCAGTTCGAAACCTATGTACTGGTCGGTTTTCATGAAATAGTCGAGAGCCTCGGCACCCGAAACGTTCAAAACTACCTCGTTTTTTTTACTATTGAAGATATTGCCTTCGTCCCTTTTCTTTTTTGATTTCATAATCCATTAAATTTTAAACAATTACACTTTTTTATTATGGTTGGCAAAAATACAAAAATATCGGCATACAGCGTCACCTTTGCAAGTATTTTTTTTCAACAACGAAAAAAACGCCCTGCCAACCTTCAGTCTATCGGACATTTACCATAAAAAACATGGCTTGTGCCGTGCATTTCGTTTTTTTTCGTACCTTTGCAAAGCTTTTTCACAAAACAAACGCACCATGAAACGAACGCTAATCATTGTCGTTGTCCTATTTTTGTCCGCCGTTGCCGCCAATGCCCAGCAGGACACTGTGGGACGTCATTTTCTGCTTGATGCTATGACCGCCATAAACAGCGGCGACTGCCCTTCGGCGCAAGTTAGCTACGGCAAATGGCAGAGGCTCTCGGACCAAAACAACGACGAGATTGAGCAGATGATACGCGACTGTTTCCGCCAGAACCCCGAAAAAGACCCGCCTTACGAGCCCGTGCCCGGCACCACCCTGCTGATAACCAAAAGGCCTGTGGCCAAGCGCGTTACCTTTGTTCAAGCCATGAAAACATGTGCCGAACTGCGCTACGGCGGATGGGACGACTGGCGTCTGCCCACCACCAACGAACTCTTTGCCATCTTTGCCGCCGGACTCAACCACGGACGCGTCTTCGCCGGAATGTCCTTTGGCACCGGCAACCGCATCATCCGCGGCAACACCACGGTGAACGAGTACGACGTGATGCGTCCCGACGGCACCACCTCGCACCGCAGCACCTGCTCCAACGACAACCTGCCCTTCGACTGCTTCTGCGTGAGAGAAGTGGGCAGTGATTAGTGGGCAGTGATTTGGGATTTGGGATTTGGGATTTGTTATCAGTGTTTGGGTGGGATCTAGACTGATTTTAGTCAGGAGTTGGGAGTTGAGTGCCGTTTCCGGAAACGCCTCTACTCAAGCGCAACCCTATCATTTGCAAACGAGGCGCACGGAAGGCCCGACGCACCGGAGGCCGTTGCCGATGTACACTCCGCCCGAACTGAAGCCGAGGTACCACGCGTCGTCCGAACCACCGGGCGTGGACGACCAATAGTAGCCGTAGGAGCCCACGCCGATCACATCGCCAACGCAAACGCGACAGCCCGAGGCGGGCAGGAAAATGGAGTTGCCGTTGGGGCCGGTAACTTGGTAGCC
>CALGGY010000005.1 GCA_937915785.1 uncultured Bacteroidales bacterium
ACAGCGGCGCAAACTCGCTCTCGAAGTACTGCCAGTCGATGTTGTCGGCCAGCAATGTCAGTTCGTTGCCACGGTCGATGAAGTCGGTAAGCATGGGGCGTAATAGTTCCGGAGTATTGCGGTTGGGTGATTTTCCTGTCGTGATTTCTGTGCGTTTTTCTGCAAGTTTTTTGATGTGTTATTCAAATTTTCTTACATTTATAACGCTGAAATATCGCATTTATTGTATTGAATGACAAATATTTGACATGTTTTTAATGATGGACTATATCAATGTGTCGGGAGTGCTTCATGCAACGGGTCCGACACAATTTTTATTCACCTCAACGCATCTTCGAAACGGCGTTTTTTTAAAAACGGTTGCTTTATCCGTGTTTTTTTCGTATATTTGCAAGCTCAAAACTCAATAAAAAATGTCATTGATAAAATCCATATCCGGAATACGTGGCACCATTGGAGGTGCTGAAGGTCAGGGACTTACCCCTATTGACGTGGTAAAATTCGCTTCTGCGTTCGCCACTTTTCTAAAACAAAGCACAGGCAAAAAACGCATCACCATGGTCGTTGGGCGCGACGCCCGCATCTCCGGTCCCATGATGGACTCGCTCATTACGGGCACACTGCTCGGAATGGGCGTGGACGTCGTTGATACAGGCCTTTCCACCACCCCCACCGTGGAGATGACGGTGATTTCGCAAAAGGCCGACGGCGGCATCATCATCACCGCAAGCCACAACCCCAAGCACTGGAACGCCCTTAAGCTGCTCAACGCCAAAGGCGAGTTTATCGATGCCGCCGAAGGCAACACCGTCCTGGCTATTGCCGACAACGGCCAGATTGATTTCGCCGCGGTGGAAAACCTCGGTAAGCTCACACACCTCGGAAACTCCATCGACGACCACATAGCCAAGGTGCTCGCATTGCCGCTGGTGGACACACAAGCCATTGCCAACGCACACCTACGTATTGCCGTGGACGCCGTGAACTCCACTGGCGGACTGGCTATCCCCAAGCTGCTGAAAAAACTTGGCGTGGAAGAAGTGGTGGAACTCAACTGCGACTGCTCCGGACATTTTGCGCACAACCCCGAACCACTGCCCGAAAACCTCACCGACATATCTAAATTGGTACGTGAACGGGGCTGCGACCTCGGCGTTGTGGTGGACCCCGACGTGGACCGACTGGCTCTGGTGTGCGAAAACGGCGAGATGTTCGGCGAGGAGTACACTCTGGTGTCCGTTGCCGACTACGTGCTTTCGCAAAAAGTGGGAAACACCGTTAGCAACATGTCGTCCACCCGCGCCTTGCGCGACATCACCGAAGCGCGCGGAGGCCACTACTCAGCCTCGGCAGTGGGCGAAGTAAACGTGGTTACCATGATGAAAGAAACCAACGCCATCATCGGCGGCGAGGGCAACGGCGGTGTGATATACCCCGAACTGCACTACGGCCGCGACGCTTTGGTGGGAGTGGCTCTTTTCCTCACACTGCTGGCAAAAAAAGGCTGCACCGCCTCCGAGCTACGCAAACAATTCCCAAACTACGTAATCTCCAAAAACAAAATACAGCTTACCCCCGCCATCGACGTGGACAAAGTTCTGGCAACTATGGCTGACCGATACAAATATCTGGACATCAGCACTATAGATGGTGTTAAGATAAGTTTCGACCACGAATGGGTGCACCTGCGCAAGTCCAACACCGAACCCATAATACGCGTGTACAGCGAAAGTGCCACCGCCGAAAAAGCAGACGCACTGGCCAACAAAATAATTGAAGAGATTAACCAGCTTATAAGCAAATGAAACACCGCGCATTCTCCATTGTAATAAGCATTGTGCTGTGCCTGTGGGCAACGGCGGTCTTTGCCCAGAAAGATTTCACCAACAACGCCACCATGCGCATCGGCTGGTGGAACCTCGAAAACTATTTCAACCCGCAGAAAGACAGCGTGAAAAACGATGAGGCGTTCACCCCCGAAGGCTCCAACCATTTCACCTACAAACGTTTCTACCTGAAACGCGACAACATCTACAAAACCATTGTGGCCTTGGGGCAAGGCGACCCTCCCGCTTTCATGGGCTTTTGCGAGGTGGAGGACGAATGGGTGATGCGGCAGCTCTGTTTCAACACCCCTTTGCGCAAATACCATTACCACTACATACACTACGACTCGCCCGACCGACGGGGTATCGACAACGCTTTCATCTACCGTCCCGACCGGTTCACTCCCATCTACTCCAAGACAATATCCGCCGCAAAACCTGACGACAGCACCTTTTTCACTCGCGACATACTGCTGATATCAGGCGTTACCTTTCAGGGCGACACCCTGTTCGTTTTTGTAAACCATTTTCCTTCCAAGCTTGGCGGCGACGTGGCAGAAGTACGGCGCAACTACGTGGCGGCATTGCTGAAAACATCCATCGACACAGTAATGCAGCGCCACCCGGGCTGCGGAGTGGTGGTGATGGGCGATTTCAACGACTCACCTTTTGCCGACTGCATAGTGAAACACCTCGGCATAGGCCCCAACAAAGCCGACTGGGAACGCAACACCCTGATAAATCTTGTGGCCGACAAGCCCGCCGGAACAGGCTCGTACAAATATCAGGCCGACTGGTCGTGCATCGACCAAATCATGGTATCAAAAAACATGATTCTCGAATCAGATTTTCCGCTCTACGTCAAGGACCAGACAGCGGTGATTTTCGACGCCGATTTCCTGCTGATAGACGACCCCAAATTTATGGGCAAAAAAATATTCCGCACCTACATCGGAGGACGCTATCAGGGCGGCTTCAGCGACCACCTGCCACTCTACATCGACTTAATAAGAAAATAAACCACACCCACAAATGAAAAAAATAGCACTGATACTTGCAACTGCCTTGCTAACTATATCTTGCAACAACACCGAAAAGGAAGTGATACTCTCCTACCCCGACGGCAACCCCAAACTGATATACTACACCCAAGGTAACGACGACAAAAAAGCCCTTGTGGCCGAAGAAAACCTTTACGAAAACGGACAAACCCGCTACCGCAAAGACTACAAGGACGGACAGCCTTCGGGACTTTGGAAATTCTATTACGAAGACGGAAAAATCTTTGCCGAAGCCGATTTCTCGAAAAACGAATTTGGCGACAACTGGCATTTCTACAACCCCGACGGCACCACCCTTGCCGAAGCCAAGGACAGCATACACATTGCCGAGGTGAGCACCGACCGCTCGCCAATAACTATTACTGTGGGCGCCAACAAATACCAGAAAACCGAATACCAGTTCTACAGCAACTACACAATGCGTCAGCGGTGCGGCCTCAACGAAGGCCAGCGCGACGGCAAATGCTCGGCATGGTTCGAAAACGGCAGCCTGCAGTCGGAATGCTCATACGTCTTTGGCAAGGCACACGGCGAACAAACCGTTTATTACGACAACGGCAAACCACGCTACAAAGGGTCCTACAACAACGGAACGCGTACCGGACAATGGCAGTTTTTCGACGAAGACGGCAACCTGCTCAGCACACAAAACTATTAAGCCCCTCATGCTCAAAAACTGTTTACAACATCCTATATATAAGATAGTTGGCTCTGTGGCAGACCAGATGGGAGTGCAGGTCTTCGCCGTGGGCGGTGTGGTGCGCGACCTGCTGCTCGGACGACCGTCGGACGACATCGATATCGTCTGCGTGGG
Source organism: uncultured Bacteroidales bacterium (assembly GCA_937915785.1). Lineage (GTDB taxonomy): Bacteria > Bacteroidota > Bacteroidia > Bacteroidales > P3 > UBA1219. The sequence goes on from CALGGY010000005.1 coordinate 3,702, forward strand.
CAGCGGCATAGAGCTGGCGCAACGCGTGGCACACAGCATCGACCCCAACAAGGAGGTGGCAGTGTATAAAAACTTCGGCACAGCCATGTTCCACTACCACTACAACAACGCCGAATGGCAGATAGAGTTTGTTGGCGCTCGCAAAGAGTCGTACCGCAGCAACAGCCGCAAGCCCATTGTGGAAAACGGCACCCTTGCCGACGACCAGAACCGCCGCGATTTCACCATCAACGCCATGGCCATTTCGCTCAACGCCGACACCTTCGGCCAACTCACCGACCCATTCGGCGGCATAGCCGACCTCAACAACGGCATCATACGCACCCCACTCGACCCCGACATCACCTTCAGCGACGACCCTCTGCGAATGATGCGCGCCGTACGCTTTGCCTCACAGCTGGGATTTGCCATCGAAAACAGCACCTTCGACGCCATTGGCAAAAACCGCGAACGCATACGCATTGTGTCGCAAGAACGCATCACCGACGAGCTGAACAAAATTGTGCTTTCGCCAAAACCTTCGGTCGGCTTCAAATTGCTGAGCCGCAGCGGACTTCTGGCAATCATTTTCCCCGAATTCGAAGCCTTGAAAGGCGTTGAAACCGTAGGCACCCGCGCACATAAGGACAATTTTCTGCACACACTCGAAGTGGTGGACAACATTTCGCAGCACTCTGCCTACCTGTGGCTGCGCTGGGCCGCTCTTTTGCACGACATCGGCAAACCGGCCACCAAACGCTACGACGAGAAAAACGGCTGGACTTTTCACGGACACGAGGTTCGTGGCTCCAAAATGGTGAAATACATATTCCGCAACCTAAAACTGCCGCAAAACGAAAAAATGCGCTATGTGCAGAAACTTGTGTTGCTCCACCTGCGTCCCATCATCCTTGCCGAAAGCATAGTTACCGACTCCGCCGTGCGACGCCTGCTGTTCGACGCCGGCGACGACATCGACGACCTTATGATGCTCTGCGAGGCCGACATCACGTCAAAAAACCAGCAGAAAGTGGAGCGTTTCCGCAACAATTTCAAAATAGTGCGTCAAAAACTTGTCGACCTCGAGGAGCGCGACCGCATACGCAATTTCCAGCCTCCCGTTTCGGGCGAGGATATAATGCGGATTTTTGCCCTGCCCCCCTGCAAGGAAATTGGCACGATAAAAGACGCCATAAAGGATGCCATACTCGAAGGCATCATACCCAACGAGCGGCAGGCCGCACTGGAGCTGATGTGCACCGAAGCCGCCAAACTCGGACTGAAACCCGTACAAAGCACTGAAAATGAGTAAAAAAACTCTTTTCGTGGTGGTGGGCCCCACGGCCATAGGCAAAACAGCAATGGCCATACGCATTGCACAAAAGCTCGGCACCGAGATACTTTCGTGCGACTCGCGGCAGTTCTACAAAGAGCTGAACATCGGCGTGGCCAGTCCAAGCGCGGAAGAATTGGCAGCAGTGCCACACCATTTCATTGCAAACCTTTCGATACAAGACACTTACAACGTGTCCATGTACGAGCACGACGCCCTTGCATTACTCGACACCCTTTTTGCCACGCACAACACCGCCGTGGCCGTGGGCGGCTCCGGACTCTACGTGGATGCCCTTTGTCAAGGCATCACCGCCATGCCCGACCCCGACCCCGAAATACGTGCACAGCTGAAACAACAGTTGCAGATCGATGGCATAGAGACGCTTCGCGCACAACTGCGACTTCTGGACCCCGACTATTACTACAGCACCGACATTGCCAACCCTCTGCGCATTATCCGCGGACTGGAAATGTGCCTCACCACCGGGCAACCTTTTTCAAAAATACGCCAGAACAAAAACAAAAAACGACCTTTCAACATTGTTAAAATTGGCCTCACCTGTCCTCGCGATGAGCTGTACAACCGCATCAATCAGCGTGTGGACCAGATGTTTGCCGATGGGCTGATGGATGAAGTGCGTTCGCTACAACCCTACCGCCACCTCAACGCGCTTAACACTGTGGGCTACAAGGAACTGTTCGACTTTTTCGACGGCAAAACAACAATTGAACATGCCGTTGAAGAAATTAAGACCCACACACGCCGTTATGCAAAACGCCAAATCACTTGGTTTCAGCGATATGACGAAATAATTTGGGTTGAAAATAAAAATTTTTCTAAATTTTTGCAAGTTATTGCTGATTTTTGATACTAATATGTTTGTTATTTTGTCAGAAGGGTCTTTTTTTGCAGTTCCCTATTGCAAAAAATAAAATGCGGCTCCGAAAACGTTCTCCTAATATCAGTTTTCCGAAAGCATTTTTGCCCTTCTGTTTTTTTGCACTCCGCTCATCTCTATTATATTAGCACAAAAATAAGGGACACTTGGTTGAAGTGTCCCACAAAACAATTAAAAAATATATTATGAAAAACAACAATTTACGTCAGCCACATTTGGACCATCCGCACTTGGCGCTGCACTCTTTGCAACCGCCAGTATAGATGAGCGGAGCCCCACATTGCGGACATTTCTCGCCGGCGTCGGTGCCATCTTTGATATATCGCCGCAAGGCACGGGCCACGCCGTTTTTCCATGTGGTGATGGAATCCACATCGAAGTTCAGCTTGCTGATAAGCCCCACCACGTTTTGTATGGGCATCCCGTGTCGCAATATGCCCGAAATGAGCTTGGCGTAGTTCCAATACTCCTGATTGAACATTCGCGAAAGTGCCTGAATGGTAACCAGATATCCATCCTTGTCGAGAAATTCGAAATCGTAGCGAGCCTTTTTGTTCTCTTCTTTGCTGCGCACCACCCAGCCTTTTTCCACCCAGTTGGGCAGGACGAAATTTTCGGCCTTGCCGGTGAAAATCTCGTACGGGCGGCCTTCGTACATGCCTACCACGGCTATCCAGCCCTCTTTTTCGTTTTGGAAACGTATAATTTCGGCCTCAAGTTTTTTGGGGCGTTTGGGAGCCTTTGTTTCTTTGAAATCGTTGCCGTCGGCGGTGTCGGAGGTACGTGCCACAAGCACTCCGTCGCGCGAGCCGTCGCGGTATATGGTGCAACCCTTGCAGCCCGATTCCCATGCTGTCATATAAATGGTGCTCACCATCTCCTTGGTGGTTTCCTTGGGTATGTTCACCGTTACGCTGATGGAGTGGTCCACCCATTTCTGGATGGCACCCTGCATGCGCACCTTGTCCACCCAATTGATGTCGTAGGCAGTGGCTTTGTGGTAGGGCGATTTCTCGATGATAGATTTTAGCTGCTCGTCGTTCATCTTTTCCACTTCATCGAGGTTGTAGTTGTTAACTTTCATCCATTCGAGGAATTTGGGGTGAAACACGGTAAACTCCTCAAAGGTGTCGCCGTTCACATCTTTCACTATCTTTTTGGTGGAATTAACGCTGTCGTTGGGATTTATCTTGCGACGGCGGTTGTAAGCCACAAGGAACACTGGTTCTATGCCCGAAGTTGTTTGTGTGCAGATACTTACAGTTCCCGTAGGGGCAATGGTAAGCAAGGCTATGTTGCGTCGGCCGTTTTCGTTCATTTCGGCGTATAGTTCGGGGTCGGCGTCGGCGATACGTTTTATGAACGGGTTGTTTTGCTCGCGTTCGGTGTCGTAGAGTGGGAAAGGTCCGCGTTCCTTGGCCATTGTTACCGATGAGCGGTAGGCCGACAGTGCGAGGGTTTTCTGCACATTGACGGCAAAATTGATGGCTTCGGGGGTGCCGTAGCGCAGGCCCATGGCGGCCAGCATGTCGCCCTCGGCGGTGATTCCCAGTCCGGTGCGGCGGCCTTCCATACATTTCTCTTTGATGTGCAGCCACAAGTTGCGTTCCACCAGTTTCACCTCGTCGGGTTCGGGGTCGGCATCGATTTTGGCAAGTATTTTCTCCACTTTTTCGAGCTCAAGGTCGATAAGGTCGTCCATCAGCCTTTGGGCTTTTTGCACATGGCTGCAGAAAAGGTCGAAATCGAACACGGACTGCGGTGTGAAAGGATTTTTCACGTAGCCGTAGAGGTTTATTGCCAGCAGTCGGCAGCTGTCGTATGGGCAGAGGGGTATTTCGCCGCAGGGGTTGGTGGAAACGGTGGTGAAGCCCTCGTCGGCGTAGCAGTCGGGCACCGATTCGCGTATTATGGTGTCCCAAAACAGCACTCCGGGTTCCGCCACCGACCATGCGTTGGCTATAATCTTGTCCCACAAGGCTTTGGCGTCTATCTCTTTGGTAACCCACGGATTGGGCGAATCGATGGGGTATTGCTGCACAAAAGGCTTGTTTTCTTTCACGCAGTGCATAAACTCGTCGGTAATTTTCACGGACACGTTGGCACCGGTAATCTTACCCATGGTTGTTTTTGCGTCGATAAATTTTTCGGCGTCGGGGTGTTTTATGGAGATGCTGAGCATCAGGGCGCCGCGTCGGCCACCCTGAGCCACCTCGCGTGTTGTGTTGCTGAAACGTTCCATAAAAGGCACTATGCCTGTGGAGGTGAGCGCGCTGTTTTTCACCGGCGACCCTTCGGGACGGATATGCGAGAGGTCGTGCCCCACGCCACCACGGCGTTTCATGAGCTGCACCTGCTCCTGGTCGGTTTTCATTATGCCGCCGTAGGAGTCGGATAGGCCGGGATTGCCAATAACAAAGCAGTTGGAGAGCGACACTATCTGGAAATTGTTGCCTATGCCCGACATGGGGCTGCCCTGCGGTATTATGTAACGGAAATCTTTCAGAAGGTGGTATATTTCGTCCTCCGACATGGGGTTTGGGTATTTGGCTTCGATGCGGGCAAACTCCGATGCAATGCGGTGGTGCATGTTGTCGGGGGTGCGGTCGTATATGTTGTGCCCGTCGCGCAGGGCGTACTTGTCTATCCACACGTTGGCTGCCAGTTCGTCGCCACCAAAATATTCCACTGTGGCCTTTCTGATTTCTTCAATCGGGTAAGCGGTGAGAGTCTTTTCCATTGTTGTTCCTTTTGCTGCTGTGTCTTTGGGGGTGCTTTCGGCTGTCTGTTCCGAAACGGCAGGCTCGCCTGCAGAGCTTGTGGCTTTGGCGACTTCTGTGTTGCCAGTTTGTTCTGCCATATCGGCAAACAGATTGGTTTGTGCACCCTTGTTTTTCATATAATAATTACAAAATCAAATATTTACATCAAATACTAATGCCAAATTCGGCAATACGAATTTACACACATTTTCCAACGTATTTTTTCAAGTTATAAACATTTATTCAACAATTTGCCGTAAGTGTCTGTGGTACAATTTGGCAGAAAGTTATCATTTCATTGTGTTGAAAAAAAATGCGGAGCCCCGTTGAGTCCCGCATCTTTGAATCATGTAGATATAGGGTTATGTACCAATCACCTGACAATCATTTTCTTAACGGCAATGTTTTTCGAGCCGTCGGTGATGCGGCAGGCGTACACACCCGCTGGCATATCGGCCACATTTATACGCTGCTGTTCCGAAAGCACAGGCTGTTCTTTCACCACTGCACCCAAAGTGTTCACAATCTGCACTTTGGCATTTGCCGTCAGTTCGGCGTTCTGCACGCTGAGCGTTACAAAATCCTTGGTGGGATTGGGATAGAGCTGCATCGAAGGCTGTTGTGCCTCGGCTATCGACGATGTTTCTACCACGAATTTGGCCCAGAATACGGCCACATCGTTTGTGCCGTTGTTCACCGTAAATTTGATTTTTGCGCAGTATCCAACGGGCAGAGCTGTTGCTATATCCATCTGCGCATGGAACTCGGTGTATGTCTCGCCCCCTTGAATGGTGATGGTAGGTGAAATCCTGCCAACGGCACATTCGCCGGCGCACATGCCCACAACACGGATATTTTGATCGGTGCTGTCGGCCTTCACAAAACCGGTAAAATCGGATGTGTTGTTGTTTTCCAGATTTACCATGAACCAAAAATCGTCGTTTGGCGACTGCACGTTCACCACAACGGTGTCGTTGGTTATTTCATCGGTTGTATTATACCACACTCTGAATTGGGCGTTTGCAATGCCAACCGTTGCGGCAAGCAACAAAAAGAATAATGCTTTTTTCATATTACTACGTATTTAATTTGTATAAATTCGGTTCTGCAAAGATAATATTTTTTTCATAAATGACAAAACTGACGTAAAAACAGGCTTGTTTCAGAACACGATTTTTGCCACAAACACCGCAATTACAACACAATACACAAGTTTCATAAACGTCCCGAAAAGGAAGCCGATAAACGAGCCGAAGGCCGAACGCCATGCGTTTTCGCGGTTTTTGGCGATCAGTTCGCCGATAAGAGCCCCGAAAAAAGGCCCGATAAGCATGCCCACTATCCCAAACGGCCCGATGGTAATGCCTAAGCAAGGCAGCACAAAGATACTGACTATCAACCCGATAGTACTACCCCACTGCCCCGATTTGGTGCCGTGGAATTTCTTGGTGCCATAAATAGGCATGTAATAGTCTAACACTGTGATAATTACAGCAAGCACACCCGTTACTATCAGGTACCAGTACGAAAAGTCGGTATTGTCGAGCAGGAGCCACGCCAAAAGGAATCCCACAAAACTCACCGGCGGGCCGGGTATGCCTGGGATTATGGCACCAATTATGCCGATAACGGCAAGAAGCAGCACCACTGCTATAATAATATATGTACTCATGATGATGGGGTTTCTTCGGTTTCGGCGGTGGAGTTTGCGTCGCTAACGTGCAGCTTGTATTTGGCCTGCCGCCGTTGCCAGCGTTGGCGAGCCATCTCCTGCATGTCCACGTTGCTGTCGCGTTCGTCGATAATTTCCAATCCCAGAATTGTTTCCACGATATCCTCGATGGTGATTATGCCTTCCACACCGCCGTACTCGCTTACCACAAGGGCTATCTGCTCTTTGTTTTTCAGCATCAGCTCCCAAGTTTTCAGCAAGTTGGAGTACTGGTAAATGTTGATGAACGGACGTTTGAAGGATTTCACCTGCCGTTTTGTTTTTTTGCTGTCGAGTCCGTCGCTGAGGTCGTAGCGGAGCACATACCCGTCGATGTCGTCGGGCGAGTGGTCGTAAACGGGAATGCGCGAGAAATGCAGCACACGTTTGTCGGCAAGAAATTTGCCCACCGTCTCGTCCTGCTGGCAGGTAACCATCACTGTGCGGGGCGTCATCACATCGTCCACTCGTATGTTTCTGAGCCTTAGCAAGTTTTGCAAAATGCGGTTTTCAGATTCCTCGAAAACCCCCTCCTTGGCACCGAGGTTGGCAAGTGCCGATATCTCCTCGCGGCTGAAATTCTCGTCTTTGTCTTTTTTGGCAATATGGCGAGTTATGAGCTGCGACAAAACGGTGAAAGGATACATCACCACCACAAGCACCGAAAGTGTGCGTGCCACGTTCAGCGCAAGCGACCTCCAGTATTTGGTGCCTATGGACTTGGGTACTATTTCGGAACACACAAGAATGAACACTGTGAGCATTGCCGAAACAAGGCCGTAGTATGCCTCGCCGAACACAGCTGTGGACTGTACGCCCACCACCGAAGCGCCGATGGTGTTGGCAATGGTGTTTAGCGAGAGTATGGCGGCCAGCGAACGGTCGGAGTTTTGCTTGTGGCGATACAGACGATAGGCTCCGCCAACACCGTTCTGTTTCAGCTGCTCGATATATGGAAATGTGGTGCTGAGCAGCACCGACTCCATGATGGAGCACATGAACGACACCGCTACGGTAAGTATGAACGATATTATAAGAAGTATCATAAGTTATGTGAGCTAATCTGTTTCCAATCCACCTCAGTCGATATCCAGCAGTATAACCTCCTGCACATTGTTGCTGTTGTAGTCGTAGAGCATGGTGCAGTTGATGGCGCCGTAGCCCTCGGTTTTGTACATCACTCCCGACACCATTTGTTCGTCGCGCAACTGTTTTGGCGACTCGTACGCCACCACGGCATTGTGGTAGGTCTCGCCTTCGAAAGCCAGCTCCTTGCCGTAATTTTCGGGCGACGAAAGTTCTATCACATACCCCATTGTTTTGGTGTTACACATGGTGCATCCCACCACGGTGCCCGAAAAATTCACCTCTTCGTAGTCCTTTTTGCACGAAGAGAAAACTGCCACGGCAAAAATTAGCGCCAACCCAATGAGGAACAGCGAAATGGCTATGATTATAAACGGTTTTTTGGTTTTTTCCATAATCGTGTGGGGTTATTATCAATTTCCAACTGCCATTTTTCAACTTTCACTTTCCCAATCAGTCGGAGTATCCAATTTCTTCGAGGTTTTCTTTCACCATATCTTTCAAGTAGCGGAAAGTGGAAAGGTCGTTCATCGAGGCGCCGTCGAGAGCTTCTTTCACCTCGTCGGTGTCGAAAACAAACTCGCCGGTGTCGGTGGTGTGGGTGTAGATAATGTGCCGGTCCTCGTGTTGCGAGCAGAGCATAACGATGGTTCCGGCGAGGTCGCCCATCGGCGGGCGGTCCCAGTGGTTGTGCTGAAACCAGAAATCGAGACGTGTGCCTTTGCCCACCTCGCTCTGTATTTTCATGCCGCCGCCGCAGTTTTCGGTGTTCATCTTAATCAAAGGCAGTCCCAGCCCCACTTTTCGCGTGGTGCGCGTGGTGGTGTAGGGGTCGGTAACCTTGGCCAGAAACTCGGGGCTCATGCCCTTGCCGTTGTCCTCTATAGTAAAAGCGTATATGTTGTCCTTCAGGCTGTCGCGGATGGTGAGTTTTATTTCTGAGGCGCTGGCCGCAATGGAGTTTTCCATTAGGTCGTAAACGTGCATGGAAAGTTCTTTCATGTCAATCTAAATTACTGAATTACTGATTACTAATAACTAATTCTAACTAATTCCAAATTCTTAACTCCCAACTCCTAATTATCATTGTTTCATCTCGATAAAACGTCCGTCCTCGCCGCGCAAGGTGCGCCGGAATTCGTCGAAAGAGAGGTCGTACATGTGGAAAAAGCAGTAAGTCTCGCCGATGAGGTGGGTGAAATGCGCGTCGGAGCTCTGTATGAAGGCAAACCGTTTGAGGTAGGCGAATTTTTTGAGGAAAGCCTCTTTGGTAACGTGTTTGGAAATTTCCAGCCCGTCGGCCTTAAGGTCGGGCGGGATAAAACCCAGCTGGCTCATAAGGCTTGTGGAGGGTTTGTTCACGTGTGCCGGGATAAAGAGTCCGCCTATTTCGTGCACCTTGTCGTAAAGTCCTTCTATATCCACGTCGAGTGCGTTTATGAGCAGGTACGGCTCTTCGCCCACAATTTCCTCGTCCTCGTTCACCACCAGCTGGTAGCCGAAGCGGTCCTCGTCGTTGGGGATATGGGGCAGGTGCTGGTCGAGAAACTGCTGGAAAGTGTCGAGCTGCTCGTGGGTTTCGAAAAAGCAGAGGCAGTGTGCCTCCTCCTGCGACGTAACCTCGGCGCCGCCGATGACCAAAATGCCGTTTTCGCGCCCCAGTTTTTGTATCACCTTCACCTGCCGGGTGCAGTTGTGGTCGGAGATGGCTATCATATTAAGCCCATCCTCCTTGCAGCGGCTGATGATATTCTGCGGCCCCATTTCCAGATCGCCGCATGGCGAAAGGACGGTGTGCATGTGCAGGTCGGCCTTGTACCTTTTTAGCTCCATATCTGGCTTGGCCTCAGGTTGTTATCAGCTATTGAGCAGGTTGTAGATTTTGCCCACTGCCTCGTAGGTCTGCATGGAGGTGGAAAGCAGGGGTATGTCCTCTTCGTTGCTCTGTGCGATAGTCTCTTCGGCGGGATTGAGGTTTTTCACAAACACCACGCAGGCAAGCTCTTTCAGCGAGGCAATGGCCATCACGTTTTTGTGTGTTTGCAGGGTTACCCACACGTTGCCGGCATCGGCGTTGCCCATAACGTCGCTCAAAAGGTCGGAGACATAGCAGCCGTCTATCTCGCGGTCGAGGCCTTTCTCGCCCGAAATAACGATAAGGTTCAGTTTTTCAACAAGTTCTTTTACTTTCATCGCTTAAAAAAATTTTATTTGTCGTAGTGTGTTTCAATGTTTAATAAACGTGCAAAGATACAACTTTTTTTCTATTTTCGGAACATTTTTCAATGGTTTTTTCATAAGCATCACATTTTTAGCATGTTGAAAAAGTATAACACACCGCTGTGCAAAAAATCACAACAAATGGGGATAAAATCGGGAGAAAAATCGTATATTTGCAAATTATTTCGCATAAAAAATAACAGGAGAAAAATATGAGTAATTTTATTGTTGCAGCAATTGTGGTGCTTGGTGCGGTAGGGCTGATTTTTGCAGTCGTGCTGTACTTTGTGGCACAAAAATTCAAAGTTATCGAAGATCCTAAAATCGACGAGATCGCCGAAGTGCTCCCCGGTGCCAACTGCGGCGGATGCGGCAAAGCCGGCTGCCGTGCATTGGCCGAAGCTTTCGTTAAGCAGGGCGATATGGAAGGCCTGCGCTGTCCCGCCGGCGGCGATGCCGTGGCGGAGAAAGTTGCCGCCATTCTGGGCATAGAGGCCGGCAAGGCCGAGCCTCAGGTGGCAGTGATACGCTGCGCCGCCAGCTGCTCCAAGGATCCCAAACGCTCCACCTACCAAGGCATGCAAAGTTGTGCCTTCGCCCACGGCGTGTTTGTGGGCACCAACGGATGCGCCTACGGCTGTCTGGGACTTGGCGACTGCTACAAAGTGTGCCAGTTCGGAGCTATCACCCTCGACCCCGAAACGGGCTACCCCTCCATCGACGACGAGAAGTGCGTGGGCTGCGCCGCCTGTGCCAAAACCTGCCCGCGCATGGTTATCGAGCTGCGGAACAAAGGTCCAAAGAACCGCCGCATGTACGTGTCGTGCGTGAACAAGGAGAAAGGCGCCGCCGCGCGCAAGACCTGCTCCAACGCCTGCATAGGCTGCGGCAAGTGCGCCAAGACGTGCCCGTTTGGAGCCATCACGGTGGAAAACAACCTCGCCTACATCGACTACACCAAGTGCAAGCTGTGCCGCAAGTGCGAGGCCGAATGCCCAACGGGAGCCATAGTTTCGGTGAATTTCCCGCCAAGAAAACCCGCCGCCGAAACACCGGCAAAACCCGCCGGACAGCCTGCTCCTGCCTCCAAACAGGACGAAAACACAGTAATTAACAACGAAACCACCACAAAAAACGCATAAAGATATGAGAACATTCCGTTTGGGTGGCGTTCACCCCGAAGAAAACAAAATATCAACCAACGCGGCCATCGAGGTGTTTCCTCTGCCAAAACAGGCCGTAGTTTTCCTGAGCCAGCACCTCGGCGCACCCGCCACTCCCGTGGTGGCCAAAGGCGACGAAGTTAAAACCGGACAGCTCATCGCCAAAGCCGAAGCCTTTGTGTGCGCCAACATACACTCGCCCGTTACCGGCAAGGTGAACAAAATAGACACCATGAAGGACATCTTCGGTTTCAGCAAAACCGCCATTGTGATAGATGTGGCCGAAAAAGAAGAGTGGGTAGAAACCGTGGACACAACCCCCGACATAAAACGTGACATCGCCCTCTCGCAGAAAGAAATTGTGGACAAGCTGAAAGAGATGGGCATTGTGGGATTAGGCGGAGCCACTTTCCCCACACACATCAAATACATGATACCCGAAGGCAAGAAAGCCGAATACCTGCTTATCAACGCCGCCGAGTGCGAACCTTACCTCACCAGCGACCACCGAGTTATCCTCGACCACACCGAAGAGGTGCTCATCGGCATCAGCATACTGCGCAAAGCCTTGGGTGTGCCTAAAGCCTACATCGGCATAGAAAGCAACAAGCCCGAACCCATAGCCCGCTTGCAAGAGATGGCCAAACAGTTCGAAGGTATCGAAGTGGTACCGCTGAAGGTGAAATATCCGCAAGGGGCCGAAAAACAGCTGATCTACTCCATTACCCGCCGTAGCGTGCCAAGCGGCAAACTGCCCATCGATGTGGGATGCGTGGTGAACAACATCGGCACCGCCTTCTCGGTTTACGAAGCCGTGCAGAAAAACAAACCGCTGATAGAAACGATAATGACCGTTACCGGCAAATCGCTGGGCATAAACCAGCACAACTTTGTGGTACGCATCGGCACCCCGTTTATAGACCTTGCCAACGCCATAGGCGGCATTCCCGACGACACCGCCAAGATAATAAGTGGCGGCACCATGATGGGCAAAGCCATTGCCAACCCCGAAGGGCCTATCACCAAAGGCGTTTCGAGCATGCTTTTCATGAGCGAGGAAGAGGCCTACCGCCACGAGGAACAAGACTGCATACGCTGCGGCAAATGCGTGAAAGCCTGCCCCATGGGACTGGAACCCTACCTCTTCAGCAGCCTGATAAACAACGGCAAGTTCCAAGAGGCGGCGGACAACCACCTGATGGACTGCATGGAATGCGGCTGCTGCCTGTTCTCGTGCCCGGCACACAAACCTCTCACCGACGAGATACGTCTGGCCAAGACAAAACTCCGTCAAATGCAACAAAAGAAATAACGTACAATAATAAATAATTTGACAATGAAATTATTAAACGTATCCGGATCGCCGCACGTGCATAGCGGCGAGTCAGTAAAAAGAATAATGTGGGATGTGAACATCGCGTTGATTCCCATGTTGCTGACAGCCATACTGTTCTTCGGCCTCGACGCACTGTTTGTAAGCCTTGTGTCGGTATGCAGCTGTCTGCTTTTCCAATGGCTGATAGAGAAATTTTTGATGAAAACCCGCACCACCATCAGCGACGGCTCCGCCGTTATCACCGGTCTGCTGCTGGCATTCAATCTGCCTTCCGGTCTGCCGCTGTGGATAGTAATTATTGGCGCTTTGGTTGCCATAGGCATAGGCAAGATGAGTTTCGGCGGCTTGGGCAAGAACCCTTTCAACCCCGCTTTGGTAGGACGTGTGTTCCTGCTCATCTCTTTCCCCGTGCAGATGACTACATGGCCCACCCCTCAAGGCATTGGCGGAATATTTGCCAACAGCACAATCGACGCCGCAACAGGCGCCACACCCCTTGCCGCTTTCAAAGAGGCGGTGAAGAACGGAACCGCCAATTTAGACATGCCCAGCCTGATGGACGCTTTCCTCGGACACATAGGTGGCTCCATGGGCGAGGTTTCGGCCATAGCCATAATAATAGGTGGCATATACATGCTCTGCCGCAAGGTCATTACATGGCACATACCCGTGTCGTTCATCGGCACAGCCTTGGTTTTCAGCGCCATACTGTGGTGCGTTAATCCAAGCCATTATATGGATCCCATCACCACCATACTCACCGGCGGACTGATGCTCGGCGCAGTGTTTATGGCCACCGATATGGTAACATCGCCAATGTCGAAATGGGGACAGGTGGTGTTTGGCGCAGGTTGCGGACTGCTTACCATCATCATACGCAACTGGGGCTCGTACCCCGAAGGCGTTTCGTTCGCCATACTGCTGATGAACGCCTGTGTGCCGCTGATTAACAAAGGTTTCAAACCCAAACGTTTCGCTAAATAAAGGAGGATTGAAAAATGGCAAAAAAAGCTGAATCCACATTATTGAATATGGTGCTGGTGCTGACAATAATAGCCGTTGTGTCGGCCGCAGCACTGGCCATGATAAACAACGTTACCGAAGGTCCGATAAAGGATGCCAAACAGGCCAAGACCGAAGCCGCCATAAAGCAGGTGCTGCCCAAATTTGCATCGCTGAAAAGCACCAAAGTGCTGATAGAAGGCGACAAGGACTCCACCAATTGCAACCTTGCATACGACGCACAGAACAACTTGGTTGGCATAGCTGTCGAAGGCTCCACCGAAGAAGGCTTTAGCGGACACATTGGCATTATGGTAGGTTTCGATGCCGAAGGCAACATAACTGGCTACAACGTTCTTGAAACCCAAGAGACCCCCGGCCTCGGCTCCAAAGCCGGCGAGTGGTTCCAAAAAGACGGCAAAGGCAACGTGATTGGCAAAAACCCCGGCACAAACAACATCACCGTTAGCAAAGACGGCGGCGAAGTGGACGCCATCACCGCCGCCACCATAAGCTCGCGCGCTTTCTGCAATGCAATAGCCCGCTCTTACCAAGCATTTCAATTAGCGAAAGGAGGATCAAACAATGAGTAACATGCTACAAAGAATAGGAACAATAGCCAAAAACGGCCTTATCAAAGAAAACCCCACATTTGTCCTGGTGCTGGGAATGTGCCCCACTTTGGGTGTAACCACCTCGGCCATCAACGGCATGGGCATGGGATTGGCCACCACTTTTGTGCTTATGATGAGTAACCTTGTGATTTCGTGCCTCAAAAGCGTAATTCCCGACAAGGTGCGCATACCTGCGTTCATTGTTATTATAGCCACTTTCGTTACCATGCTCTCCATGGTGATGGAAGCCTATCTGCCCGCCTTGTTCGAATCGCTGGGCCTGTTCATCCCACTTATTGTGGTGAACTGCATAGTGCTGGCCCGCGCCGAATCGTTTGCTTCGAAAAACAGCCCCTTCTACTCGCTCATGGACGGTCTGTTCATGGGCTTGGGCTTTACATTGGCACTCACCCTGCTGGGTCTGGTACGCGAATTGCTGGGAAGCGGCTCTGCCTTTGGCATGAAATTTATCGAAGGCGACGCCATGCTGCTGTTCGTTCTTGCCCCCGGCGGTTTCATAGGCTTAGGACTGCTCAGCGCAATAGTGAACCATTTCCGAAACAAGTAATTTTGTTTGAATTATATATAAAAAGCGTCGCTTGTTGCGGCGCTTTTTTTTTGATAACAACGAATGGTGTGCACCTTGAATAGCAGCGACATTGGAGAATAAAAAAAAGGTAAAACAGCACCCTATTAGCGTTTTGATAGTTACGAGACCAATCTTGACAACCGATTGCTACAGGCCACTAACTCACACTCACACCATCAGAACGGGTAGTCGATACCGAAGTTTGTTACGATATTTTTGAATTTGAGCCGTGAGAAAGTCCACGGATTGCCATCTTCGGCGCCGGGGTCGCAGATAGGCACGGCAAAGTCGAGACGCAATGTGAGGATGGATATTTTGGCACGAAGTCCAAGCCCTGCGCCGATGGCAATCTGGCGGTAGAACTTGTCGAACCGGAAATCGCCGTCGGGGAACTCCTCCGACTGGCGCAAAAGCCACACGTTGCCCGCATCGACAAAGGCAGCCCCTTCGAAAATGCCGAAAATCTTGAAACGGTCCTCCACGTTGAAAGTCAGCGAGATGTCCCCCACCCTTTCGAAACTGCTACCCGAAGCGTTGACATAACCTCCGGGGCCGAGGGTGCGTATGCGCCAAGCACGTATGGTGGTGGGTCCGCCGCCGTAAAAACTCTTTTCGTAAGGCATGGAGATGGAATTGCCGTATGGTAGGCCAACACCACCCGAAAGACGTACCACAAAAGTGTTTCGCGTGGATAAATGGAAATAGCGTTTCCAGTCGAAATCCAGACGCACGTACTGCGAAAAAGGAATGTCTAAAACATGATAAATGCCTGAACTGTCGGGAGTTGCATTGCTCAGATTGTAAATGCCGCTAAGCAGGTTGCCGGCCGACTCAATACCCAACGAAAGATACGAGAAATCCGCTTTTGCGTTGATAGCCGACTGCGTGCTGTAAACAAAATTGTAACGCATGTCGAAAATAAGGTGGTCGCTGTACTGGTACTTGAGCCTGAGGTCGTTGAGCCTCGAAATACGGTTACGGAACGCCTCGTCTTGATTCATAAATTTCACCAAAGTGAACTCCACCGGCAGAAGCTGATGTTTGGTGGTACGTTTGTGCTGCCATGTGTAACCGAACGAGGTGTTGGCTATAAAACGTTCAAAATAAGTGCGGTACTGATAATTGGCACCCAAATTGAACAGGGTGTGCGGGCGGATGTTGTTAGGCGAAAGCCTATCGGAGAAAGGGATGAAAAACTTGGGTATGTCGAGCGACAGGTCGATACCGGCTTCGAAAGTGGAGAAAAGGTCGTAGAAATCGTCCTTGTTGTTGAAAATGGCAAATTTCGACAGTTCGAGGGCGAGTGAGGTCTTCATGTTGAAAATTTCGGCTCCGCCAAACACATTCTTGTTTTGATAACCCAGACCCAGCTCAAGTCCGAAATTGCCAGTATTGGAGACATCTTGGGCATCCATTGGCGAAGTGTTGTTCAGATCGAGCGAGAGCGACATGGAGCGTCGCATGGCGTTCATCAGGCGGATACGCAGGTCGAGGTAGCCGGCGGTGTCGGACAGCTGCTGCGAAGGGACAAACTCCATATCCACAAACTTGAAATTGCGCAACGCCCACAGCTCCATATATGTACGCTCGGCGGCGAAATTGCGATAGAGCTGCCCAGGACGCAGCATTATGGTTCGGGAAATGGTCTGCGGGCTGACACGCATTTTTTTGTCCACCACAAAATTGTAATGGAACGTTTGTCCCGACACTTTGAAAGGCACCACCAATGTATCTCTGCGTAGCGAATCCACCGACACAAGCATATCCATATCGGGATACACATACACGTTGTTGATATAATATCGCGCCAAAGGCGGTATGTGGCTCGAGCTGTCGTATGCCAAATCGCGGATGCCCATCAACAGGTTCATCTTTCGTCCGCCTATGTTTGTGTCTATCAAGAAGTTGATATTTTCTTTCACGGCAGTGTAGTGTCCGCGGTTTTGCAGCCGGGTGGACACGCGTTCGCGGAAAGCGGCAAGCACATCTTGGTCGTAAAAACTGTTGGGAGTGATGTCGGACTGCGCAATCCATTGAGATGTAAGGTTTTTCACACGCTCGTTAGTTCGGCACAGGGTGCCAACGGTGTTTATCACATAACGGGGTTGCGGTTTTATTTTGTAGGTAACACTGATGCGGTTGTTTTTTGTGATGGTGGTGTCGAACGACACCTGCGACCCGAAACAGCCTTTGGAGTCGAGCAAAAGCTCTATCTGACGCACTGAACGCTCCGTAAGGTCGTGGTTGTAGATAACCGGCGCCTCGCCCTGACGGCGTATGGTGCGGTTTATCCAGTTGCTGTCGGTGGGGCTGGAAAGGCAGTAGATGCGCATTGCCACGGGCCAGAAAAGAAATTTGGAGTTCGGCGACTGCCGGATGTAGCTCTTGACGCCCGATATGGCCTGTTTCACGCCTTTGGCCTCCTGATCGTCCAAATCGGAATAGTCTATCTCCACGCTGTTTTTGGTGAGCAGACACTCGCCTTGCGGGATAAATTTGTCCACCCCGCACGACGTGAAGCAAACCACAGCCGTGAGCAACACCGCGGCAGCATGGAAAATCCGTTTTATGGCAGACAAATATTTCAATGTTTCAGATAATTACGAACTATTTGGAATATTTTTTCCGAGGAACCGATGTTTGCCTTTGCATAGCTGCGGCAGATGTCAGAATGCTGTTGCCACAAATCGTTGTCGCTCAACCATTTGTTGAACACATTGGACAATTCTTTGGCATTTTCCACACTCCTGCCACCGCCAAGTGCAATGATATCCCTTGCCTCCTGAAATTTTTGGTAATTGGGACCGAAACACACAGGCGTGCCGTACACCACTGTTTCCAGAATGTTGTGGATTCCTTTGCCGAAACCGCCGCCGATATAAGTGATATGCGAATAGCGATAGAGGCTCGACAGCATGCCCATTGTATTAACAATCAACACTTTAAAAGATTTGAGAGCAGTCCCGTCACTCACTTCGGTGTAGCACACTGCACTTTGGCCGAAAAGGGCTTTAACCTGCTCTATATGGCCACTGTCTATCTCGTGTGGGGCTATTATCAGTTTCACATCGTGTTGCGTGGTGGCGATGAACTGTTGCAGCATACGCTCGTCGGGAGGCCATGTGCTGCCGGCCATAACCACGGGCTTGCCTTCGGCAAAACGTTCCACAATGGCGTTTGGTGCGGCTGTGGCGGCAATTTTGGCCACACGGTCGAAACGGGTGTCGCCGGCAATGGTAGCATTATTGTGCCCAACCGTTTGCAGTAGCTGGCGCGATTCTTCGTTTTGCACAAAGAAATGTGTGAATGCCGCCAACTGCCTGCGGAACCATCCGCCGTACCATTTGAAAAAATACTGCGACGGACGGAAGATGGTGGAGAAAATGAACGTTGGCACATTGCGCCTGCGCAATTCGGCAAGGGTGTTGAACCAGAAAT
Organism: uncultured Bacteroidales bacterium; assembly: GCA_937915785.1. Classification (GTDB taxonomy): domain Bacteria; phylum Bacteroidota; class Bacteroidia; order Bacteroidales; family P3; genus UBA1219. Next base: position 21,836 of record CALGGY010000005.1, read on the forward strand.
CGTATTTAACAAAAAGCGCCACCTGCGGCTTGACGATGTCAAGAAACCGGCGGGCGTTGCGCGGAGTGTCGAGGGGCAAGTAAAGCACCGCCGAGGCAAGGTCGTAGTTCTTGCGGATTTCGTATCCCGAAGGCGAGAAAAAGGTTATAACCACCTTGTATTCGGGACATTGCGCATGCATAAGCTCGATTAGCGGACGAGCCTGTTCGAACTCACCCATCGACGAGGCGTGCACCCACACTGCGGGACGACTGTCGGCGGAGAGTTTCTGTCGCATTGTTTCGAACTGGTTTCGGCGGCCGCCGACCCACAGTTTTGCCTTGCCGTTGAAAGACGACGCCAGTTTTATCCCCAATCCGTAAAGGTGTATGCCTAAGGTGTAAAGTATCCGCATCTGAGGGGGTTAGAAATAGTAGTACTCCTGAGTTTTTTTACCGGTGAAAGGTATCATCCACACAAGTTTCAGCGCGTATGTGGGCGTGTAGTACTGGTTGTTGTCCTTGCCGCTGATGCCCATGTAGTGGTCTATCACGTAGTCGCGGGTGGAGCGGGTGAAATGCTGCTGCATCTCGAACGTGAGAGAAAAATTGAAATAGGCACGATTGTTGCTCATAAACCAGTACCCGATGTTTTCGGCAATGACGGGACCGCGTTGCTGGTGGTCGTAGAGCAGGGCGTAGTCGCCGTCGAGCTGGGGAGCTTCTTCGGCCTGCACGCTGTATATTATCTGGCTCTGGGTGAATCCCGCCCCCAAGGAGAGGAAAATGCCCGAGTTGGGATTTTTGGCCGACACCGGAATAATTTTCCCCACGGTGGCAATAAGGCTCAGACCGCGGTTGTAGGCCTCCACGCCGGCATCGCCGCCGGCACCGCCTATCACAGCACCGTTGGCATAGAGCATTGGCAGACGTTCCTCACGGTGTTTAAGGTTGTCGTTGCCGAAATACAAATCGCCCTCAAGGCCGAGCATCCAGTTGCTGCGAAATTTGTAAATAAAATCCACGCCGAAGCTTAGGAAAGGGTTTTTCACGAGGTCGGTCTTGGCTCCGCCGTCAGCGATGCGTTCGCCGGAAGTGAGCATGGCGCTGAAATTGAACCCCGCGGCAAAACACTGCAGGGTGTCGGTTTTCTGAGCGGTGGCTGTGGCAAGCATCGAGGCTACCAGCAAGGGCAATATCAAATGTTTAGCGTTTTTCATGTCCGTTATGCAAACAATATAACATTCTTTAACGCATGTTGTCGCTAAATAGTATTTTGAAATAGGATTATTTTTTTGTTGGTGGTCAATGGCAAGCAAATCCAACTCCCAACTCGCAACTCGCAACTTCCAACTTCCAACTCCCAACTTCCAACTCCCAACTCCCAACTTCAAACTCCCAACTCCCAACTCCCAACTCGCAACTTCAAACTCCCAACTCCCAACTCCTATTGTCCCATGCCGTTGCCGCCGGGTTGCTCCACTCCGCCGCCTTCGCCCTTGCGGTCGTCCATATCGTCGCTCTGCAAACGTTTGATACTGTTGTTGTTGGCGGTTTTTCCGAAGGAGTATTGCAGGTGCAGGCTAACAGAGGGCTTGTCCCACATCATGTACGACTGCATGCGGTAGTTGTTCATACTGGAGTTGATTTCCATCTTTTGTGCGGGTATGTTGTTCACGCCCAGCGACACACGAAGTGATTTTTTGAAGAACTCCCTTGTGAGTGCGGCGCTGAACATCATCATATTGCCCATTTCCATGCCTTGCTGGTACATTCCTGACATATACATCCCGTTTACGGAGAATTTCAGCTCCCATGGCAGTTTCACGGTAAGGGACTGCCATGTGATAAACGAGAAACGCTCCACGTTCATAACGAGTTCGGGGCTGTTGGCTTTGGCCTGCAGGTAGGCGCCCTGCATCCAGAACGTCCAATCCACCGGTCCAAGAGGCAACATCCCGCTCAGACTAAGCGAGGCAAACTGCTGGTAACCAATATTGTATGGCTTTTGTATGGTAGCAATTAAAGAACCTTGGTATGGAGTGGTTATGTTGTTTATTTCATCGTTGTTGTAACCATACGAGGCTTGGATGAAAATCATGTAGAACAGCCTGAGGCTGAGGTCCACGCGATGCGAGTATTCGGGCAACAGGTCGGGGTTGCCCGATCTGAAGCTGTACTGGCTCGACTGGCTCACAAAAGGATTTAGCGAGTTGTAGTCGGGGCGGGTTATGCGGTAGGCGTAGGTTAGCGAAAGACTGTTGGCCTGATTAAAATTGTAGTTCAGGTTGAAGTTGGGGAAAATGTCGAAATAGTGGTACGAGGTATCCTCGCCGGTGGCTTTTTGTTCGAGGGAGATGCCCGTATGTTCGAAACGCAGGCCGGCACGGTACGAAAACTTATCGGTAATGCGGTGCGAGAAATTGACGTAGGCGGCATTTACATTTTCCTTGTATTTCAATTGATTAGTAGAAATTGGCGAGAGCAAAGGGTCCTGGCTCAGGTAGCGTCTGAAATCGTTGTCCACAATCGATAGGCGCGACTTTATCCCATATTCCAACCCCATTTTTTTGCTGAACTGCTTGAGTGCGTCGAACTTGAGCGAGTACGAGCTGAAAGTGTTGAAGGTGCTGTCGCACGGGTCCTCGGAGCGCAGCAGGCTGTCTTTGTTTAATCGGCCACTGTAATAGCGTGTGGAGCTGAGGTTCTGGTTGTCGGACATGTCGCGGGTAAAGTCGAGCGACAGCGACATTTGGCTGCCCAAGGTGTCGAACTTGTGGTTGTAGTACAAACCGCCTGTGAAATTGCGGCTCATGGCCGGGTTATCGGCATCGATGGCGTACGACATATCCACTGTGCTGTACGGATAGCGGTAAATATAGTAATATCGAGTAGGGTAGTTCTCCAATTCGGGCTTTCGGTTGGCACTAAACGAAAAGGAGGCTCCTGCCGAGTTGTTGCTGTCTATTTTGTAGTCGGCGGTGAAGGTGAAATTGCCCGTGATGAACCTGTTGGGCTCGCTGACGGGCTGCATGTGTATCATGGTGGTGTCGGCGCCCTCCCAAAAATACTGTTTGCTTTCGCTTTCGATGCGGCTGTTGAAAAAGCCGAAACCGCCGTTGGCCGAGAGTGTCCAGCGGTCGTTGACATACTGCAGCGAGGCGTTGTTGAAAGTGCGGTAGTTCTCCTCCGAAATGGCGTGCCACGACGAGGCAGTGCCCGAAAAGCCTTCGGTCTGCGCCTGAGCCATAATTATGTTGATGATGCCTGCGGTGCCTTCGGCCTCATATTTTGCCGAGGGGCTGCCGATGGTCTCTATTTTGGCAACGCTGCTGGCGGGCAAGCTTTTCAGTATGGCTTTCATGCTTTCGGCGGGCAGACGCATGTCGCGGCCGTTGAACTGGAACAATATGCCGCTTTTGCCGTTGAGGGTGATGTTTTCGTTGTTGTCTATCATCACTCCAGGCACTTTGCGCAGCATTTCGAAAGCGTTGGCGCTGGTGGCGGTAACGCCATCGTCCACGTTCATCACTATCTTTTCACCATCCATGGTGTAGCGTTTGCGCAGGGCGGTAACGGAGACCTCTTTAAGCGCCGTGGCACTCTGGCTCAGGGCAATGGCTCCAAGGTCGATGGTGCCGCCGGCCTTGAGCTGCGATGAAAGGTCGATGAACTTGGTGGTGTAGCCAACAAATTGTATTTTAAGCACTTTGCCGTCGGTTTTGCCTTGCAGCGAAAAACGACCGTCCATGTCGGTAACGGCACCGGTGATGAGGCGGGCGCTGGCCGAAGTGTCGGTCATCAGCATAACGTTGGCAAAAGCCACGGCCTCGCCGGAAGTTTGGTCGGCCACACGGCCTTTGATAGTGGTCTGAGCTACGGTTGTTGTGGCAAAAAATATAGTGAACAACGCCACAAGGGCAATTTTTTTTGAGAGCATTCTTTTAACTCTTAGTTTATTAGTGAATTGTGAGTAGGGGACTTCTAATTTTACATTATTTTTGAATAAGGAGCCATTTTGTCCCATTTTTTTGCGAAGCCCGTTGAACAAAAAACGACAAAACGACACTGCAAAGTTACGCTTTTATTTCTTGTCT
>CALGGY010000006.1 GCA_937915785.1 uncultured Bacteroidales bacterium
CGCGTGCCGCAAACTCCCATTGTGCCTCGCTGGGCAGGGCAAACTTGCGGTTGCCGAGTTGATCCCGCAACATATCATTAAGTTTTGTTATAAAATTTAAACAATCAATCCATGACACATTTTCAACAGGGAGATTGTCACCCTGAAAAAGACTCGGATTTTTACCCATTACCGCTTTGTATAATGATTGTGTTACTTCATATTTCCCTATACAGAATGAGGATAATTTGACTTCGTGGGTTGGACGTTCGTTGAGACGAAGGTCAATTCCTTGTTCGGGGGTTGCTCCCATTATAAAACTGCCGGAACCCAAACATACCATTTCAAACACTTGGCCATTCACTTCGAATTCAATATTTTCAGGCTGACCTGATGATAGGTCTTTAAGCCCCATGCCAGCAGTGTAGGCATAACTTTCATACAATCCAAGACCATAGAAAAAAGCGATAAAATTGCCATTGCAATTCTCGATAGTATGTGTGCCTGGAGTAACACTTATTGTAGCATAACTATGTGCTGAATTAACTTTTTTAAATTCTTGTGATATGTCTTTACCATCTATTGTCATCCCTTTAACATTGTCAGTATTGGTTACAATATTAACGTAGTGGTATTTGGTAACCGATGTGTTGTATGCGTCAAAAGTAACATAAGGAACTCCTTGTTCGACTGGTGGGACAATGACAGAGGCTGGATCACCAGGGTCGCCACCATGCTCACATCCACTAAAGTATAAACATGTTGTTGCAGGTTCGGTTGTCTCAATAAATTCGGCTTCGCCATAGTGTATTATATACTCATATGTCTCACCTTTTTTAAGTGTCGTTTTGCGTTTACCATTCCTCTTCACAATACAGTTGTCTTGTGAAGAAGTAATTCTGACTACATCACCCTTGCCTTTTCTTACTGAGTTTGGAACAGGGGTTACAACAAACTCACGTCCCCAGTAATCGACTGGAATAGACTGTTCGTAAAGATGATCACAGGCTTGGTATCCATCTGGAATCACAGCACATTTATGACCTTGAAACATTGCAAAGGGTTTGTTGTTGGATATCACTGCTGTTCCGGAATATGTGCCAGTGGATGACACACTCTGTATTTGATATGTCTGCCCGCCCATCAGTAACACACTGTCAAAATCACCTATTTTTATGAATGTACTATCCATTATCGCCAGTACACCAAGTTCCGCTCCAGGCAATAAGCTTGGATAATCTTGTGAGATGTAATAGGATTTTAGTTTGATGGTTGGCAAAATAGTTGTAATATCATAGGTGTAACTTTTGAAATTTGATGCATACAACGATATATTTTCAGTAGACGTCACGTGTAATCCACAGTTTCCTATTTTGTTGACTAATTTGCTATTGCACATTTTTAATGAGATTGGTATTATGACATGTCCGTCGCTTGACAAATTCACCGTAGTGCTCCAATTAAGATTGGGGTTCTCCACTGTGATTATTGTGTTTTTGTTTCCGGCTGCTATCAATGATAAAGATGTAGCTGTGTCATTGTTGTTCAGGAACATCACCCAAAAATCTTTTCCTTGTGTAGTAGAAATACTTTGGCAATAGCTTATATTATTAAAAGAAAAACAAAGTGTCATAATTAGAGCATAAAGGGCTATCTTGTTCTGCTTATGAAACCTTACTGTCATATGATAATTTTTATTTTGCAGCTTAATATTCAACATTTGATATTTGATGTTTTACTTTTTTTATTATATGCAACATAGCAATTACTACTTTACGTTTAATAAAATTGACAAAATGTCTTTTTACTCGTTTCTCCAGTAGATGGGGTCGTTGTCATCTATCAGCACTATGCGGAAGCCTATGCTGGGGCTTTTGCGCTCGGGTTGCAGGTTGTGGCGCACCGACACGCGGCAGTAACTCTCGCCACGGTCCCATCCTCCGCCACGCACAAGACGGCGGTGTTCCACGCCCTCGCTGGTTACGTTGGGGTTGCGGCGGTGTTCGGAGTTGTATATGCCCCACCAGTCGTAGCACCACTCGTTCACGTTGCCGCTCATGTCGCAGATTCCCAGCTCGTTGGGTGCCAGCATGCCCACGGTATGGGTACGGCCTTCGCTGTTGGAGCTTATCCATGCCACATCGTTGGCGTCGTCGCTGCCACTGTATTTTGTAACCTCGCCATCGGCTCCGCCGCGTGCCGCAAACTCCCATTGTGCCTCGCTGGGCAGGGCAAACTTGCGGTTGCCAAGTGTGTCGTGCATCAGCTCGTTGAGAGTTTCCACAAATTTCTGCGCCTCAATCCACGAAACGTTCTCCACAGGCAGTCCCGCACCTTGGAAATGGCTGGGGTTGTTGCCCATCACAACTTCGTACAGGTCTTGGGTAACTTCAAATTTAGCAATATAATAGGGCGATAACGTAACCTTGTGCGCAGGCCTCTCGTTGAGCCACAGGCTGTTGCCCTGCTCGGAGGTGGCACCCATCAAGAAACTGCCGGGACCGATATACGCCATTTCGAAGGTCTGACCTCCAACCTCGAACTTGATATTTTCGGGTTGGGCATTGGCCGAAGCCAGAAAAACGAACATTGCCGCCAAGGATAAAATAATTTTTTTCATTGCCTATGTATTTCGTTATAAATGTGTTACAAAACAAACCGCAAATTTACGGCCTTTTGATGACCATAGTTTTGCAGTTTGCAAATATACGATTTTTTTTTGTTTTTTTCGCCGTTATTTTACTACTTGGTTTTATCTGTGGCAATTGGTTAAGCTCCGGCACACTGCAATGGCAGGCCGTACAAAGCTGATTATCAACAATTAGAAAGAAAAAAAATTAGAAAACCTTCCCAATTTGAAATTTATTCCACCACAAGCACTTTTCCTGCTTTGTCGCTGCCCACTTTCAGCAGGTACACCACTTTCGACGGCACATCGAATTTTGTTGTTTGTCCTGCATTGGGAACGGAATAGAGCGTTCTTCCAAGCATGTCGAACAGTCGCAAGTTAGCGTTTTCGGGGCAGTCAACATAAATTACCCTTCCGAGCACAGCGATGCCAACCTCCTGATTTTCGGATTGTTGAATACCGCCCCTTGTTTGGAACGAAGCCACATACCTCAGCGGCGGCACCATAGATGAGACAAGTGTGAAACTACACGGATTGCCGCGTTTGCCGTCGGTCCACGAAACGAAATGGAATCATGGTTTGGGCAATGCGTGGAGGGTAACAAGGTCGCCATAGTAACATTGACCGCCTCCCACCACTGTGCCACGGCTTTCGTCGGACGACACTGCATCTACCACCACGCGTTGGTCCATGCGCGGCGACAGCCTGAACGCTATGCAAAGGCGCATCTCGGCCTGATAAAGACTGCTGCCAGCGTATAGCTTGCGAAGGCATGTATACACGATGTCGCTGTAGCAGTCGCGGTAGAGGCACAGGTTTTTGACGGAGTCCACCAAAGGATAATCCTCTTAGGGGAATGGCATTGGTAACAAATGACAATCGAAATACAGCACGGTGACCCACCCCATCTTAAGCTCTATCCAAAAAGGGTTGGCTCCTATTACGTATTGTAAAAAACTGCTGTACAGATGCTTATTATTCCATCACCATAACAATGCTGGACACATAGCGTTCGCCCTGACGGTCGAAGCGGTTGTTGTCGCTGGGGAAATTCACTATGCCGCCGTTGTTGCGACCGAGGACATACATGGTGGTGGAGCCGCCGCCGTCGAGGTTCATGGCGTTGGTGCATCCAAGCATGAGCATGGTTTTTGCCAGCTCGGTGAGGGTCATACCTGCCGACTGCTTGGTGCGTCCGTCGACGGTGAAAAGGAGCACGGTGCCGTCGGGGCGGATGCCGATGGCGGTGCGGTTGTGGCGATGAGTAGCAAAAGTACGGTCTGTGCGTTGCGGCAATATCTTGCCATCGGACAGAAGCATAGGACCGGCTGTCATCACATCGGTTGCGGTGCTGTCGAAATAACGCTCTTCCCAATGGCGGTTGCTATCGGGCTCGTACAGCACCGGACGTCCGTTGCTGTTGAGCACCATTGTGGCATACTGGTAATATTTGCGGTTTACGGAATTAGGCGTCTGCGGGGTGTTTTCGCCCACCTGCTTGCCGCCAATGCGCAGAAAGCAGACAGGGTTACCAAGTTCCATATCGAAAAATGACCCGTTTACTGCCGCCAAGGCATTGCTTTCGCGGGCAATGGTCGAAGTGGGGGTTAGTTCCGGCCTGTAGGCAAAGGCAAGACGCGCCTTGCTACCATGCGAAATTTCTATCACGCATATATTCTGGTTGGCACCAAACAAATCGTTTTTTGTGAAATGAACGGTCTTCAGAACAACACCCTGCGACAGGGTATCCACTTTCCATCGGAAGTTCACTTTGCCGGCAGGTGCTTTAGCTTGAGGCGCCTCCTTGACAAAACCACTGAAACTCAACAACATACATAATACAAAAAGCACTACCGATGTAAAAAGAATTTTTTTCTTCATAACTGTTTAATTTTTAACATTTGCCAAAAAAAATTGGGAAACGATTTTGCGGCTACGTCCGGGTTGTCTATCTGCAGGCCGTCAAAAATGCAGGCCAATGTTGCAAACGACATAGCCAGGCGATGGTCGCCATAAGTATTTATGGTATGCGGCTGTTTTTCGTTGCCGCTTTGGTTTATCAACAATTGCGACGGCAAAATATGCAAGCTATCGCTATTTACAACACACTGGCAACCAAGCCTTTGCAACTCAGTGGCAAGTGCTGTCAACCTGTCGGATTCTTTATATCTAAGTGTTTGAAGGCCAACAAATTCGGCATCCAAGCCAAGTCCGGCACATGCCACTGCCAAAGGTGGCACCAAATCCGGATTGTCGGAGCAATGGAAAACGAGTGGGGACTTTTTAGGCAAACCGTTGTTTGTCAGCACGATACCATTATTTTGAAACTGTGTTTCAACGCCAATGGCATGATACCAGCTTGTCGCAACGCTGTCGCCCTGCCACGAGGGCAGTTTCAAACCTGGCAACACAAGCGAAAGATTGGGTGAGAAGGCCACCAAATTATACGCGTATGCCGCTGAGCTCCAGTCGTTTTCCACCACAACGGAGAATGTGTGCACATCGGTTGCGGGCATTACAGAGATTTGCAACGGCTGTTGAAGCACATCGTGTCCGCAGGTCCTCAGCACCTCACAAGTCATTGATATATAAGGATATGACACGGAATTTTGGCCAAATTTCAATGTCAATGGATTTATCATTTTGGGAGCCACCAAAAGCAGTGCCGATGCAAATTGGCTGCTTGTGTTGCCAGAAAGAAGCACCTCGCCTCCTCTCAACCTTCGGCCGTCGATAGCCACGGGCAGGTGTCCCCCGGATTCGAGACAACGAATTTTTGCCCCCATAGAACGCAGAGCGTCAATAAGTTCGGTCATAGGACGCTCTTTCATCCTTTGGCTGCAAGTAAGCACATGGCTACCCGGGGTTACGCTAAGCAAGGCTGTCATAAATCGCGCCACGGTGCCGGCATTAAAACATTGGAAAATGTGGTTTTGCCCTTCTTTAAGCTGTTGTAACAAATTAATCATCAGCACTGTATCTTCGGCAGTGGACACATTTTTCAGTTCTATCTTTCCGCCACACAGAAAGTTTGCCACAAGCCACCTGTTGGACAGGCTCTTGGAGGCGGGCAAATCCCATTTGTGCATTCCTGCAATATTAAAGCGTGGCAGCATCATAACAAAAGCTATACCAATGTGTTATTCTATTCCGTATTTTTTCAGTTTGCGGTATAGTGTGCGTTCGGAGATGTTAAGGTCGGCGGCGGCCGGTTTGCGGTTTCCGTGATGTTTTTCCAAAGCCCTTACTATGGCACGTTTTTCGCGTTCTTCGAGAGCAAGGGGTTCATCTTCAACAACTTCGGTATCGGCAAACTCTTCTGCATCGGTGTTGTTGGAGTTTTCGATATAGTGCACGGCAAGGTCGTCGGCAGGGTGTATTATGGGCGGCAGCTGCTCCGTAGCCGGCTGTGCCACAGTTTGTTGCACGTGTTGCACGGGCATGCCTCCGCGCACAAGTTCCGAGATGGTGGTCTTGAGGTCGTTGATTTCGTTGTGCAGCTCGTGAATCATATTGCCCATGGAGAGGACCCTAAGGAGCAATTCGCGGTCGGTCATCTCGGGTGCCGAGTCGGAGCTGTAGACCGTTGGCATATTGCCCGATGTGTTGTAATTAAGATATTTACGCAGCACATCGCTATCCACCATACGTTCGTATTCGAGCACCGAGATGCTTTCGGCGAAATGTTTCAGTTCGCGTATGTTGCCGTACCACGGGTAGTTCATCAGGTAATCCTTGGCATCGGAGGTAAGGCGTATGGGGTCGGTGTGCTGACGGTCGGCCACGTCGGCGGCAAATTTGCGGAACAGCAGGGGTATGTCGTCCTTGCGTTCGCGCAAAGCGGGCACTTTTATGGAAATCTGGCAGAGGCGGTAGTAAAGGTCCTGCCGGAATTTGCCGTTGCGCACGGCTTGCTCGATGTCCACGTTGGTGGCGGAGACTATGCGCACGTCCACTTTTTGGGGCACCGAGGCGCCCACGGGCAGTATTTCGCCGTTTTCGAGCACTCGCAGCAATTTGGCCTGCATGCTCAGCGGCAGCTCGCCCACCTCGTCGAGGAATATGGTGCCGCCGTTGGCCACCTCGAAATAGCCTTTGCGGTCGGAGTCGGCACTGGTGAAAGAGCCTTTTTTGTGCCCGAAGAGCTCGCTTTCGATAGTGCCATCGGGAATGGCGCCGCAGTTTACTGCAATAAGCCGGTTTTTGGAACTGTGTCCCCGGTTGCTGTTGTCGTGTATTATGCGTGAGAAAATCTCCTTGCCCACGCCGCTCTCGCCCATTATCAGAACGCTCATGTCGGTGGGGGCCACACGCACGGCCATTTCTATGGCGTGGTTCAACAATGGCGAATTGCCTATGATGTCATATCTTGTCTTTACCAATTGTATATCCATATTTATCACAAATTCAAAACTTTAACAGAATATCGCTATTTTTTGGGCTTTTGCAAATATACAATTTTATACTGACATATTGTCATACATCCGGAAAAAAATTTAAATTCCGGCAATTTGGATTGTGTTTGCCGTCCATACAGAATTGTGGAGACAAAAAATGGCGGACTTGGGGAGATTGACAATTCCGCACTGTTATAAAAAAATGCGATGGACGGGCTTATCCCCCCCCCAAAAAAAAAAAAGGCCGTCGCAAGACGGCCTTTCATGCTATAACGGACTTTCTTTATTCGAAGGACAGTATTGCTTTTTTGATGATGTCGATAGCTTCGCGGAGCTGCTCTTCGGTGATTACCAGCGGTGGTGCGAAACGTATGATGTGCTGGTGAGTGGGTTTTGCCAGCACGCCCATGTCGCGCATTTTCAGGCACACGTCCCAAGCCTCTTTTCCGTCTTTGGGGCGGATGATAACGGCGTTGAGCAGACCTTTGCCTCGCACTTTCTCGATCATTGGCGACTGCACTTTGCTCATCTCCTCGCGGAAAATTTTGCCCAGACGGTCGGCGTTTTCCATCAGGTGTTCGTCTTTTATCACCTGAAGTGCGGCGATGCTGACTTTGGCAGCGATGGGGTTGCCGCCGAAAGTGGAGCCGTGTTCGCCTGGTTTTATGTTGAGCATTATCTCGTCGTCGGCCAGCACTGCCGAAACGGGCACCACGCCGCCGCCGAGGGCTTTGCCGAGTATCAGCAGGTCGGGGCGCACGCCCTCGTGGTCGCAGGCCAGCATTTTGCCGGTACGTGCTATGCCGCACTGCACCTCGTCGGCCATAAACAGGACGTTGTGTTTTTTGCAGATGTCGTAGCATTTTTTGAGGTAGCCGTCGTCGGGCACGTACACGCCGGCTTCGCCTTGTATGGGTTCGAGGAGGAATCCGGCCACTTTCTTGCCGTGTTCTTCGAGCACTTTTTCCAGAGCGTCGGGGTCGTTGTAGGGTATGCGTATGAAACCGGGGGTCATGGGGCCGTAGTTGGCGTA
>CALGGY010000007.1 GCA_937915785.1 uncultured Bacteroidales bacterium
CTCCCATTTTATTTTATCAACTATATTTTAGAAAAAACGTTTTGGACACTATTGGCTTTTTTTGCCTTTTCCCCTTTGAAGTTTTGGTGGCTTGCGCACTCCTTTTTTTTCAAAAAGTGTTGCATTTATTTGTTGAATTTAGGGTTTAATTCAATATTTGGGCAAAAACAGAGTGTTTTTGGCCGTTGCGACTTACAAATCCATGTAATTTTCGATGTGGAAACGCAGGATTTCCGCCACGTTTTGGGCTTGTTGGCTGCTGGGTTGTCCGCCTATCAGGTCGTAGAGCATCTGTAGTTCGTTGATATAACGACTAATCTCCTCCTCGTAATGCAAAGGGTCGGCGGCGGAGAAATAAAATCGCAGTTTGCTGTCCCAAATGGCAGTGAGCGGTTCCAAAAACGGGTTTAAACGGTTGAAAATGAGTTTTAACGGTATCTCCTGCTTGTGGTTTTTGGCAAGCATGGCCATTTTGAGAAAAGTTTCGGAGCATTGCTCTATGTCCATCTCCACATAATGCCGCACCTGCGGGCTCATGGCAAAATAATATTCCGTCTCCGTGGCCAGTTGTTCGGTTTTGCGTTGGGCAAAGGCGTTGATAGCGGTGTCGCCCGCAGACCAATAGGCGTTGAGCATGGAGAGTAGCACCTCGTTGTGGAGCATCTTTTGTGGGATATAGCGGCACACGGTGTCCCAAACGCGTATTGCCAGCTCGGCTTTCCGCTCCTCCACAAGGGTTTCGGAGAGCTGGGCTATGTTACCCAGTTTCATGTCCAAAAACCGGCGGCAGGTCTGATCCAGATAAATGCCATCGAGGTTGTGCCATGCAAACCGGTTCAGCACGTTGTCCACCATAATATCGGTGTTTACGGCAATCTGTTCGGAGTGCGAGCGGTCGGCGTTGTTGAATTCGAAAGGCGTAAGGCGGTATGTCATGCCTTCGAGCTGCAGATAGTCTTTAAGCTGGGGAATTTCGGAAATGGCGTACTCCGAATAATGCACCGGACGCTGCCAATCGTTGTTCAGCAGTATGTTGTAGTGCATTATGTCGTTTCGCGAAAGGGTGCTGTTGAGCAGTATGTATATGCTTTCGGGTATTTTTTTGTATTGGGTGCCGGGAGTTTGTGCGGCAAAAGCCTCGCGGTTTACCGGAAATTCCACACGCGACGTGGGCAAAACAAAATAGTCGAGGTCGTCCATAAAATGAACCGACTTTGTGTCATCGCACAGATAATCGAACATTTCGGCCAACGACATTATTTTTTTCCCGCCGGTGTTGGCAAAGGCGGCCTGCAGTTTGCGCCCTTGGTACTGGCTTGCACCGAACGACAGTTGTAGCGGCATGTTGCCGTTGTGCGGCTGCCGGCACTGGTCTATGTACCACGGCATACTGAGCAGGCTCAGGTTCACCACCCTCACATCGGTACGCACGCCCTCCACCTCCTGCAGGTACCACAGGGGGAAGGTGTCGTTGTCGCCATGGGTGAAAAGTATGGCGTTGGGCTGGCACGACATCAGCAGGTTGTACGCCGCATCGCGGGCCACTTGGCGTCCGGCACGGTTGTGGTCGTCGTAGTTCTGGCAGGCCATCAAAGTGGGTACGGTCATAATCAGCAGTGCCACAATAGGTTGCAAAGTTTTCCCCACCCAGCCTCGTATTTTTCCCGCAAGGGAGAGCAGTAGCGCCGCGCCCATGCCCGTCCAAATGGCAAAGGCGTAGAACGACGGCACATACACATAGTCGCGTTCGCGGGGCTCGTAGGGGGCGGAGTTGAGATAAAACACAAGTCCGAAGCTGGTAACCACAAACATCAGCCCCACCACCAAGGCGCCTCGCCCGTCGCGTTTGATGTGGTACAGAAGTCCTAAAATGCCGAGTATCAGCGGTATGGCGTAGTATTCGTTGCGGCCCTCGTTGCGCAGCGAAGCAGGTATCTCGCTCTTGGCGGTACCGTTGGCATGCCTGTCCACAAAGGGTATTCCGGTGGCCACGGCGCCGTTGCGGATGGAGCCGTAGCCCTGACTGTCGTTGAACTTGCCGCAGAAATTCCACATAAAATAGCGGAAATACGAATGTCCAAGCTGGAACGTTACAAAAAAACGTACATTGTCGGCAAAAGACGGACGGTAAACCACATCATCGTGGTATGGAACCAAGGTGCCGCTTTGTCCGCTCCATGCGGGATAATACTCCTCGGCGTCGGCTTTCCACATGCGCGGAAACAGTGTGCAGAACTCTTTGCCGAAGGTGTATCCGCTGTTTCGTCCGCTGTCCACTACGGTATAAGAGGGTATAACTATTGGATTTTCAGCGCTTTGCCTTTCGGCGAAAGCCAAAGCCTCGCCCTTGGTTGCAAATTGCAGCGTAGTGTCCTGTGTTTCAACACCATAAACAAGCTGGAAGGTTGGTTTCTTGTTTGCGTAATCCTCCACAGGTGCGGTGTAGTATTGTCCGTAAACAAGTGGCGGCTGCAGGTATTGGTCGCGGCTCCAATAGGAATAAAAAGTAACCGGATTGTCGGGGCGGCCCTCGTTTATTGGCGTCCCAGCCTGCGCCCGCAACACCGTCAGCACATTGGGCGATAGCCCCACCAAAAACAGTCCACAGGCCACCGTGAGCAGTTCCAAACGCCGTTTTTTTGTTGCCACAGCAAAAATCCACACACCAACGCACACCAAAGCCACAATGCCCACCGTGAGCCACATGGCGCCATTCACTGAGAGGTGCAAACCATTAACAAACAGTATGTTGCATTTAGCAAAAAGCCAAAATACACCAGGTATAAGTACTTTGAATACCACAAGCAGCAATCCGAAAACCGCCACAAAGGCCAGCAGCAGTTTCCACCACTTGGAACGGCACTTGGCGTAATAAACCATCATCACCGCCGAGGGGATTACAAGCAGCGAAAGGAAATGCACCCCTTCGGACAACCCAAGCAGAAAGGCCACCAGCAGCAGCCAGCGCGCCGAGCGACGGGGATCCAGTTTGTACTCTGCCTCCCAGCGCAGCATGGCCCACAGCACAACGGCTGTGAGAAGCATCGAAAGGGCATAGACCTCGGCTTCGGTGGCCGAAAACCAGAAACTGTCCGAAAAGCAGAAAATCAAAGCTCCCGCTGCCGAGGCAGCCAAGGTGGCAAAAGTGCCAAGCTTTTCGTTGCCGAACCGGCGAATAAGGCGCACTATTGTCCAGAAAAGGAACATCACCGTGGCACCGCTTGCCACCGCCGAAAGCAGGTTTATAGCCCACGCCACACGCATGGGATTGCCCATCGAAAGCCACGAAAAAGCATGTGCAAGCAGCTGATACACAGGCGCTCCCGGCGGATGTCCCACTTCCAGCTTGAACGAGGTGGCTATCCACTCGCCACAGTCCCAGAAACTCACCGTCGGCTCCAGCGTAAGGGCGTAAACGGCGGTTGCAATGGCAAAAAGCAGCCATCCCAAAAGGTTATTCCATTTGTTGAAGTTCATCGGATGCTACCAGTTGACAACGGCTTTGTTAAAAATATCGTCGATAATTTCCTCCAGAATCTCGCCCACCAACGAGCTTTCCACGGAGGCGAAGTTGAGCTGCGCGCTGAACTCTTTGTAGCGCGTAAAAGTCTGCTCAAAATTGGTGTTGGGGTCCTTGGAGTTGGTGAAATTCACCTTCACACCGATGGTAAGACGGTTCATGGCGGCCTGGTCGTTGCTGGTGATGGCGGTGGGCTGCACGGTGTAGGTGGTTATCTCGCCGCTGAGGTCGAGGTCGCCGCCGCTGGGGGTTACCACAAGGTTGGTCTGCGACTGGAAAGTGTTGCGCAAACCGTCGCTGAGCAACTGGCTTAGCTGGGGATACACCGTGGTGGCGTAGTTCGGAAAATTGGCCACCGATATGGTCTTGGCGTCGGCAGGGATGGAGGCTCCCGTAAACGAATAGCCGCCCACACAGCCGCTAACAAACGGCAAAACCGCAAAAAACATGGCCAAAAACCACAATCTCCGTCTTTTATTATGTCCTTTCAATTTCATAATTTACCGTAAAATATTGGTTTTGAGTAGTTTATAAACAAAACCAACTTTGTATGGTTCTGCAAAGTTACGAAAAAATGTTGATAAAAATCACAGCCGAGCCACACATTATCAATTATATTACAAATTGTTAAAAAAAACAGACATCGCAACGCTTTCCATTAATGGTGTCGGGGGGAAAAAAACCACCTAATCCCACCATTGACACAGATTTTGCAATCTTCAACACAAATTGTTGAAATATAACACTTTACACAATCATCAAAAATGTTGTCGAATCTAATTTCGTTATGCCTCTTTTTTTTCGTATCTTTGTAGATTAAACCGATAAGCAAAAAAACGTTCAACAAGCTAACAACCAACAATATAAGATATGGACAGCGAACTTTTGATATACAACACTCTCACACGCCAGAAAGAACTTTTCCGCCCGTTGCACGCCCCGCACGTGGGCATGTACGTTTGCGGCCCCACCGTTTACGGCGACGCCCATCTGGGACATGCGCGCCCGGCCATCACTTTCGACGTGGTGTTCCGCTACCTGCGCCACCTCGGCTACAAAGTGCGCTACGTGCGCAACATCACCGACGTGGGACACCTTGAACACGACGCCGACGAAGGCGAGGACAAGATAGCCAAAAAAGCCCGCCTCGAAGACCTCGAACCTATGGAAGTGGCCCAGCTCTACACCGACCGCTACCACGACGCCATGGACCGCCTCAACGTGCTGCACCCAAGCATCGAACCGCGCGCCTCCGGACATATAATGGAACAGATAGAGCTGGTGCAGAAAATCCTCGACGCCGGACTGGCCTACGAAAGCAACGGCTCCATCTATTTCGACATACGAAAATATCAGGAACAGACGCACAAATACGGATGCCTCTCGGGACGTACCATCGAAGACCAGCTGGCCACCACCCGCGAACTCGACGGACAGGAGGAGAAACACTTCGCCTCCGATTTCGCCCTGTGGAAAAAAGCCGCACCGGGACACATAATGCGCTGGAACTCACCGTGGAGCGTGGGTTTCCCCGGTTGGCACACCGAATGCACCGCCATGGGTACCAAATACCTTGGCGAAACTTTCGACATACACGGCGGCGGAATGGACCTTGTATTCCCACACCACGAGTCGGAAATAGCACAACAGACCGCCGTTACCGGACACGGCCCCTGCCGATACTGGATGCACAACAACATGATTACCATCGACGGCAAAAAAATGGGCAAGTCGCTTGGCAATTTCATCACCCTCGACGAATTTTTCAACGGCACCTCGCACAAGGACAAGGACGGCAAAGAGCTGATAGAAAAGGCCTACAGCCCAATGACAATACGCTTTTTCATACTGCAGGCACACTACCGCAGCACCGTGGATTTCAGCAACGAAGCACTGCAGGCCGCCGAAAAAGGCTACCAGCGGCTGATGCAGGCCTACAAAACCATAGCATCGCTGCGCCCGTCGGAAACCTCGTCGGTGGACATCGGCAAATGCAAACAAAACTGCTACGACGCCATCAACGACGATTTCAACACTCCCATCGTTATTGCACACCTGTTCGAGGCTGTGAAAACCATCAACAGCGTGCACGACGGCAAAGAAACCCTCACCCAAGCCGACATCGACGCACTGAAAAAGCTTTTCGACGTGTTTGCTTTCGAAATACTGGGCCTCACCGACGAAAGCGCTTCCGACAATGCCACCGTGATAAACGGCCTGATGGACATGATACTCGACATCCGTGCCAAAGCCAAAGCCAACAAGGACTGGGCCACCAGCGACGCCATCCGCGACAAGCTGAAAGAGGTGGGCATCACCGTGAAAGACGGCAAGGACGGCGCCACTTGGAACATAGAATAACCGCTCATGATACCTCCCGACACCATACAACGCATTTTGGACGCCACCCACATCGAGGAGGTGATATCCGATTTTGTGTCGCTGCGCCGGCGAGGTGCCAACTATATGGGCTGCTGCCCGTTCCACAACGAAAAAACTCCCTCCTTCTCAGTGTCGCCCTCGCGAGGCATTTTCAAATGCTTCGGCTGCGGTGAGGCCGGCAATGCCGTGCATTTTTTGATGAAACACGAGCATTTCTCCTACCCCGACGCCCTGCGCTATCTGGCCAACAAATACGGCATCGAAATTAAGGAAAAAGAGCTTACGCCCGAAGAACAACGGGCTCAGACCGAACGCGACACCCTGTTCCACGTAAGCGAGTTTGCCCAACAGCATTTCGCCGACCTGCTTTTCAACAACGACGACGGACGCAACATAGGGCTGGCCTACTTCTACGAGCGACAGCTCACCGACGACATCATACGCAAATTCGGCCTTGGCTACTGCCTCGACCAATGGGACGCTTTCACCAAACACGCCCTTGCCAGCGGCTACAGCGAGGAGGCCCTCGTCAAATCGGGGCTCACCATAAGAAAAGATGAGGGTGAAAAACGCCTCTACGACCGCTTCCGCGGAAGGGTGATGTTCCCCATTTTCAACGCCAGCGGCAGGGTGCTCGGCTTTAGCGGCAGGGTGCTCACCTCCGAAAAAACAGCGGCAAAATATGTGAACTCGCCCGACTCCGAAATTTACGACAAAAGCCACACCCTTTACGGCATTTTCCAAGCCAAAAACGCCATAGCAAGGCAGGACCTCTGCTACCTTGTGGAAGGCAACATCGACGTGATATCCATGCACCAGTCGGGGCTGGAAAACACCGTGGCATCGTGCGGCACCTCGCTCACCAAAGAGCAGATACGGCTCATAAAACGCTACACCCGCAACGTGTCGCTGATGTACGACGGCGACCCCCCGGGAGTGAAAGCCGCCATACGTGCCATAGACCTGCTGCTAACCGAAGGCATGAAAGTGCGCGTGGTGCTCTTCCCCGACAACGACGACCCCGACAGCTACGCAAAAAAATACGGCTCCGAACAAATACAGACCTTTGCCAAGGAAAACGCCGTGGACTTTGTGCGGTTCAAAACCTCGGTGCTTATGGCACAGGCCGGCAACGACCCCATACGGCTCTCCGAAGCCACCACCGAAATGGTGAAAACCATAGCCCTCGTTTCAGACCTTCTGGAACGCAGCGAGTACATCCGCAAATGCTCGTCGATAATGAAAGTGGCCGAGGAAACAATAGCCCAAAGCGTGGCTCGTGCCATACTGCAAAACAAACAAAAGGCTTTCGACGAGGAACAACGCCAAAAGGAAACAGCCGAAAAACAGCCCGAACCTACTGCCGACGAAGGCCAACAAACACCTGCTCAACCTCAACCACCGGCTACAAGTACCGAAGGAAAGCAGTTCCTGCAAAATTTCTTCCCCTGCGAAGATCAGGAGAAAAAAACAATAAGCCTGCTGCTCAACCACGGCAACCGCACAATAACAAAACCCTCGAAAGACGCCGACGGCAACGACATCTACGAGGAGTTCTACGTAGCTGCCATCGTTGTGGGCGACCTCTTGGCCGACAATATAAAATTCGACAACCCGCTGTTCCAACGCATTTTCGACGAGTACACCGAACAGCTGCAGCAAGGCCTACTACCCGACGACAGCCATTTTGTGAACCACCCCGACGACGTGGTGCGCACCCTTGCCGCCTCAATGCTGGCACAACCCTACACCATAAGCAACAAATGGTCCGACAAATACCATATCTCCGTACCCTCGCCCGACGACCAAAACGTTATTGCCAACGACGTGCACGACTCCATCCTTAACCTGAAAATGAAAAAACTGGATCAAAAAATTTCCGAAGCCAAAGCCAAAATCAAAAACACAACCGACAACGATGACCTGATAATACTTCTGGGACAGATAAAACAGTACGAACAGGTACGCATGGCCATAGGCAAGGAGCTTAATCGCGTAATTACTTGAGCCACAATTAAATATATCTTAGGAAAACATTATTTTATGAAAACAATTCTTACTCTTGTCTCCAATATCTGGCGCGAACTGCTGCTCATAACCTATGCACTGCTGCTGTTTTTTTTCCCGGAAAACAAAAACATACTTATTATTGGGGCCATAATACTGCTGGCCATTTTGGTCCGCTTTTTGGTGAAATACCACTCCAAGCCGGCAAAATTTGTCCTCGACCAGACCCTTGCCAAAGGCATCTGGGGCCAGCTGGGACTTGCTCTGAGCGCTTTTCTGGTGGTTTTCGACGTTGCAGCATCTATCTACGTGTACAAAGGCAAAAACGGCGGCAGCATGGCTTTCGCCGACCTTGTTAGTCCCGTTACCATGCAAAAAACCGCCTACAATGGCGATGTGGCCATTTTCCCGATAATAATGTACCTGCTGGGAGTGGTGGTTTTCACCGGACTGGTGGTGGCCACAATCAACCGCATTGCCGCCACCCGCGCCGACAACTACAAGCTGGGACACAGCACCTACCGCAATATCAACGGCCATTACATAATTATTGGCTACGGCGAAACCTGCGTGCCGCTTATCGCCAACCTCCAAAAACGCCACCCCATCGGCCGCATGCCATACATCATTATACTAACCAGCCAAAACGTGCCCGACATACGCCGACACATACAAACCCAACTGCCCGATGCGGAAAAAAACATCGTCATCTACTCCGGCAACCTCAACTCCGAAAACCAGCTGCTGAGGCTCAACATACACTCCGCCCGCGAAGTGTTCGTGCTTGGCGAAAAGGAAGGCAGCGGACGCGACTCCATGAACCTCGAATGCGCAAAAAAAATCAAAGAGATACGACAACGCTCGAATGCCGCCATACTTCGTATCAACGTGCAGTTCGACAAAGCCATGTCGTACTCCACCATCAAGCAGATAACAATACCCAAGGACTATTATTCGCACAACGGCCGCCAGATCACCTACCTGCGTCCGTTCAACTTTTTCGAAAACTGGGCGCGCATGCTATGGGGCACCTACGCCCTCGACGGCTACCGCACCCTCGACCGCGGACAAATGGCCGAAAACAACAAACATGTGCACCTCGTCATTGTTGGCCTCAACAACATGGGCGTGGCACTGCTGCTCGAGGCGCTGCGCCTGTGCCACTACCCCAACTACGACGAGCGTACCGGCGCCAACAAAACCATCATCACCGTGGTGGACAACAACATGGACGACCTGCTACCACTCTTAAAATCGCGCTACCACACCATAAACCAAATTCCCGACATAGAACTGCAGTTCCTCAAAAACAGGGTGGAAGACCCCGACGTGCGCCAAACGCTGAAACTGTCGGCCACCAGCCCCGACACCATACTCACCGTGGCTATCTGCCTCAACGACCCCGACCTCAACCTCAGCACCGCCCTCAGCCTTCCAGACCAACTGTTTTTCAACATTGTTCGCAACCCAAAAGGCTACGACCAAGTGGTGCCCAACAGCAACGTGGAAATTCTTGTGCGACAACAGATGCAGACAGGCATGGCCGAGCTGCTGAGCAACGAAAACGACCGCTACCACAACATAAAAGTGTTCGGCACGCTGGACAAAGGCATGGACGACCGCCTTGTGGACGACATCATGCCAATGATTATCAACGCTTTCTACACCTACAGCTACGGCAACGGCTTTTCCATCGACACCAGCAAATACCCATCGTTTTTCGAATACGCCAACGCCGAACCGCAACGCGCCCTTGCCGACGCCTACCACCTGTGGATACCCCTCAACGAGGACATGCGCTTTGCAAACCGCTATCAGATAGAGATTTACCGCACCTACAAAACCTACCGTCAGCAACTGGAAAACAACCCCGCCATACTTTACCAGATGGAGCACCTGCGCTGGCTGGCCGACCGCTGCATTACGGGCTACAGCGACTCGCACACCTTTGTAAACCCCGACGGCTCCACGGGGATAAAGGACAAACGCCTGAAACTGCATTTCGACATAATACCCTACCACAAACTTACCGAAGGCGAAAAGGACAAGGACAAAAACGTGGTGGTGAATTTGGACAAAGTGTCGGCGCTGGCCGAGAGCTGCCGCCGGCAGTTCGGCAGCAACCTGTTTGCCATTTTCAAATAGCAGATAACAGGCAGTGCCATGCCGCCAATGGCATTATCGCCCCGGTTTCAGCCTGCCTGCCGGAAATAATAGTCTTTTATCTGTTTTTCAGAACAATAAACGGCACCAGATTTTCCTCCATCGATATGCCGCCGTGCTGGAAAGTGTTCATGTAATACTGAACGTACTGGTTGTAGTTGTTGGGATATGCGAAAAAATCGTTGCGGTGTGCAAAAATATAAGGCGACGTAACGTACAGCTTGGGCAAGAAAATTTTCGAGGCATCTTTCACCTCGAACACCTGCTTGGGATTGTAGTCGAGCAGGCGCCCAACCTTGTAACGCAAATTCACCGACACATCCTTGTCGCCTTTCACCTTTACAGGATTGTTTATTTTCACCGAACCGTGGTCGGTGGTGATGACAAGGTTCACATTCTCCTCCGACAGGCGTTTGAGGAACTCCATAAGGGGCGAATGCTCGAGCCACGAAAGGGTGAGCGAACGGTACGACTGCTCGTTTTCGGCCAGCTCCCTTATTATGTCGAGTTCGGTGCGCGCATGCGAAAGCATGTCGATGAAATTGTATAACACCACCGTCAGCTTGTTCTGCATCATCCGGGAAATGTTGTCGACCAGTTTTTTGCCAAAAGTGGCGTTGAGCACCTTGTGGTACGAGTGTTTGATGTTGTACCCGTGGCGTTTCAGATATTCGTCGAGGAGCTCGTTTTCAAACTGGTTTTTGTTGCCCTCCTCGGTTTCGTTTATCCAGTATTGGGGATATTTTTTCTGAATCTCGGAAGGCATAAGTCCCGAAAACAGGGCATTGCGGGCATATTGCGTGATGGTGGGCAGAATGCTGTAATAAACAAGCTCCTGCTCGGTACGGAACAGGGTCTCGAATGTCTGCTGGGTGTATTTCCACTGGTCGAAACGGAAATTGTCGATAACGATAAGGAAAGTAGGCTTGCTGTCGGCCAACAGCGGAAACATCTTTTCCTTGAGCACCGTGGGCGACATCAGAGGTTTTTCGGCACTGCCCGAAAGCCAATCCATATAGTTTTGTTCGTAGAAACGGCAAAACAGCTGGTTGGCCTCGGCACGCTGCGAATATAGTATCTCGTGGGTGTTGCGGTCGCCAGTCTGAGAAAGCTCCAAATCCCACGAAACCAGCCGTTTGTAGATATCCACCCACTGGTCGGCCGAAAGCGGGTTCATCAGTTCCATGCTGATGCTGCGGAAATTCTGCTGGTACGACTGTATGGATTTTTCTTCGGCCAAACGCTTGCCCTCGGTGTGCTTTTTCACCGTAAGCAGTATCTGGTTGGGTTTCACGGGCTTTATCAGATAGTCGGATATTTTGCCCCCGAGAGCCTCTTCCATAATATGCTCCTCCTCGCTTTTGGTAATCATCACCACAGGGGTCATCGGATAGTGGGTTTTTATTATGCCAAGTGTGTCCAAACCGCTGATTCCCGGCATGTTCTCGTCCAAAAACACAATGTCCACCACCTGCCGCTTAAGCTCGTCCAAAGCATCGTCGCCACTAGTTACGGCAATAACTTCGTAGCCTTTTTCCTCCAAAAACATAATGTGGGGCTTTAGCAGATCTATCTCGTCGTCAGCCCATAGAATGGTTGTTTTGTCCATATTCAATCGCGTTTGTACATTAACGCAAAAACACCTTTTTTGTTATTGCCGACGCATTTTTTTTTAAACGTCGCAGTCTTTTTTCGGACCTGTGCCACTTGCGTCGAAAATGCATTTGCGGCACTTTCGCCAAAAACATTTGCTTTTTTCGTAAAAAAATACGACCTTTGCCAAATCAAAACGTGTTGCAAAACACACCGCAAATAAACCAGATTACACACCAAAAACAATACAATCATGACATTGGACAAAACCACCGAGCAAAATGTAAACACGTGGCTCAATGGTAATTACGATGAAGAAACGAAAGCCGCTATCCGCAAAATGGCGGCCGAAAACCCCGAAGAGTTGAACGAAAGTTTCTACAAAAATCTGGAGTTTGGCACCGGCGGACTGCGCGGAATAATGGGCATTGGCACCAACCGCATGAACCGCTACACCGTGGCTATGGCCACCCAAGGCCTTGCCAACTACGTGCTGAAAACCATTGCCAACAACGCCCCTCAGCCCAAAGCGGCCATCTCGCACGACAGCCGCAACAACAGCCGCCAATTTGCCGAAATCACCGCCAAAGTGCTGGCAGCCAACGGTTTCAAAGTGTACCTGTTCGAAAACCTGCGCCCCACCCCCGAACTATCGTTTGCCGTAAGGCACTACGGCTGCAACATTGGCGTGATGGTTACAGCTTCGCACAATCCCAAGGAATACAACGGTTACAAAGCCTACTGGAGCGACGGCTGCCAGCTGGTGGCTCCGCACGACACCAACGTTATCGGCGAAGTGCTGAAAATAAAAACCCTCGGCGACATAAAACAATCCGGCGGCGAGGACAACATACAGATCATAGGCAAGGAAACGGATGAGATTTATCTTGCCAAAATATTGGAAAACAGCCTGTTGCCTGATGTGGTAAAACGTCAGCACGACCTTAAAATCGTGTATTCGCCACTGCACGGCACTGGCATCACCCTTGTGCCGCAAGCCTTGGCAAAAATGGGTTTCACCAACGTGCATGTGGTTGAACAGCAGGCCGTTGCCGATGGCAATTTTCCCACCACCAAATCGCCCAACCCCGAAGAGAAAGCGGCAATGGAGCTGTCCATGGACCTTGCCAAAAGCATCGACGCCGACATTGTGATGGCCACCGACCCCGATGCAGACCGCGTGGGAGTGGCCGTGAAACGCAACTCCGGACAATGGATGCTGCTCAACGGCAACCAAACAGCTTCCATACTTATCTACTACCTGCTGATGCAACGCAAACGCCTCGGTCTGCAACAACCCAACGACTTCATCGTGAAAACCATAGTTACCTCCGAACTGCTGACCGACATAGCACGCAAAAACGGCGTGAAAAGCTACGACGTGCTCACCGGTTTCAAATACATCGGCAACAAAATCCTGGAACTTGAAGGTCGTGAACGTTTCATCGGCGGAGGCGAGGAGAGCTACGGCTACCTCATCGGCGATTTTGTACGCGACAAGGACGCCGTAAGCGCCTGCACCATGATAGCCGAAATAGCGGCTTGGGCCAAAGACCAAGGCAAAACTTTCTTCGACATACTCTGCGACCTCTACGTGAAATACGGTTTCTACAAGGAGTCGCTGCTTTCCATCACCAAAAAAGGCAAGTCGGGCAACGAAGAGATAAAGCAGATGATGACCGATTTCCGCCACAACACACCAAAGCATATTGCCGGCTCCGACGTGGTTTGTGTAAAGGACTACTCCACCCTGCTGAGCACCGACACCAAAACCGGCACAGCCGAACACATCGACCTGCCCAAGAGCGACGTGCTACAGTTTTTCACCGCCGACGGCAGCAAAGTTACCGTGCGCCCCTCCGGCACCGAACCCAAGATAAAATTCTATTTCGGTGTGAAAGGCACTTTGGCCAACGCCAACGATTACGACACTGTGGACCAAGCCCTCGCACAGAAAATCGAAGCCATCAAAGCCTCGCTGGAACTGGCATAAAGCGACATCGATTTAAACAGGAAAACAAAGAAAAACCACCGTCTTTCGAGCGGTGGTTTTTGTGTTTTGTTTTTATTGATGCGTGGAGTATAACGGAATCGAACCGATGACCTCTTGACTGCCAGTCAAACGCTCTAGCCAACTGAGCTAATACCCCATCGTTTTGAGTTTGCAAAATTACAACTTTTTTTCAGAAAAAACAAATCTCAAAACATTTTTTTCGTTTCATCTATAGCTAAAAAAATATATGTTGCAGTTTTTCAATATTTTAAAATTGAACTCTGACACAAAAATAATGTTTCTTCAACCGCATACAAGACGTGATATTTCGCAAAAAAGGTAGCGGTTCAAAGCTAAAAACACTTTTTTTAGGCACAAAAAATCATGCAAAAGACCTGCAAATTTTTTCAAGAGCCTGAGCCAGCACGCTCCTCGGGCACCCGATATTGAGTCGGAAAAAGCCTTTGTATGCCTCGCCACCAAAAGCCACGCCATCGTTTAGAGCCACCTTGGCCACATCGAGCAGCCGTGCTTTTATCTCGTTGTTGGTCAGGCCAGTGGCACGAAAATCCATCCAAACCAAAAACGATGCTTCGGGAGCCATAGCCACCACCTGCGGAAGGTGTTTTTTCAAAAAATCCATTGTAAACGCCACATTGCCAGCTATATACTCGCGCACCTGCAGCAGCCAGTCGTTGCCATAGCGGTAGGCAGCCTCGGCGGCAGTGTAGGCAAACACATTGCCGTTGGCCACTTCGAAACCGTCGAGGTAGCCAAAATAAGTGTTGCGCAACGTTGGGTCGGGGATATATGCAATGCTGCTGCCCATGCCGGCTATGTTGAACGTTTTGCTTGGAGCAATGAAAGTCAGAGTGTTGGCCCTTGCCTCGCTGGATATGGTTGTGAACGATGTGTGATGGAAGCCGGGCAGCGTAAGGTCGGCATGTATTTCATCGGAAATGACAATGGTTCCGGTTCTACGGCAAATTTGGTCGATACGTTGCAGGTCGGATTTGCCCCACACAGTGCCGCCGGGATTGTGGGGGTTGGAGAGCAGTAGCAGCTTACAGCCCTCGGCCTTGCTGGCAAAATCGTCGAAATCGATGGCAAACCGGCCGCCGACAGTTTTCAATGCCGAGCACACCAGCTTGCGCTGCGAGTAGGTGGGCAGATCAACAAAAGGCGGATAAACGGGGGTCATAACAAGTATGCCGTCGCCTTTTTCGGTGAAAGCCTGTATGGCAAAAGCAATGGCAGCAACTATGCCGGGCACAAAATGGAGCTCGTTTTTTTGCGCTTTTACTGCATAATGACTGTCCAGCCAGTTGGTTACAGCTTCGAAATAGGAGTCGGAACCAAAGGTGTAGGCCAGCACCTCGTGGTTGCAACGCTGTTTTATGGCATCCATAACAAAGTCCGGCGAGCGGAAATCCATGTCGGCAACCCACATTGCCTGCAGGTCGTTGGTGCCATATATGCGGTCCATCATGTCGTGCTTCACACACGAGGTGCCACGACGCTGTATAATCTCGTCAAAATTGTATCTCTTCATTGCAAATTACAGTGTTTCAAGATGATAACAGAACTTTCCATTTATTTTTTGCATTACAAAAATACAAAAAAGTTTGGACACCAAAAAACAATAAAAAAAATACATTTTTTTAGAAAATGGCACCCCAAAGTTAACATTGCACAGCATGAAAACAGATTTCCACAACGCAATACCACATTTTATCAATCCGAAAATCAGCATTTTACAAACTTTTATGTCATTAAAAAAAGAAAAGTTTGCAACATCGAAAAAAAAATCGTACTTTTGCAATCGCAAAACGAAGCAAGTTTTTTCGGTCTGTTAGCTCAGTTGGTTCAGAGCGCTTCCTTCACACGGAAGAGGTCGAGAG
>CALGGY010000008.1 GCA_937915785.1 uncultured Bacteroidales bacterium
CCGTTTTTATTTTCAACATCTGGCTTTGGCAATAATTGTTCTTAGTTTTTATCGGACACAATAATTGAAAAACAGATATTTCAAAGCGAAATACAAGCCTTTGGAAATTGTGAGGAATATTCTCGCCAATTACTGCGGCGGCGGCACCCGCATCTAAAACACCGACACCTTCCGCACCGACACCTGCTCCCGTGGCAGATATCGTTTCTCCAGCCCCGACACAATACACAAAGTGCCAGATGTCCAGCATCGAGTTCGAATCCTTCTTTCCTGAGAGTGGTGGTGCGGCGCGCTTCCTTGGAGAAAGGGGCCCAACTCCCGCTCCTCGACGGACAGTTTATCATCCGCACCATCCTCACCAGCAGTTGATTGCCGGAAAATTCGGCTCAAATATCGCCGAAACTTCGAGAATTTATAGGTCGGTGCGGAATTTTATGACCGAGCCATTCAAGTGGGTGGTGAATGGCGGTCAGCTGTGGCTGCGGCTCTACACCGACAAGCCCTGCGACTGCCTGCGGTTATGGGATGCTGTTTTTTAGTAAATTATCCTGATATGTCAAGTGCTTTATCACAGCTTTTCCGCCCGTATGTCCATTTTTTCAACTTGCGAATTTTAGGGAATATTCTATTTCTTCACCATCACCTGCGAGTGGTAGCGGCCGTCGCCGGTGGCTATAACCATCACGTAGGTGCCTTGTGGCAATATGGCCACGGGTATGCTGGTGTGGCGTTGCTGAGTGTTCACGCACCGCATCACGCGTCCGTTGGGTGCCACAATGCTTATGGTGTACCAAGTGCCGTCGGCGTTGTCGGCAATGTCCACATTAACAATGTCTTTGGTGGGATTGGGCGATAGCGTTGCCGTCAATGGTCGGTACTCAGGTGAGGCGATGCCGAGGTTGGCGGGGGTGGCGTCCACGGCAAGTTTCATCACTATGGGCAGGTGGTCGGAGTTGTGGTACAGGGCGTTGAGCACCGCGGCGGGCACCGAGCTGTTGCCTCCGGCAATGATGGAGGTGTTGTAGTGCTGGCCGTCGTTGCCAATGGCTTTGTAGCTGCCTGCCACATAGCCCAGTCCGCGGCTGTTGTCCTTGATGTTGCGGTTTATGAGTATGTAGTCGAAACGGTCGTCCAATCCGCCGGTGGAGGCGCATCCCGACCCTCCGCCGCCACGGGTGGACTGGGTATGGTAGGGCGCGAAGGCCGAATTGCTGTTCCAACTGCCAATCTGGTTGATGGGGTCGTAGAAACGTATCAAGCTGTCGCTGTATTTGGTGAAAGCCTGAAAAGCGGTCTCGGTGTGTGTGTAAACGTTGAAATCGCCCATCACCATGAAATTGCTCTCGCCGAGGGTGTCGTACTCCTCAAGCCACGACATCAGGTTGTTGGCCATAATGCCGCGGTCCTCGTCGTTGCCTTCGTACGAGCCGGCTTTGAGGTGCACAAGGGCGCAGTGGAAAAACACGGTGTCGCCGCGCTCAAGGTCGGGACTGCGGTAATACATCTTGTAAACGGTGATGTCGCGGATATAGTTCTGCGCCACATAGCGGGCGGCACACTCAACCTTGCGACTGTCATAGTACAGGGCGTTCATCAGGTAGGTGTTGGTTGTGTTGGTAACGGGTGCCAATTTATAATAATTTACACCATTGACATTCAGCACGTTGTGCAATAGGGAATCGTGCATCACGGGTTGGCGGTTCATCTCGTTCACCGTGAAAATGGTGGGGTGTACATGGTTGAAAATGGTCTTGGTCCAGCCGTTTTTGTCGGGCACGGTGTTGGAGTCGGCTGGACAATAGCTGGTTATGTTGCCGTAGTTCAGCAGGTTGTACTGCATTATTGTTATGGTGTCCTGTGCCATGGCTTTCGCAGAAAGGCCGATGACGATGATTGCCGTTGCGATGATGTTTTTTTTCATGTTTTTTTTCTTTTCCCCACACAGCAGAGCTTTGTGGGGTTATTAGTATGTCGCCCCTTCGGGACGTTTTGGTTCAATTATCTGTATCTTTTGTAGTTGCTTCGGGAGTGTTTGGTTCGGCTGTATCTTTTGCAAAGGCATCGGCAGTACCGGGCAGTTGTGTGGGTCTGTATTGTTCTATCTTATTGTGTATCAGGTTAATAAATAGATAAATCAGCCATCCGATGAGGAGTCCGAGCAGAGCGCCGCAGATGATGTCTCCGGGGTAGTGCTTGCCAAGGTAGGGACGGCTGTAGCTCACTATCGCCGCCCATCCGAAAGCTACATAAGGCATGGCTTTTACGTACTTGCGACTCCACAGTGCGAAAAACATGGCCGTGGCAAAGCTGTTTGCTGCGTGTCCCGACACAAAGCCGTATTGTCCGCCGCAACCCATGCCGAAAATCATCCGCACGTCGGGCAGGGCATGGCACGGACGTAGCCTCTGGAACACGTCCTTGAAACACAGCACCGTGATGCGGTCGGCAAAAAGGAAACACAAGGCTACGCCTACGGCAATGAGCCACCACCAGCGCTTTGAGGGCGACTTGACCATCGTGGCCACAAAGAAAAGCACTATCATCACCATCCACGACCAGTGCTGGGTGAAAGCGTACAGCACGTAATCGGCCACGGTGCAGTGGTGCTGGTTTATCCAGTAGAACAGCTGGGTGTCCACACTGTTGAGGGCGTCAATTGTTGTCGTCTCCATCGGCTGGGGTGTTTAACTTTTTCCAGATCAGGTCTTTAAGTTCCATTATGTTTTTCCCGCTCACGGCACTTATCATAATGGTGTCGATATTGCGCGGAAGTGTCTTTTTCATCTGCTTTTCCAGTATGTCATCGAGAATGTCGCATTTGGTGATGGCCAGAATGCGTTCTTTGTCAAGCAGTTCGGGGTTGTACTGTTTCAGCTCGTTGAGCAGTATTTTGTATTGCGTTTTGATGTCGTCGCAGTCGCAGGGAATCATGAAAAGCAGTATGGAGTTTCGCTCGATGTGTCGCAAGAAACGTATGCCCAGCCCTTTGCCCTGTGAGGCGCCTTCTATTATGCCAGGGATGTCGGACATCACAAACGACTTGTCATCGCGGTAGCGCACCATGCCGAGGTTTGGCACGAGGGTGGTGAAAGGGTAGTCGGCAATTTCGGGCTTGGCCGCCGAAACCACGCTGAGCAGGGTGGACTTGCCCGCGTTGGGAAATCCTACCAGTCCCACATCGGCAAGGATTTTCAGCTCTATTATAACCCAGCGTTCCACGCCCGGCTCACCGGGTTGGGCATAGCGCGGGGTGCGGTTGGTGGGCGATTTGAAATGGTCGTTGCCCCAGCCTCCGCGTCCTCCTTGCGCCACAATGGCCCGCTGTCCGTCCTCCACTATCTCGCACAGCTGTTCGCCGGTCTCTGCGTCGCGGGCTATACATCCCAGCGGCACGTCGAGGATTACGTCGTCACCCTGGGCGCCGGTGCAGAGGTTCTGTCCGCCGGCCACGCCGTTTTTGGCTATCACGTGTTTGGTGTATTTGAGGTGTAGCAGCGTCCACAGCTGACGGTTGCCACGCAGGATGATATGTCCTCCGCGACCTCCGTCGCCACCGTCGGGACCCGCCTTGGCGTTGTATTTAACGCGCAGCAGGTGCGCCGAACCGGCACCGCCTTTGCCCGAACGGCAACAGATTTTTACGTAATCGACAAAGTTTGAGGTCATTTTTTTGTGAACTGTGAACTGTGATGAGTGAACTGTGATATGAAGATTTTCGGATTAACAGATTTCCCGATTTCCCGAATATCTGAATGTCTGAATATCCATAAAACATTTTCAACTTTTAGCTATCTTCGCGTCTATTTCTTTCATTATGTCGCGTGAGATGTCGTCGATGGAGCCGATGCCGTTGACGGGTATGTAGAGTCCTTTGGCTTTGTAGTAGTCGGCTACGGGGAGGGTTTTGTTCTCGTATTCGCGCAGACGGTTTTTGATAGTTTCCTCGTTGTCGTCGGAGCGGCCGCTGGTCTTGGCGCGTTCCAGCATACGGCGAACCAGCTCCTCGCGGGGCACATCGAGACTTATCATGCACAGCAGGCTGGTGCCGTATTTGGCAAGCAGTTTGTCGAGAGTCTCGGCTTGTTCCACGTTGCGCGGAAAGCCGTCAAAAAGGACGCCGTTGCGTGTGTTCCCGGCAATTATCTTGTCTATCATTTCCACCACTATATCGTCGGAAACGAGCTGTCCTGCATCCATTATGTCCTTGATACGGAGCCCAAGTTCGGTTTTTTCGGCAATTTCTTTGCGCAAAGCCTCGCCGGTGGATACGTATGTGAGGTCGTATTTTTCGGCAATCATGGTCGATTGTGTTCCCTTGCCGGCTCCCGGAGCCCCGAATAATGCTATATTTATCATGGTTTCTGTATGTTTTTTGTTTGTTTGTTTGTTTGTTTTGCAAATATACGATTTTTTTTAATTAGTAATTGGTAGTTAGTAATTAGGAGTAGGAAGTTAGGAATTAAGAGTTCGGTTGTCCATTGTCCATTGCAAAAGTGCGGCCGCGCCCATAATTGCCGCATCGTTGGCGGGCAGGTGGGTAATCTCGATGCTCACCTGTCCGCGGTAAATCATCAGCAGGTTTTCGGCAAACGACTGTTGGGTTGGATTCATAATCAGGCTGCCGGCTTGCATGGGGCCGCCCATAAGGAATATTTTTTGTGGTGCTATGTGCGACACCACATTGGCGCAAGTCAGTCCGAGATAATAGCCAGTGCGCTGGTACGTTGCTATCGACAGAGCGTCGCCCTGCTGTGCGGCTTCGGCAATGAGTTTGGGTGTGAGCTGGCTGTCGTCTATGCCGTGTAGCATACCGTTGTAGTTCCCGGTGGCGTTACGCAGTTTGATAAACGTTTTGCATATACCTCGTGCCGAGGCGTATTCCTCCACACAGCCGCGGCGTCCGCAGGAGCAGGAGCGTCCGTCGGGCACCAGTATGCTGTGGCCTATCTCGCCGGCATTGCCGTGCTCTCCGAGAAGCAGACGGTGGTTTATTACAATGCCGCTGCCCACGCCTGTGCCGAGGGTTATGGTTACGAAATCCTGCAAATGCTTGGCGCCGCCGTACACCATTTCGCCCAAGGCGGCGGCGTTGGCGTCGTTGCCTACAGCCACGGGCAGGCGCATACGTTCTTCCAAGATGCGTTTCAGTGGCAGGTTGCTAAGTTGTGGCAGATTCGAGGCTTCCTCGATGCATCCGGTTAGGCTGTTGCCGTTTGGAGCGCCTATGCCTATACCTTGAAGAACACTGGAATCGCTGTCTTTCAGCAAAATGCCTATTGTGGAGCAAAGTCTGTCCACGAAGGTTTCGGCGGTGGTAAAGTCGGTGGTGCGGAAATTTAGGCGTGCAATGCAGATGCCGTCGGAGCGTACAAGTCCAATGTCGGTGTTGGTGCCGCCGATGTCGATGCCTATGGCAAAGGTATGGTCCACAGCGTTTTAGTTGATGTTTTTGGCAAGGGTCATGTAGCCCAATTTAAGGCTTTGCGAGCCTATGGCCACGGTGGGGTTCACTTTTATTGCCACACGCGACGAGGTGCCTTCTTTCGACGAGAAACTCGACACAAAGTTTTTGAGCGACGAAATGCCGTTGTTCGAAAACAGGTCATAAGTGTTTATGTTGAACGAAAGTGGCAATGATGATTTAGATTTGGAGGGCACGCTAACTTTTTTGTTGGTGCTTCCGGTGGCAAGCTCAAGGTTGTCGATGTTTATTTTGTAGTCCATGGCATTGAGGCTGGCGGGTTTGGCGGTGGGATTTTGTATGCCCACGTTCACAGTCATGTTCAAGGGGATGTTTTTGGTGAGCAGTGCGGCGCTCAGCTTGGCAATGTTGGTGGCCGTAAGGCTGCTGGTGTTTATGCTTTTTAGGTTTATGCCTGCAATGGATACATTTTGAACATTGTCTAACGAGAATTTGCATTTGCGGATTAGGTTGTAGGTTTCGCTAACCTGGTTCATCATGCTGCACGAAACGCAAATTGCGCATACGGCTGCGAGGGCAAAAAATTTCTTCATTACTATGTTGTTTTTTTTTGTTATACTGTTGTTTTTTAATTAATTATGTTTTTATCCCATTTGGAGGTAACTGTTGCAAATATACGAAAAAAATGTTTTTTCAAATGAGTTTGGTCTTTTCGCACCTGAGAAGCAACGCACAGACGTGAAAAAATCCAAATAAAATCTCAACTCTTAATTATTTCAGCGATTCTATCTGAGCTTTCAGTGCGGTGATTTTCTGTTCGGCGTCGGCCTGTTTCTGGCGTTCCACGGCCACCACTTTTTCGGGGGCGTTGGCCACAAAACGTTCGTTGGAGAGCTTTTTCATCACCGAGTTGAGGAACCCTTCGGTATATTTCAGCTCGTCTTGCAGTTTTTTCAGTTCGGCCTCCTTGTCGATGTTCTGGCTGAAAGGCACGTAGTATTCGGCGCCGGCCACCATAAACGAGAGGGCGTTCTCCACCTTGTCGGAAACGCGTTCTATGCCGTCTATGTTGCAGAGTTTTACGATGGTGTCGTCGAAAGCGTTGCCGCCGTTGCCGCGCTCGCAGAGGTGCAGCACCTCTTTGGGCGAAATGCCTTTGCTGTTGCGCAGTCCGCGAACGCCTATTATCACATCTTTGGCCGTTTCAAAGTCCTTGATGATGTTTTCGTCGTAGGGTTGGGCTTTGGGCATCTGTGCCACCATGATGCTCTCGGTGTCGGGACGTTCGCCCAGTATGTGCCAAATTTCTTCGGTGATGAAGGGCATGAAAGGGTGTAGCATACACATCAGTTTCTCGAACAGTGCCACCACGGTGTCGTAAGTGGTGCGGTCGATGGGCTGTTGGTAGGCGGGTTTTATCATCTCGAGAAGCCACGAGCAGAAATCGTCCCACACCAGTTTGTAGGTTGTCATCAGGGCGTTGCTGAGGCGGTATTTCTCAAAGTCGTCCTCTATTGAGGCGAGGGTTTTGTTCAGATGGTTCTCGAACCAGCGCAGGCTTGTGCGGTTGGTCTCGCTTTGCGGCAGGGTGTCGTCCACGCTCCAGCCTTTCACTAATCGCATGGCGTTCCATATTTTGTTGCTGAAATTGCGTCCTTGCTCGCAGAGGGCCTCGTCGAAAGGCAGGTCGTTGCCGGCGGGGGCGGTGAGCAGCATTCCCACGCGTACGCCGTCGGCGCCGAATTTGTTGATAAGCTCGATGGGGTCGGGCGAGTTGCCGAGCGATTTGGACATCTTGCGTCCCAGCTTGTCGCGTACAATGCCGGTGAAATACACGTTGCGGAATGGCACTTGGTGTGCGTATTCCTCGCCGGCCATTATCATGCGTGCCACCCAGAAAAATATTATGTCGGGTGCTGTGATGAGGTCGGCGGTAGGGTAGTAGTAGCGGAACTCCTCGTTGTCGGGGGCGAGTATGCCGTTGAAAAGCGACATCGGCCACAGCCACGAGCTGAACCACGTGTCGAGGCAGTCGCTGTCCTGACGCAGGTCGGCGGCGGTGAGGCCTTGGTTGCCGCTCTTTTCTTTGGCCATACGCAGGGCGTCGTCGATGTTTTCGGCCACCACAAATCCTCCGTCGGGCAGGTAGTAGGCGGGTATCTGGTGCCCCCACCACAGCTGGCGGCTTATGCACCAGTCCTTGATGTTTTCCAGCCAATGGCGGTAAAGGTTTATGTATTTGGCGGGATGGAAAGTTATCTCGCCTTTTTCCACGGGTTCGAGGGCTATTTTGGCAAGATGTTCCATTTTCAGGAACCACTGCATGGAGAGCTTGGGCTCGATGGGCACGTTGGTACGTTCGGAGTAGCCCACTTTGTTGTTGTAGTCCTCCACTTTCTCGAGCAGAGCGGCGGCGTCGAGGTCTTTCACAATCTGTTTGCGCACAGCCTCGCGGGTCATGCCGATGTACATGCCAGCGGCAGGGCTGAGGGTGGCGTCGTCGTTGAATATGTTGATGCTCTGCAGGTTGTGCTTCTCGCCAAGCATATAGTCGTTCACGTCGTGGGCGGGGGTTACTTTCAGGCATCCTGTGCCGAACTCTATGTCCACGTAGCTGTCCTCGATAACGGGTATCACGCGGTTCACCAGCGGCACTATCACTTTTTTGCCCCGCAGCCATTGGTTTTTGGGGTCGGCGGGGTTGATGCACATAGCCGTGTCGCCCATGATTGTTTCGGGACGAGTGGTGGCCACAATGGCATAGCGTCGGCCTTGTGCGTCGGTGGGTATTATCTCGGCTTCGTTGCCTGTGGCGCCGGTGCCGTCGTCGTCGGCAAGGTAGTAGCGCAGGTAGTAGAGGTGGCTGTGTTCGTCTTTGAAGATGACCTCTTCGTCGCTGAGTGCGGTGAGGGCCTTGGGGTCCCAGTTCACCATACGTACTCCGCGGTAAATCAGGCCTTTGTTGTAGAGGTCCACAAAAGTGTGGATAACGCTGCGCGAGCGGGTGTCGTCCATGGTGAAGGCGGTGCGGTCCCAGTCGCAGCTGGCGCCGAGACGTTTCAGCTGTTCAAGTATTATTCCGCCGTGCTCGTGAGTCCACTCCCATGCATGTTCGAGGAAATTCTCGCGGCCTATGTCGTCCTTTTTGATGCCCTGTTGTGCCAATCGGTTCACCACTTTGGCTTCGGTGGCTATGGATGCGTGGTCGGTGCCGGGCACCCAGCAGGCGTTTTTGCCCAGCAGGCGGGCGCGGCGCACCAGTACGTCCTGAATGGTGTTGTTGAGCATGTGTCCCATGTGCAGCACGCCGGTTACGTTGGGTGGCGGTATCACCACGGTGTAGGGTTGGCGGCTGTCGGGTTTGGAGCTGAAGAGTCCGAGTTTCTGCCACTGGGCGTACCAGCGGTATTCTACTGACGATGGGTTGTATTTCGATGCTATTTCCATTGTTGTTTTTTTTGTCCCCCACACAACAGAGCTGTGCGGGGTTATTAGTGTGTCGTGCTTTCGGCACGTTTGTGTTTACTTTACTTTTATTCTTTTATTTATGTTTTATTGCCTGGTTAGTTTTATTGTCTGGTTTAGTTGTTTGGCCGGTTGGTTTTTCTTTGCGGCGTTTCATCACCCAAAGTGCTATGGCGCCGAATATTACCACAACAAGCACTATTGACGATGCAAGGGTTATCTTGTCCCATTTGTGTTTGGTGGGGGCTTCGTTGCGGAATTCTATCTTGTGGTCGCCGGCAGGCACCACCATGGCGCGAAGTATGTAGTTCACGCGCAGGTATTCGGCGGGTTTGCCGTCGATGTAGGCGCGCCAGTCGGGGGCGTAGTATATCTCGCTGAACACCGCCAGCTGGTCTTTGGTGGTGTGCGAGTTGTAGGTCACGTAGTCGGGATTGTAGGGTGTTTGGTGCTCCATGGCGATGGTGGAGCTGCTGTCGCGGCTAAGCTCCTTGCCCTGAACAAACTGTGCAAAATCGGCGCCCACAATGGCGGTGTCGGCAGGGTTGAAGTTGTTAAGTGCCAGAATTTCGTCGTTGGGGGTGTTTACAATTGTAAACTTGTCCACAAACCATGCGTTGCCCAGTGCGTACATGTTGCGTTGCACGGCAGTGCCGCCGTTGCCGTCGGGCACCACAAAGTAGCGGGCGTTGAGCATGTTGAGCACGTCCATGTTGATGTGCCGCGAGATGTAGAAATCGATAAGGTCCTGATAGCGGCGCAGTTTTGCTGCGTGGTAGCCGCCAATCTGATGGTGGAATGCCGATGGTTTGGCGTCGTTGAAAGTGTTGTGCGCCATGTCGAGCACACGGTAGTCCTTGTCGCCCACCTCTGCGGCGGCCTGATCTATGGCCATGTCGTCCTGAGTGGGGTAGAGGGCGAACTGGTTTTTAGACACGAAGCTGCTTTCGTTGAGGTAACGTTTGTCCACGCCCCAAAGGTCGAACACCACCAAGGCTGCCAGTATTGCCACCACTGGTGCGGCTTTTTTAATTTTGTTGTTTACAAACAGCCAAATGGCGCCGCCGGCAAGCACTATCAGCGCAAGCGAACGGAACGAGTCGCTACGCAGCAGCGCCTTGCGGTCATTTATTAGGGCATCCAACATCACGTTGTTAGTTTGTTGTTCGGATAATTCTGACAATGCAGTATATGAGAATGAACTTGCGAACAATGCGAACAGCAGGCACAGACCTCCGGTGATGCCGGCCGAGATGTACAACGCACGGTTGAGGGAGCGTTGGTCGGTAGTGTTTAAGTTCTTTTTGTCGAACACCGCTTTCAGTGCCAGCATGGCCATCATCACCATTGCCACGTTGGCTATTACGAGGCTCATAGACGGTGTACGGAATTTATTGTAATAAGGCAGGTTGTCGAACAAGAAACCGTTGAACCAGCCAAAGTTTTTGCCCCACGACATAAGTATTGCCAAGAAAGTGGCGATAAGCAGCCACCAGCGTTCGGGACCTTTTACGACGAAAAGTCCGAACACGAAAAGGAACACTATGATAGCACCGAAATACACGGGACCACTGGTGCCAGGCTGTTCGCCCCAATAGTAAGGTGCATGAGCTTTATAATAATCTTTTTGGTCTTGATGCCAAGGTTGCATATCAATTAGTCGCTCGTATTCCCCATTTTTCAAAGCTTTATCACCTGACCCGCCACCATAAAAAGCTGGGACAAGAATGGTGAATGTCTCGCCTTTGCCGTAGCTCCAGTTGAAGGCGTAGTCGATGTTTAGACCAGCTTTCTTGCCAGCCATCGACTTGGGTTCGCCGTCCTTGTAAAGGTCTTCGGGGGTAACGGAAATTTCGCTGCCGCCACGCATGGTATATTTGGCATATTCTTGATTGACAATAAGATGTCGTGAGTTGGTCGCCAACACGAGTACCGAGCCGATTACCAATACTCCAACTCCGATAAGGAACTGTTTGAGAGTCTTTTCCTTGATAGCAAAGATGAAGTACACCACTCCGAGAATGCCGGCCGTGAGCACGGTGTAGTAGGTTATCTGTATGTGGTTGAAGGTGATTTGCAGTCCCAGCGCGAGGGTGAACAGTATG
Source organism: uncultured Bacteroidales bacterium (assembly GCA_937915785.1). Lineage (GTDB taxonomy): Bacteria > Bacteroidota > Bacteroidia > Bacteroidales > P3 > UBA1219. The sequence goes on from CALGGY010000008.1 coordinate 10,993, forward strand.
CCGCCCCACACGTATTTGCGTCTGAAAGTGAGCACCATGCCGGCCAATATTGGAGCCATCATCGACAGTGCCCATGCTTTGGTGATGTGTCCGGCCTCCACTATTATAATATTGTAGCTTCCCAGCCCGAAGGCTATGGCGCCGATGAGGCTAATCCACGGGTTTACGCCCATTGCCGCAAGGCAGATATAAAATCCCAGCAGGTAGAGGAAAAGCACGGCAATGCTGCGTTCCCAGCCCAATCCGCGCATAACAAGGGCCTCTTTGAGGGTGGTGAACACCGAATGCTGCGGCTCCACGTAGGTCTGGTAGCTCGGCATGCCGCTGAACATGCCCGGGGTCCAGTGCGTGTACTGGCCCGTGGCATCGTGGTATTGCACCTGCTCGTTGTTCATGGCCTGGGCATTCAGTATATCGCTCTGATACACTACTTTACCCTGCAAAACTGGGTAGAAATACGCTATCGCAACAACAAGGCAGATAACAATTATCGCCACGTGGGTAAGGATTTTACGGCTGTCTATTTTCATAAATGTGGTTTTGTATTATTTTGAATAATAATAATTTATGCCGCGGTGTGTACATTACGGCAATCTGCAAAGATACGTTTTTTTGTGCAAAAAACGACGAGATAGCCCATTTTTTTGCAAAATTCAACGAAAAATGTTATTTTTGCAAAATGTTTCGAGTGCCGGAACAGTGATATAAAAGGCTGAATGACAAAAGTTATTGCACAAAAGCAAGGAGAACCCGATGAGCTGGATTTGGCCGTGGTGCGCACCAAAATAGAGATGTACTGCTCCCGTGCCGAACAGTGTCCGTCGTCGGTGCGGCGCAAGCTGTGGGAGTGGGGCGTGCCTAAGGCCGACATCGAAACCCTTGTGGAAGGCCTTGTGGCCGATGGTTTCCTCGACGAACAGCGCTTTGCCCTCGCCTTTGTGCACGACCGTCTGAAGTTTGGCAAGTGCGGACGCAACAAGATACGCTTCGAGCTTAGGCAGAAACAGATCTCGGAGCAGGCAGCAAGCCGAGCCATTGCCACCATAGACCAACAGCAGTATATGGACGTGCTCCAGGCAGTGGCCGACAGCAAGAAACGTCAGCTCAAAGGCCTCAGCCCCGACCAGCAACGCCGCCGGCTTACGGGCTACCTTTTGTCGAAAGGCTTCGAAATGGAATGTATAACGAAAGTAATATAATATAAGGTATAACAAAAACACTATCATCTTATGAAAAAAATAAACTGCTTGTTAGCAATTGCGCTGCTGGGCCTGTTTTCGGGCAGGGCAATGGCAGACACCGACACCACCGCCGTGAACAATCCGGCTGAAGGCCAGAGTGTGCAGACCGCCGCTCCCGCCGACGAAAACCCCGCCGATGCCGACAAACCCAAAGGACAATGGACAACATCGTCCAAACCGGCTTTTAAAATCAGTGAGTTCTTCTTCGAAAACTGGTCCAAGTCCGGTAATTCGCAAATCGACGCCACCGCCACTTTCTTCGGCAACTACAAATACACCCACCCGCGCTACGTTTGGGACAACATCGCCGACCTGGCCTACGGCTACGCATGGCAGGACCTCGACAATAGCAAGGAGGGCGGACTTTTCGAGACACGCCGCAAAAGCAACGATAAGATAGACCTCACCTCCGCCATTTCGTGGAAAGCCTACAAGGACTGGGGCGCGTCGTTTACCGCCAACCTCAAGACCCAGTTCGGCGAAGGCCGCGAATATACGGGCATCGAGGACAAGGAGGGGCATCTGGTGTCGCATTTCTTTGCACCGGCTTACCTCACCACAGCCTTGTCGTTCGAGTACAAAAGAACCGACTGGAGCGTGTCGTTCTCTTTCCTTACAGGTAAGACCACCTTTGTCTGCGACGACAGCTTCATTGCCGACGGCCTCAACTACGGCGTTATACAGCCCGACAACTTCGACGCCTCCGACCCATCCACCTTCAACCACGTGTATTTTGCACTCGGCAGCTACATCAAAGGTCAGTACCTGAAAAAGGACATACTGCCCAACCTCGACCTCTACGCACGTCTGGAGCTTTTCTACGACTATGCCAAACCCAAAAACATGGCTTGGGACAAGATGCTCGACGAGGATAACAGCTCCAAATACACGCCTGTTGAACCCGATGAGGACTGGGAAAGCCTTAACAAGAAAAGCTGGCTCCAGCGCCGCGCTTTCGAAACCGACCTCGACTTTGAGCTGAAACTCGACTACCGTCTGTACAAATTCATCTCCGTAAATTTCGCCCTCAACCTTAAATGGGACACCGATTTCAACGGTATGGGCAAATGGGGACACTGGCAGATGTACCAGATGGCCGGACTCAATTTCTACCTCGACTGGAAAACTCCCAAACAGTAATTTCCCTCACGTAGGACTAACAGCCAAAGGGCTGCCATTTTGTGGCAGCCTTTTTTTTGTGTGGGGTTTGAAATCCTCTGGCCCCCTTTGAAAGGGGGAGCTTTTGCCAATGCACAAATTTAATTTTCCGTTGTTGCGGATTCGCAATCCGCAACAGTAAAGTATAGGGATTTTCAATCCCGTTTGGTTGATTTTTGTGGGATTACAAATCCCGAGTTCTGTTGCGTCGGATTGCAAATCCGCCGCAGCGGTGGTTGTTGCGGATTTGCAATCCGCAACAATATAGTATAGGGATTTTCAATCCCGTTTGGTTGTTTTTTTGTGGGATTACAAATCCCGAGTTCTATTGCGTCGGATTGCAAATCCGTCGTAGCGGTGGTTGTTGCGGATTTGCAATCCGCAACAGATGAGTGTAGGATTTTCCGCCGTAGCGATGGCTCTAAGGACGCACGACAACCACGTCAAGCAATCCTTTGGAACCGGCATAGTCTATGGCAGAACTGTAGAGATAGTTTTCGGCATGTGAAACAATGCCTTGTTTTACTGGGTTTTGATGGGTATAGTTTATTTTTTGCATGAGAAATTTCATTGAGAATATGTCTTCACAGTGATAACCTTCCTGCCAAAAGCGGAAGTTGGTGATTTTTTTGTCGTTTGCACCAGAGAACCAAAATTGGTTAAGCATCCAACCTTTCCTGCTTTCTTGTTGATTGTCCTGAATGGCTTTTATGATGGTTTTGCTTGTGTGCTTTTTGAAATCGCGTATCGTATCGGACAGCAATTGAGAGTATTTTGTGTAAATGCTTTTATGTAATGGCTCGCTTATGCCTGCAATTAAATGCAAATGGTTGCTCATCAGAACCCATGCGTAAATTGTCAAGCCCTTGTTTATTTGGCAGTATCGTAAAGAGTCAATAACGATATTTTTGTATATGGGTCGTGTAAAAACGTCAATCCACTCTACTACAGTTGTAGTTATGAAGGAAATATGTGTGGTTAAATCATCCATGTTATAAAAACAGCAATATATGTGTTTTATTGTGAGCGGATTTGTTTTTTTTGTGGGATTACAAATCCCGAGTTCTGTTGCGTCGGATTGCAAATCCGCCGCAGCGGTGGTTGTTGCGGATTTGCAATCCGCAACAATATAGTATAGGGATTTTCAATCCCGTTTGGTTGTTTTTTTGTGGGATTACAAATCCCGAGTTCTATTGCGTCGGATTGCAAATCCGTC
>CALGGY010000009.1 GCA_937915785.1 uncultured Bacteroidales bacterium
ACTCCCATTTTATTTTATCAACTATATTTTAGAAAAAACGTTTTGGACACTATTGGTATTTGCCCATAAAAAACAAAAGGGGACTTCTAATTTTACATTATTTTTGAATAAGGAGCCATTTTGTCCGATCTTTTTGCGAAGCCTGTTGAACAAATAACGAAAAACGACACTGCAAAGTTACGCTTTTATTTCTTATCTTGCAAGATTTTTGCACTTTTCTCAATTTTTTTATATGGGTGGTGGTGGGGGTATTTTATTGATTTATATGCTGTTATAACAAATCAGTTCATTCCCGGCCGCATCACTTCCTCGTATCGGTTGGGGTTGTATACGAGGTTTGTCAGGGTGTTGAAGGCGGCGTTTCTGACAAATCCCACAGCCCGGCTGCGCATCCCGCGCAAACTCTGCTCGCAGTAGCCGAAAACGTGTTCCACCCTGACGCGGATCTTTGAGTTTTTCTTGTTGATGGTCTGCTGCCACTTGCTGATTTTCTTGCCTTTGGTATTGCGTTTGATTATGCGGTCTTTCATGTTGTGCTTGCGCATTATTCTTTTCACGCCCTTGCCGATGTATGCGCTGTCGGCGTGCAACTCCTGCCCGTTGTCGCTGTCGTCAACAAGTTCCTTGGTGGGTTTCGAGTCGTGGTTCCGGGCGTTGGTGGTGACACCTTTTTTGATGAACTTGCTTTTGGCGTCCGTCTTTACGTGATTCTTGTATCCGAAATGTTTCTCGCCACCTTTCTTTTCCCATCGGGCATCGGTGTCCTTGTGCCTGCGCTTGTTAGCTTTGTTTTTTTTCTCGCTTTCGGTATCGCCATCCTCCTCATTCCACAACTCGTTGCCTTTGTCCTCTCGGGGTTCTCCGCTTCGCTATCGAAAGCTCCACTGGAGCTTTCTTCATATTCTTGTTTTCCTCGCGGGTGTTCCGCTGGCGCGGCACTTCGACAAAACTGCCCGTAACCAAGGTAAGGGAGTTTTTGGCAAATTTCGACCGCAGTGGCGAAAACAGGGACTTTCTCATTGGTTTTTAAGGTGTTCAGATTTCGTTTTTGTATCGTCGTGCAACCCACTCGGCGGCCAAAAGCAGCACAATGGCCACAAACAGCCACGGCAGGTTTATCAGCTCGGAGTATTTATAACGGCTGTACATCACATTTCGTATATCGTGGCGTTTTTGCAGCAGTTCGGGCAGTTGCAGCATCTGTTGCGGATAGAGCATCAGCCCGCCGGTGTTGCGGGCAATGGTGTTCAAAAGCTGGTGGTCGGCGGTGAGGCTGTTCTTCTCCAGCACTAAGCGTTGCACCACGAAATTGCCTATTTGGGAAAACGTTTTGCCGCCCAGCGTAGTTTTTGCCAAGTAGCTGTAACGGCCTTGTGGCAATGTGCCGATGGCCACGGAGTAGCTGTTTTGTGTGCGTCTGAAACTATAGTCGCGGCTTTGCCCATGTCCGTCCGATACGGTAAGCGTTGCATCGGGGGTGTTCACCAGCTCGTAGTTGTCGTTGTATAGTTCGGCATTGAGGGTTATCACTTCGGTTTCGGCAAACGAAGCGGCCGCTTTTACGTTGAATTGCTGTTTGTTGGCTTGTGCCGAAAGGTAGGTACAGGTTTTGTCCATCAGGGTGGCAAACACCTCGCTGCTGCCGTTGTCGCTGTAGTCGGCCAAAGGCCATCGCCAGAGGCCTTCGCCCACCACAAAACCGTAGCGTACGCCGTTTTTCTGAGCAAAAGCCACCAACGGACGCTGGGTTTGCACGCTGCCTACCTTGGCAAAAAGCAGAGTCTGCGTGCCGGAGCCGCATTGCACGTTGCCAAACGGAACGGTAAGTGGCGGAAAAGCCTCCACGCCCCACAAATCGTTGTCGGCCGAAAAATGGCTGAACGAGGGGTTCACCACGGCGGTGGCCTCGTCGGAGCGGCTGCTGCCGGCATTTATGGCAAGTCCCAGCTGCAGACGGTCGAAACTGGCAAACGATGTTTGTTGCCCAAGCACGAAAAGTGTAGGGATCCGCTGTTGTAAAACTTTGGTCACCAATGTGTTGTGTGATGGGTTGTTGTCGGGCAGCTGGTGCAGAACAAACAGGTGGTACTGCTGTGGGTTGGCCGCGAATTTGTCGGCGGCAAAGGTCTCAACCTCATAAGTCTCCGAATTTTCTAAATAGCGTTTCATTGCTCCTATGTCGGGGTGAGGTGCCTGCCCCACGATGGCCACCCGGCGGCGGCTGTCGAGCACTTCCACGGCAAAGGTCTGCACGTTGTTGGCAGTGGAAACCTCGCCGTTGCATACATCCAAACGCACCGTGTACAGCTGCACACCGGCTTTGTCGGCGTCAAGCAGTACCGACTCGGTGGTGAAAAACCTGTCCAATGAATAGTTTATCTGTTTGGAAAACAGTATTTTGCCTTCTTTCTGCACCGTAAGTCGCGCCGAGTTGCCCTGCAGTTTGTCGGCCTTTATGGCAATTTTCACAGGAAACTGGCTGTTGAGGTAAGTAATTTTGTTGGCGTTGATGGATTTGATGGCGGCGTCGTTGCGAATTGCGGTGTCGCCCAAGGCTATGGTGTAGATAGGGTAGGGGTAGAGTCCCGCCGAGGTTTGCGGCACGTTGCCGGCGTTGGCAATGCCGTCGGTGGCGAGCACCACAGCAGCCACGTTACGACCTTTGTAGATGTCCTGTATCTGGTTGAGTGCCAGCGATATGTTGGTGGCTTCTTGGTCGAACTTACGGTTGAAACCGTTTTGCAGGTCGCCGCCAAAGGAGTGTTCCTCCACCTGATAATTGGCGGAAAGCGACTGTTTTAGCTGCTCCACGTTTTGCAGATACCCTGTGCGGTAGTAGGCAGAGTCGGCGGTGAGCACCACCGAGCGTGAGTTGTCGTGCACCAGTACTACCACGGGCTTTTCCGTTTCCACCACACGGCGTTTTGTCATCGGTGAAAGTAGCAGAAAACTGATAAAAAACACCGCTACAAACCGCAGCATGGCCAGCGCAGCACGGCTTTTTCGCCCAATTCCACTGCGTTTGCCAAAGGCGTACAGCACAGCGGCGTAAGCCACGCCAAGAGCGGCACAGCCTGCAACTCCTATCCACGAAAAATCGGTTACGAGGTCCATCGGCAACAGTTGTTTTGCGTTTGCAAAGGTACGCAAAATTATCCAAATTGTTTTTTTCGGTTCAAATATCGTGGCAAAACCACCCATTACATTGTTGCAAAAACAGCCTGAAAAGAAAAAAATTTGTGCAAATGGCAAAAAAATAGTATATTTGCTAATTTGAGCAACCCGTACTTTTTTGGGTATGGGCGATTTATGTGATTATAAATCAATTATTTGAGAAATGGGGATAATTAAAAACACAAAAAAAATTGCGTTGGGATTGCTCTCAATGCTTTTGATAAGCACTTATTTTGGAGCCGCTGCACAGAGCAGTTTGGATTCTATATCGCCCGACCGCAGCGTGCAGTTTACAAACACGGCCTACAGCTATCCGTGGACTGCCTCTTATACAGGGGGCAAGTGGGTGGCAAAATCGGGCAACGGCAACCAGCATAACACCACAGCGTCGATGTCGGCCACCGTGGTAGTGCCACAAACGGCCATCGATGGCGATTTATGTTTCAAATACAGAGTGTCGTCGCAATCGGGATACGACATGTTTTACGTTTTGCTCGACGGAATAGCCATCGACGGTTTTGCCTCGGGCAAAAGTGGCACCATACCCGAAACCGAAGTGGTAGTGCCGCTTACCCCGGGCCAGCATACCATAGAGTGGCAATACAGCAAAAATGCAAATACCAACTACGGCGAGGATGCGGCCTTTGTATCCGATGTTTATCTGAAGTTGGGCTATTGCGCACGTCCCACCAACTTTGTTCTCCAGTTAGCTTCTGACACATCAGCGTATATCACATGGGTTGGCGGTACCGAAACCAACATAGAGTACGGTCCGCAAGGCTTTGCAAGGGGTACTGGCATGGCCGATTTTGTTACTGACACATTCTACACCATTGCCGGCGGTCTGCAGCCCAACTCCCCCTACACCATTTGGTTGCAGAACGTGTGTCCCAATGGCGACACCAGCGTGTGGGTGCCTTTCACTTTCAGCACAGCTTGCGCTCCATTCCCGCTGCCTTACACTCAGGATTTTGAGTCGTGGACGGCATCGTCGAGCTTAACAACCTCCATAGACCCCTGCTGGAGCCGTAGCAACGACTATAGCACATTGTCAAATTATCCGTACGTCTATTCGTATTCTACCTATAGCCACTCCGGAACCAAATCCGTTTATTTCTATACCGGACCTGGCACTTACAACCTTTTGGTGATGCCGCAGTTTGCCGACACGATACAAAACCTCATGGTGTCGTTTTGGATGTACGCTTCATCCACCAGCTACCAAATGCAGGTGGGCGTTATGTCCAACCCCGACGATGTGTCGACTTTTGTTCCAGTGGCTTATGTCAACAATTCTACCTCCAGTGCATGTCTTTATCACGAGGTGGCGTTGAGCTCGTACCGAGGTCAGGGCAGGTACATTGCCTTCAGGACATATTCACCGACATCCTACAACTATGTGTATCTCGACGATGTTACCGTTGACGTGGCACCCGCCTGCCGACGTGTTACAAATATGTCCGTATTTAACATCTCATCCACCCAAGCCTCGATAACATGGACCAACGTTGGCGCCAGCTCTTATATTGTGGAATACGGCTACCCCGGATTTCCGCTTGGTAGCGGCACCCGCATTCAAACCACCAACGTAAATGCAACGCTTACCAACCTGAATCCGGCTACCAACTACGAGGTTTACGTAATATCTGTATGCAACGACGGCCGCACGGTGTCGCACCCGCAATATTTCCGTACATCGTGCGGCACTATACGGTCGGTTCCATATATAGAAAATTTCGAAGGGTTGGGCACCGGCGTTGCAATGAGCAAACTGCCATGCTGGAAAATGTACAACACCTACTCCACCACATCGTATCCCACCATTGCATCGCAGGGCGGAACCAATGCTTTGAGATTTTACCTGTACAACAGCACCCCGTCGCAGCCATCCAACCATTATGCATACTTGGCCACCCCGCCCATAGACACCAACTTGCTGCCTCTGCGCACCCTTCAGGTGTCGTTCAAACTGCTGCGTACAAGCAGTTCGTACAACGACGAGATAGCCATTGGCGTGATGACCGACTCGTCGGATATAGAAACTTTCGACACCCTGACCACAGTGCGGGCAAGCACCTACAACCAATGGAACACCTTTACATACAGCTTGGAAAACTACCGTGGCAACGGACGGTTTATTGCACTTAAAACAACCACTGCCAGTTCGCAATACTATTCGCAACCATATATCGACGATATTACAATCGAACGTATCGAAACCTGTCTGAAACCCTACAATCTGCAGGTGTTGTCGAGTTTCGACCCCAACGACATACAGTTCTCGTGGTCGTCGCACCCGTCGCCCGCCGACTCGTGGGACATTGCCTACGGACCGAGCGGTTTCAGCCCATATCTTGATGGGCGGAGAATAAACGGTGTTACCGACACTTTCTACACCCTTTCGGGACTGAGTATGGACACCACCTATGAGATATACGTGCGCGCCCACTGCGGTTACAACGACTCAAGCATGTGGTGCGACGTGCCGGTGAGCCTCACCCCAGGCACCATAATAATGCCACAAAACGGCGACCAGACACACTATCTCTGCGATGCCATGATTTACGACAACGGCGGCCCCACGGGCAACTACACCGACCGCAACAACAGTGTGCTCACCATCTACCCCATGACCACCGACTCACTGATAAACATAAGCGGCCAATACGCCACCGAAACCAGCCACGATGAGATATCGATATACGACGGGGCTTCGGCCACCGGCACCCCACTAAGGACTTTCAGCGGCACCGGCAACCTCTCTGTCACCTCCACCACCGGGCCACTTACCATAAAATTCATCTCCGACGTAGGCCAGACTTTCAGCGGGTTCAGCCTGCGTGCACACTGCGTGGCCCCGCCGCCCTGCCGCCGACCCATACCCTCGGTTTCCAACGTGGAAAGCAACCGCGCCATGATTAGTGTTATATCATCGCCTGCCAACAGCTGGATAATGGAGTTTAGCACATCACAAAGTTTCACCCCCGGACGAGGTGCGGGAACAACCATATCGCGAGGCAGCGCCAATTTCACCCTCAACGGACTGCAGCCTCTCACCACCTACTATGCTTACATCCGCACCGACTGCGGCGGCGGCGACACCAGCCAGTGGTCCAATCAGTTCTCTTTCACCACCCCATGCGCCCCCGAAACGGTGCTTCCCTATCGGCAGAATTTCAACTCACTATCCAACAACTCGCGCATTGCCTGCTGGAAAAGCACAGGCTCATACCCCCTTGCCCGACGCTGGCACACCACCACTCAAAATGTGGCATATTTCTTCTTCGAACGTAACGGCAACGAAAACGGAGTTTCTACAGTGTGCATTGCCAACATACCCACCAACGCACTTCATGTAAAATTCAGCCTTTTCGGCACCGACACAAGCACACGGTTCTCGGTAGGACTGGTTACCAACCCCAACGATTTCGGTACCTTTGTGCCAATACAGACGTTCAACACCAGAGACGAATTCGACTGGTACAACTACGAAATACCGCTCACCGGCGCCAACTACCCCAACGCTTACATAGCTTTTTCTACAACAACGCCGGGTGGCGAAAGCACCGAAACATATTTAGACAACCTTGTGATAGATACCCAAGCCAACTGCCTTGCCCCTGTGCTCGACACAATAATGATATCGCGCACCGGAGCCACCTTGATGTGGCCTGCCAACGGGGCCTCGGGCTGGATGCTGGAATATGGCCACAGGGGTTTCACCCCGGGCACCACCACCGTTTACATGCTCAGCAATCCCTATGTAAATATCGGAGGGCTTCAGCCCAACAGCGAGTACGACGTGTATCTGCGTACCATTTGCGGTCCCAACGACACCAGCGAATGGAGCCTGAACCCCATACGTTTCAGCACCAGCTGCGAACAACGCACCATACCCTATGTTGAGAATTTCGAAGGCTACTACGGTTCGCCATATTCGGCATACATGCGCGCTTTGCCCACCTGCTGGACCCTTACCGGCAACACCGCCACAAAATCGCAGTACAACCCGCAGCTGTACCAAGACTCCACCCTTGCCCTCAACGGACACCACTCCCTTGTGTTTTCAGCTCCAGCCACCGTTTCTTCGCCCGAAATAGATGCCAGCATCGACACTCTCGAAGTTGTGTTCTTTATGCAGGTAGAGGATATTGCCGACGGACTCGTTTTTGGCGTTACCGACAATCCCGCCGACAACTCCACCTTTGTGGCCATCGACACAGTGTTCAACACCGTGCCCGACATATACCAGAGACACACCGTTGTTTTCAACAGCTACAGCGGTACCGGCCGTCATATAGCCATACGCAAGCTGGGCACCCAGCCCGCACCTGCAACCAAGGTGTTTGTCGACAGCCTGATGGTGCACCCGCTGCCCTCGTGCCCGAGCCCGGCACATGTTTCGTCGAGCAACATAACGGCACACACCGCCACCATTGCATGGACCGAAAGAGGAACCGCCACAAGATGGATTCTGGAATACGACACCCTGGGCTACACCCCCGGCACCGGCACACAGATAACGGTAACCTCCAACCCCTATGTGCTTACCGGACTTGACTCCAACAGGGCATACACCGTAAATGTGCGCTCCATCTGCACCGACACCAGCGACTGGGCCAACATCGGTACCGAATTTTTGCTGCCACGTTGCGACGACGGCTGCTGGTACACTCTGGCAATGAGCTCGCTCTCCACCGGATGGTACGGAGCATCGCTGGAAGTGAAATACAACGAACATCTGTCCGATACCGTTACTCTTTCCACACGCTCGGATGTCCGCAATATATATGTGTGCCCCGATGAGCCTGTGGCTTTCACATGGAACCGCGGAACAAGCGACGGCTACTGCCGTTTCTGCATAATTAAGGACAACGACACCCTGTTCTCGGTAAGTAGCGCTCCCACCCCGGGGTTGATATACACCACTACCTGCGGCAGAGACACCACCTGCCCCGCACCAACCAACCTCACATCCACCATTGTGGATTATCAAACCGTGAACGCCGGATGGTACGGAACAGGCATTTTCGAAATAATTTGCAAAAAAGCAAACTCCAACGAGGTTCTGTTGCGCGACACCATTTCTACCCAGACCTACGTAAACACCTATCGTTTGGACTCGCTGCATCCCGACACCAACTACGCATGGATGATACGCAAGCTGTGCTATGCCGACAGCATCTCCATCTGGCAGATAGCCCGTTTCAAAATTGCCGACAACATTTGCGTTGTGCCTGTGGATGTTGAGATAACAGCGGTAACCCACAACAGCGCATATATCCGCTGGAACACTTTCGCCAACAACAGGTCGTGGGCGGTAAGGTGTTTCTCGAACGCCTACAATTTCGACACAGTGCTCTATACCACCAATCGTTACGCCACTGTTTCGGGCCTATATTCCGGTGTGGAATATTTCATGTCGGTTATTGGCATGTGCCCCGATTCCACCAGCAGTATATGGTCCGACACGCTGAGTTTCACCACCTCTGTTTGCGACACTGTGAGCGGCGTTACCGTTTCGGGCATAACCAACACCTCGGCCACCGTGTCGTGGACACGCGGAGCAGGCCCCTCCAACTGGGAGGTGGACTATGGCTTCGCCGGATTCCCCGTAAACTACGGCACCATAGTTACTTCCACATCGCCAACCTATAATATCGGCGGCCTACGTCCTGGCACCACCTACGACGTTTATGTGCGTACGGTATGCGGTGTTGGTTACCACAGCGTGTGGTCCACCAAAGTATCGTTCACCACCACCGGCACATCGGGCATCGACCAAGCGTCGGCCGACAGCACCAGCATTGTCATTATCCCCAACCCTGCCACAAAAACTACCATGATTTCGGCTTACGGTATTGTGGGCAAAGCCACCCTCACCATTACCGACATAAGCGGAAAAACCATTGCCACATATACAATGGACTGCAACGGTGTGCTGCAAAAAACCATCGACGTAAGCGATTTTGCCAAAGGTACCTACTTTGTGCATATGGCCGACGACAAGGCAAGCGTGGTGCAGAAACTGGTGGTGCAATAGCCAAAAAAGTTCAAAAAAAGGAAGTGCCCATGCACTTCCTTTTTTATGTTGTTCACACAAATAATCTTTCCACTTGTTTTGTGTCTGTTTTTTAACCATATATACCAAAAAGCAATATAATGCGTTATATTTAATAGCATTATGCGTAAAATTATAGTATATATAGGTTTTTTGCTTTGTTGCGCGGCCTACTGTTCGGCACAGCAGGGAGGCGTGATTTTTGCTTCGGCTGATGTGGACAGCAACGGCTTTGTGAAATTGCAATGGACTTTTGCCTATACCCCCGTGTCATCATTCCAGAGCTATGCGGTAGAACGAAAAAATCCGGCCACGGGATTGTATGATGTTATTTACACCACGCAAAATATTCAAAACCAGCAGTTTGTAGATTCCAATGCCAATGCTTTGGCCGACAGTGTGAAATATCGCATATCGGCCACCGTTACGGGAAATAATGGCGACATCACAAGCATCGACTCCACCATTACAATACTTCCCTCGGTTTTTAATGTGCAGAACCAGAGCCAGTACGCATACGTGAGCTGGAACGCACAGTACCGAACCAACGGCCGGTATCAGGTTTATCGCAAAATGCCCGGCCAACCCGTAAGACTGATAGCCACAACCCAACAAACTCATTTTCAAGACACTATACGTCAGTCCATTTGCAGCGACACCATTTTTTACAAGATAACCTACGTAGGCAGCAACTACAGCACTGAATCCCATTTTGCAGGAGCATGGTTCACCGACCCGTATCCCACCACCCCCTGCACTTTGGATGTGGCTACCGTGGACACCGCCACCCAAAACATAGTGCTTTCGTGGCAGCCCAGTGCCGACCCCGACATAATGGGCTATTTCATCTGTCAAGGCTCGCCCTGCATGGCCTTGGACACCGTTTGGGGGAAGTTCAACACCACCTACACCTGCACCACACGCTCCAGCGACAGCGTCAACGCTTTCCGTATCTACGCCTTCGACTCATGCTTTTCGGCCAGCGCCCTTACCGACCCGTACAACAATATTGTGCTCGAAATGGAGGCGCACCACTGCACCCGCGACATAACCTTCCGCTGGAATTCTTATATAAACATGCCGGGCAATATGGCCCAATACACCCTTTATCTGAAATACGACAACGCCCCTTACCGAGCTGTGGCCACAGAACCGGCCTCAAGCCTCGGCACCCTGTACACCATACCCGCCGGCGTTAGGCAGGTGCGGGCTTTTGTGGCGGCAAGCAATGCGGGCAATACCAAACGGGCACTTTCCAACATCAGAATTTTCGACATGATGACCGTGGACACCGCCGATTTCATCTACGTTCTGGGAGTGTCGGTCGACGACCAAGGCGATGCCCTGCGGCTGAAATTCCTCACCGACACCCATTACGCAGCCACAGGCTACAATCTTTACAGGCGTGTGGGCAACGGCTTTTACCAAAACTACCGCACCCTGCCGCCATCGGCCACACCTACCATCGACTATATAGATTTCGATGTGGACCTCTCGGCACACACCTACGCGTACTACCTGAGCGTTTGGGACGAGTGCGAGCTGATAGAAAAAAAATCGAACCGCGCGTCGCAGATTTACGCCACTCTCGGCCTCGACGACAACGGTACCACCATTTCGTGGACACCCTACGATGGAGCGGGCAACCTGTTGCGATACAATGTGCTGCGCAAAACCGAAGGCGAAACCACATGGACAACCATAGCCTCGCTGCAACAATGCCAAACCATAGACAATACGGCAGTTTACGGCAGAGCGCAGTACCTTGTGCAGGCCGAATATACAAATCCCGAAAACAACCAGCGTTGCATGGCCCAGTCGCAGGTGGTGGAATACCACGGCGACCCCTCGGTGTGGGTGCCCAATGCCTTTACGCCGGCACGCGACAACAACAACCGTTTCCTGCCACGCATGTCGTTTGTAAAGGACCAAGAATATGCCATGCGCATATACAACCGTTTCGGACTGCTGGTTTTCGAAACCAACGACCCGGCACAGCCGTGGGACGGCCGCCACAATGGCAAAACCGTACCACCGGGAGCTTATGTTTACATAATACAATACCTCGGCGACGACAATTATTCCAACATAGTGAAAGGCACCGTAACAGTGCTGAAATAAAAACAATTACAACACACCAACCATGAGTTTGAGGATAGGTCTTTTTGGCAAACGCTACGACAGCACAATGCGCAACTCGCTGCAGTCGCTCGTGCAGTCGCTCGAAAATCACGCAATAAGCATTTTCGTGTATAACGATTTTTTCGACCTTATCAAAGGCGACATACGTTTTGTTCAGCCACCGGAATTGTTTTTGCGTACCGCCGACACCGCACAGCAGCCCGATTTCCTCTTCTCCATCGGCGGCGACGGCACCTTGCTGAAAACCGTGGCCCAGCTGGGACACAAAAACATACCCATTGTGGGGGTGAACATGGGCCATCTGGGTTTTCTTACCACCATTAGCGGCAGCAATATGGATGACTATGTGGATGAGCTTATCAGCGGCAACTACACCATCGAGGAGCGTGGCATGCTCCATGTGGAGTACGCCGAGGGAGGCACCACCACACGGCGTTTCGTGCTCAACGAGGTAACGCTGCATCGCGACAAGCCCCTTACCCTCCTCTCCACCGACGTTTTTGTCGACGGCGACTTTCTGGCCACCTATTCCGGCGACGGACTTATTGTGGCCACACCCACCGGCTCCACAGCCTACTCGCTAAGCTGCGGAGGGCCGATACTTACTCCCAACTCCAACTGCTTTGTGCTCACACCCATTGCCGTGCACACCCTCACTTTCCGCCCCATAATAGTGCCCGACACCGCACACATACGCCTTGTTACCACAAGCAAAGCCAACACCATGTGCCTCGGCCTCGACTCCGACTCCATTATCGTGCCCGCACAAACCGAAATAAACATCCGCAAAGAGGACTTTGGCATCAAGCTGGTGCGCATGGACCGCCAGAATTTCTATAGCGCCCTGCGCGACAAACTTATGTGGGGTATCGACAAAAGGCAATAACCTCGCGCCGGCAACATCGCCGCCACACCTTTTATTAACCAATACATCGGTCTAAAAAACATACACACAGCAACATACTTCCTAATGTTGTTAAAAAAGAAAAATACGTTTTTTTTATCGGTAAAAATAACGTATTTTTGCATTTGGCTAAAAATTAACCGTTTCACGTAATCAATTAGTTTAAAAGGAATTACACAAACCGCCAATGACGGACTCGTATTCTAATAGAAACCTTTTCATAAAGATACTGATAATTGCCATAGGAGCTGTTTTTGTGATACGCCTTATGCAACTGCAGATATTTGACGAGGAGTACAAAAAAGCCGCGGACCAGAACGCGCTGCGCAACATAGTGCAGTACCCCGCCCGAGGCCTTGTGTACGACCGCAACGGCGAGCTGCTTGTGTACAACGAAGCTGTGTACGACATAATGGTGGTGCCCGCTCAGATGAGAAACTCCACCGATTTTGACACCGCCTTGTTTTGCGAAATACTCGAAATCACCCGTCAGGATTTCGACGATCGGATGGCAAAAGCCACCAAATACTCCATGCAAACGCCATCGGTGTTCATCAAACAGATATCGAAGGAAACCTACGGGGCTTTTCAGGAAAAACTGTACAAATTCAAAGGTTTCTACTCGCAGCAACGTACCCTGAGGCACTATCCCAAACCCATTGCCGCCCACCTGCTGGGATACATAGGCGAAATAAGCGAGGGCGAGCTTTCCGATACCGCCCTTAACCACGGTCACTACTACCGCCAGGGCGACTACATAGGCAAAAGCGGACTCGAAAAATCGTACGAAAGTGTGCTGCGCGGCCAGAAAGGGCAGAAAATAACCCTTGTGGATGTGCACAACCGCGAAAAAGGCCGCTACGAAAACGGACTTTACGACACCGCCGCCGTGGCCGGAATGAACCTGTACACCAGCATCGACGCCACCCTGCAGGAGTATGCCGAGCGTCTTATGGCCAACAAGCGCGGCTGTATTGTGGCCATAGAACCCGCCACCGGCGAGATACTGACTCTCGTCTCCGCCCCGTCGTACGACCCCAACCTGCTTGTGGGCCGGGTGCGCGGCAACAACTACAAAATGCTTGCCGAGGATATAGCCAAACCGCTGTACAACAGAGCTTTACAGGCCACCTATCCGCCAGGCTCCATATTTAAGGTGGCACAGTCAATGATAGCTTTGGAAGAGGGTGTGATAACTCCTTCGACCGGATTTCCGTGCGACAAGTCGAAAGTGGGTTGCCACAACCATCCCAGCGCCAGCTGCGTGCGCGACGCCATCAAAATGTCGTGCAACCCATATTTCTATTTCACCTACCGCCGTATGATACAGCAGGGCGTTTACGCCAACGACATACGCGACAGCCATTACGGGCTTGCACTGTGGCGGGCCAATATGCTCAAATTCGGCTTCGGCCAACGGTTAGGCGTGGATTTGCCCAACGTAGGTGCCGGAAACATCCCCGATACCGCCTTTTACGACAAATGGTACAACGGCAAATGGACTTTCTCCACCATATACTCCAACAGCATAGGGCAGGGCGAGGTTACCATCATACCATTGCAGATGGCCAACCTTGCGGCAATAGTGGCCAACCGCGGCTATTACTACACTCCGCATATAGTGCGCTACTACGGCGAGGATTCGGTGCGCCCGCCCGAGTTCTACCAAAAGCACGAAACCGGCGTTAGTCCCGAATATTTCGAGATAGCCGCCAACGGCATGTACGATGTGATACATGGAGCCGGCGGTACTGCCCACCGCGCCAACATTCCCGGCATCGACATCTGCGGCAAGACGGGCACCGCCGAAAACCGAGGCATCGACCACTCGGTGTTTATCTGTTTCGCTCCCAAGGACAATCCCAAAATAGCCGTGTCGGTGTATGTGGAAAATTCCGGTGCAGGAGGAGTGTGGGCGGCACCTATAGCCAGCCTTGTGGTGGAAAAATATCTGAAAAAGAAAGTGGAGCGCACCGAGGTGGAAAAACAATATATGGAAGCCCGCCCCTGCCAGCCTCTGCCGCTGAAACCGGTATATAAGAAAATGAAAAAACGCAGGTAGATATGAGAGCACGAAACAGCAGCATTTTCCGCAACGTGGATTGGATAACGGTGCTTATTTACGTAGTTATCGTTATTTTTGGCTGGATAAACTTGTATGCCGCCACCTACGACGCCAGCTCGGCCACCGTTTTCAACATAGAGTCGCAGCACGGCAAGCAGCTGCTGTGGATAGGCATATCGTTTTTGCTGGCACTGTTTATCCTGCTCACCGACGCGCACCTTTTCAGCACTGCGGCGTATGCCATTTACGGTGTTTTTCTTGTGCTGCTGCTGGTGGTGCTTGCCACTACGGCGGTGAAGGGAGCCACCTCGTGGATTCCCATAGGTCCTTTCAGGCTACAGCCATCGGAGTTTGCCAAATTCGGCACAGCGCTGGCATTGGCCAAATTTCTCGGCTCCATAGACATACACATGCGCGAGGTGAAGACAAAGCTCATAGCCTTTGGCATAATACTGGTGCCGGCAGCCCTTATCCTGCTGCAGCACGATGCCGGCTCGGCAATAGTCTTTTCAAGTTTTATAGTGCCCATGTACCGCATGGGGCTGTCGGGCAAAGTGCTCATTATAGGAGCGTTGGCCATACTGATTTTTGTTCTGTCGCTGCTGCTGTCGCCATATCTGCTGATAGGCATCATAGTGCTAATAGCCGTGGCATATCTTTTTCTGTGGCTTAACAAACGCACCACCAAAATTGTGGTACGCACCATACTTGTTGCGGTGTTGTGTTCGGTATGTGTGCTTTCCACCGAATTTGTGTTCGAACATGCCCTCGAGCCTCACCAGAAAACACGTATCAACGAGTTGCTCGGCAAGATAGACGACCCCAAGGGCATAGGATACAATGTGCGCCAGTCGAAAATTGCCGTGGGCTCCGGCGGAGTGGTGGGCAAGGGTTTCCTGAAAGGCACACAGACAAAATTCAATTTCGTGCCCGAGCAGTCTACCGATTTCATTTTCTGCACTGTGGGCGAAGAGTGGGGCTTTGTGGGTTCCTTTACCCTTGTGGTGCTGTACATTGTCCTGTTCATACGTCTGGTGAAAATGGCGGAACGGCAGTATTCCAAATTTGCCCTTGTTTACGGATATTCGGTGGTAGGGATATTGTTCCTGCATTTTTTCATCAACATAGGGATGGTGCTGGGCCTGCTGCCCGTTATCGGCGTGCCGTTGCCTTTCTTTAGCTACGGAGGCTCGTCGCTGATGTCGTTCACAGCCCTGCTGTTTGTATTTTTGCGGCAAGATGCATCGCACAACATAATGATTTGATTTTAACACTAACCAATATGGCAAAAAAAACTGAAGTATGCTCCTTTTGCGGATTGCCCGAAAGTCAGGTGGGACCGCTGTTGCAAGGTTTGCACGGAATGATATGCAGCTCGTGCAGCAGTCGTGCCAACGAACTGTTCGGCATTATCAACGAAAAAAACTCAAAAAAAACCGACCTTGAACTTGAAATAAAAACGCCACAACAGATAAAAGCCCATCTCGACGATTACGTAATAGGGCAGGACAGCGCCAAACGTGTGCTCTCGGTTGCTGTGTACAACCACTACAAACGTTTGCTGTACCAAAACGACAAAAGCTGTTCCGACAACGACGTGGAAATAGAAAAATCCAACATAGTGATAGTAGGCGAGACCGGAACGGGAAAAACCCTGCTTGCCCGCACCATAGCCAAGATACTCAACGTGCCGTTTTGCATTGTGGATGCCACCACACTTACCGAAGCCGGATATGTGGGCGAGGACGTGGAAAACATACTTACCCGTTTGCTGCAGGTGGCCGACTACGATGTGGCCGCCGCCGAGCGTGGCATAGTGTTTATCGATGAAATAGACAAGATTGCCCGCAAAAGCGACAACCCGTCCATAACCCGCGACGTGTCGGGCGAAGGCGTGCAGCAGGCCATGCTCAAGCTCCTCGAAGGTGCCGTGGTCAACGTTCCGCCGCAGGGAGGACGCAAGCACCCCGAACAGAAAATGATAGCCGTGAACACCCAAAACATACTGTTCATCTCCGGCGGAGCTTTCGACGGCATCGAACGCCACATTGCCGCACGCATGAAAGCTCATGTTATTGGTTTCAAGGAAGCCACCGTGCGCACAAACTCCAGCACGGGCAACCTGTTGCAGCATGTGCAACCACAAGACCTGAAACGCTTTGGGCTGATACCCGAACTTGTGGGACGTTTTCCGGTGCTGGCCTCGCTGGCACCTCTCGACAAGGAGGCTCTGCAACGCATACTCACCGAACCCAAAAACGCCATCACAAAACAGTACAAGGCATTGTTTGCCATGGACGGTGTGGAGCTTAGCTACGACAAGGCGGCATTGGAGATGGTGGTGGACAAGGCCATTGAGTTCAAATTGGGAGCCCGTGGCCTGCGCTCGCTTATGGAGGCGGTGATGACAGACATCATGTTCGACCTGCCATCGAAGAAAAATTGCACTAAAGTGCGCATCACTGCCAAGCTTGTTGCAGAAAAAATTGACCAGAATAGAGACACAATATCAATTGGTTAAGCGATTTTTGAAAAAAGTTTCTCTTTTTTGCACAATAAAATAAAACAGGCTTCGTTTATAATATGCTTTTTGACAGAAGAAAGTTCTTTTAAATACGACTTTAGATAAAGGTACGTTACAGCTTCCCAAAAGCACAAGCGTATCTTGATGTTTTCTTTTTCATAGTACAATTTTTAGGTTGGGTCCCCGAATATCCCTTTCGGGGGCCTTTTTTTTTGCACCTATGGTAGTAAAAGGATGTTTACGCTCTTGCGGTAAAAATGCTATTTGAAAAACGGGTGGTATTTGGCAATGGTTTCGCGCAGGTATTTGTGATCCAGATGGGTATATATTTCGGTGGTGGTTATGCTTGAGTGTCCGAGCATTTCCTGCACCGCACGCAGGTCGGCGCCGTTGCGCACCAGTTCGGTGGCAAAGCTGTGGCGGAAACTGTGCGGACTGATGGTTTTGTGTATGCCCGCTTTTTCGGTGGCGGTTTGTATGAACATAAATATGTATTGCCGCGAGAGCTTGCGACCGAGGCGCGACAGAAAGACATAGTTCTCGTGTCCGGGCTTGGCGCTGTCGGCGTTGCGCACTTCGCCGATGTACAGTTTCAGCAGGTTTATGGCGTGTAGGTTTATGGGCACCCAGCGTTGTTTGTCGCCCTTGCCCTGGATCAGTAGGCATTCCTCGTCTAGGTGCAGTTGCGACAAGCGCAGGTTTACCAGCTCCGACACCCGCAGCCCGCATCCATAAAGCACTTCTATTATCACGCTGTTGCGAAACTCGTCGTCGCGCGACTGGTCGAAAGTGGCGAGAATTTTTTCTATCTCATCGTTGGAAAGCACGTCGGGCAGGTGCCTGGGGTTGCGCGGCATGTCGAGCATGTCGGTGGGGTTTTCGGTTATGGCATCCTCTATGGACAGATAATGGAAAAACATGCGTATGCCCGACACTATGCGGCTCTGCGTGGCCACGGCTATACCCGTATCGTTGAGGGCTTTGATGAGGGACCGCAGGTGTTGCAGGGTAATCATTTCGGGGCTAAGACCCAGCGGCTCCACAAAGGATTGCAGTATTTTCACATCGTGCAGATAGGCCTCGATACTGTTTTTGGAAAGGCCTTTCTCAAGGTTGAGAAAGGATTTGTAATCGCGGATGTAGCGTTGCCAAGTGTTGTCGGGTTTTTCCATGGGGTTCACCTAAGTTCGAAATCATCGCCTAAGTACAGTTTGCGTGCCACGGGGTCGTTGGCAAGCTCCTCGGGGGTGCCCGATTTGAGCACGCTGCCTTCGAAAAGCAGGTAGGCACGGTCGGTGATGTTGAGGGTCTCGTGCACGTTATGGTCGGTGATGAGTATGCCTATGTTTTTGTCTTTCAGTTTGGAAACGATGTTTTGTATATCCTGCACAGCAATGGGGTCCACGCCTGCAAAAGGCTCATCGAGGAGCAGGAATTTGGGGTCGGCGGCCAGGGCGCGTGCTATTTCGGTGCGTCGGCGTTCGCCGCCGGAGAGCTGTATGCCTTTGCTTTTGCGTATGTGCTGCAGGCCGAACTCGTCGAGCAGCGACTCCAGTTTGGCGTGGCGCTCGTCCTTGCTAAGCTCGGTGAACTCCAGTATGCCCATGATATTGTTCTCCACCGAAAGGTTGCGGAACACCGAAGCCTCTTGTGCCAGATATCCCACGCCGTGCTTGGCGCGCTGGTACTGTGCCATTTTGGTGATGTCCATATCGTTGAGGAAAACGTGGCCGGAGTACGGTTTTATGATGCCCACAATCATGTAGAAAGTGGTGGTTTTTCCGGCGCCGTTGGGGCCGAGCAGCCCAACAATCTCGCCCTGTTTCACATCCACGCTCACGCCCTTTACCACGGTGCGTTTGCGGTATTTCTTTACAACGTCTTCGGTTCTTAGTATCATGATTAAAAAAATGTTTCGGGTTTGTTTATTGTTGGAAAAAAAATCACACTATGCCTTCGCGCAGCAGGTCGTGCAGATGAATGATGCCGAGGTACTGGCCGTCGGCGTTGGTAACCACGAGCTGCGTTATGGAGTTGTGGCGCATTATGGAAAGGGCGTTTGCCGCGAAGTCGGTGTCGAGCACGGTTTTCGGTTTTTTCGACATTATGTCGGCGGCTTTGAGACCGTCCACCGAGGCGTTGGATTTGAGCATGCGGCGCAGGTCGCCGTCGGTGATGATGCCGCAGTAGTCGTAGCCCTGTCCCACCACGGTGCAGCCCAAGCGTTTGCCGGTCATTTCCAGAATGGTGTCGCTGATGGTGGCATCGGGTGGCACAAGAGGCCGCTCGTTGTTTTTGTATATGTCCGAAACTCGCATGTACAGCTGTTTGCCGAGAGCGCCGCCCGGGTGATATTTGGCAAAGTCGGTGGCCGAGAAGCGTCGGCATTCGAGCAGGGCCACGGCTAGAGCGTCGCCCATCACCAGCTGAGCGGTGGTGCTTGCAGTGGGGGCCAGGTTGTTGGGGTCGGCCTCGCAATCGACGGTGGTGTTCAGCACAATGTCGGCCTGCGAGGCAAGGTACGAGCCGGAGTTGCCCACAATGGCCACAAGGGTGTTGCCCGTGTTTTTGATAAGCGGAACCAGCACTTTTATTTCGGGGGTGTTGCCGCTTTTTGAGATGCAAATCACCACATCGTCGGGCTGAATGATGCCAAGGTCGCCGTGGATGGCGTCGGCGGCGTGCATAAAAATGGCCGGTGTGCCCGTGGAGTTGAGCGTGGACACTATTTTGTTGGCAATGTTGGCACTTTTGCCGATGCCGGTGATAATTACCCTTCCTTTGGCCAAAAATAGCGTTTTTACAGCCTCCGGAAAGTTGTTATCCAATTGCTCGGCCAATTTTTCGACAGCTTTTTTTTCGCAGGTAAATACCTGATTGGCAATGTCTTTGAGCTCTGTGGCGGTTTTCATGACAAAAAATATTTTGTTATTTGAAAAAAAAATGATAACTTTACAAATCAAAATATAACGCAAAAGTACGAAATTATTTGTACTTATGGCGAAAAAAAATTGGAAACAAGAAGCTACAAGAACGCTAATGGCAACAGTATCAGGCAAAAGGAGAAAGATAGAAGATATAGACTTGGATGCGGCGTTGAAAGAATATTTCGGGTTCGACAGTTTCAAATGCGACCAAAAAGAGATAATCCGCAACGTGCTTTCGGGCAACGACACCTTTGTTATTATGCCCACGGGCGGAGGCAAGTCGCTGTGCTACCAACTGCCGGCAGTGGTGTCGGAAGGCACCGCCATAGTGGTGTCGCCGCTTATTGCCCTGATGAAGAACCAAGTTGACGCCATGCGCTACAACTCGGGCAAGAACTGCGTGGCACATTTTCTTAACTCCACCCTCACACGCCAGCAGACCAAGGAGGTGAAAGACGATCTTGTGGCCAAAAACACCAAGTTGCTGTACATAGCCCCCGAAACACTCTCCAAGCCCGAAACCATCGATTTTCTGAAAAAACTGCCCATATCGTTTTTTGCTATCGACGAGGCGCACTGCATTTCGGAGTGGGGTCACGATTTCCGCCCCGAATACCGCCGTCTGCGCGAAGCCATCAAAGCCATCAACAAAAAGGTGGCCATACTTACTCTCACCGCATCGGCCACACCAAAGGTGCAGCAAGACATTATAAACAACCTTGGCATGGAGCACGCCAAGGTGTTCATCTCCTCGTTCAACCGTCCCAACCTTTACTACGAGGTGCGCCCCAAGCCCAGCGACCCCATGGCGCTGAACAAGGAGATAATACGTTTTATAAAAGAAAATCCCGGCAAGTCGGGGATAATATACTGCCTTACAAGGAAAAAAGTTGAGGAGCTGTCGGAACTGCTGAGGGTGAACAACATACGCTCGCTGCCCTACCATGCCGGCCTCGACACCAAAACCCGCAACGAAAACCAGGACAAATTCCTGATGGAGGATGTGGACGTGATAGTGGCCACCATTGCCTTTGGCATGGGCATAGACAAGCCCGATGTGCGTTTTGTGATACACTACGACATACCCAAGAGCCTCGAAGGCTACTATCAGGAAACGGGGCGCGCCGGCCGCGACGGAGGCGAAGGCAAGTGCATAGCCTACTACTCTGACCACGATGTGGAAAAGCTATACAAATTCTTTTCCGACAAAACTCCCGAAGAGCAGGAGCAGGCCAACCAGCTGATACAGGAGATGGTGTCGTATGCCGAATCGTCGGCGTGCCGCCGCATCAACATACTGAAATACTTTGGTGAGGACTACAATGTGGAAAACTGCGGCAACTGCGACAACTGCCTGCATCCCAAGGAGCGTATCGAGGCCGAGGATGATATGGTGTACGCCCTGAAAACCATCGTGGCCACACGCCAGATGTTCAAAGCCAAAATTATTATCGATGTGATGATGGGACGCACCAACGGGCAGACCAAGACCTACATGCACCACAAACTCGACGTTTTTGGCAGAGGCAAGGACAAGGATGAGCTGTATTGGAAAGCCGTGTTGCGCCAGGCTGTTTTCGAAGGCTTTGTAACCAAAGAGATAGAGCAGTTTGGCGTACTGAAAATGACGCCTATGGGCCTCAAATTCGTAATACACAGCCATCCGGTGTACGTAACCCGCGACCACGACTACTCCGAGGTGTCCACCGACGACGTGATAAACATGGCAGGCACCTCCGCCACATCGGCATCTGGCGATGACAAGCTGCTGGTGCAGCTGAAACGCCTGCGTAAGGAGATAGCCCACAAGTCGAACCCCCCAGTGCCTCCCGATGTGGTGTTCGGCGACCCGTCGCTCGACGACATGACAATACATTACCCCATCACTATCGAGGAGATGAGCAGCATAATAGGCGTGGGCACCGCCAAAGCCGAGAAATACGGTCCGCCGTTTATAGAGTTTATCAAAGCATACGTGGAAGAAAACAGCATAGAACGGCCACAGGATTTCAAAATACGCTCGGTGGGCAAAAGCAGCCTGAAAACAAGGGTGCTGCAGGCTTTGGACCGCAAAGTGCCCTTCGAGGACATCATGGACCAGCACAAAATAGACATGGACGAGCTGCTTACCATTATGGAAAGTCTTGTGTCGGGCACCAAGCTTAGCAACATGGACTACTATATACAGACACATGTAGACGAGGATGTTTTTGAAGATTTGATGGACTATTTCAAAAACGCCGAGAGCAGCTCGTTGGACGATGCTCTGGAGGAGTTTGCCGACGACGACGACTACACCAGCGACGACATACGTTTGGTAAGGCTCAAGTTTTTGACCGACTACGGGCACTGATATACCGGCAACGGAGAAAATAAAAAAGGGCGGAAGTTGGAAAATTCAACTCCGCCGTTTTTTTTGTGCCACAAAGGCATTTGTTTAGTCGTTCAGTATCTCGTACAGCTCTATCTCGTACACAACAACGCTGTTGCCGGGAATATTGAGCTCGGAGCTGCCTTCTTGGCCGAAAGCCAGATGCGAAGGTATGTAAAAGATGTATCGCGAGCCGGCGTTCATCAGTGTGAGGGCACGTCCCACGCCAGGCATTACGTTGGATGCGAGGTTCACAATGCCAGAGGTGCTGAACGAGTTGTCGAACACGGTGCCGTCGAGCAAACGCCCTTCGTAGTTGAACCGCAGGCGGTAGTTGTCGGGAGCCTTGGGACCATGACCCTCTTTAACCACCTTGTAGTATATGCCGCTGGGTTCGTCGAGTTTCATCTGCGGGTCGTCTTTGGCCATCTGTTGCAGCTGCTTTTGTTGTTGCTGATATGTTTCTTGAGCTTTGTTCTGCTGAGCCACATGCAGGGCCATGGCAAACTGGTCCATGCCCTCTTTGTAGGTTGCATCGTCCACCATCGAGGGTTTTCCGTCCAAAATGGCTTCCACGGCTTTCATTACAATATCCTTGTTAATCTGTATGTTGGATTCGGCGAGGCCGCGTGCGAAATTCTCGCCCAAAATCCAGCTCATGGTGTCGTTGGCGTTTCGCAGCTCCACCTGCGAGCTTTGAGAGTTGCACGAGGTTGTCGAAAGCAGGAGAGTGGCGGCAGCCGCAAAAGCTATTAAATACATTTTTTTTGTCATCGTTTTTTATGTTTTTGTTGTTAGTATCCTAAAATTTTAAGCATAGATTTGTGGCTCTGTTCCTTGGCGAAGAGTTTGGTGTAATACTCGCCGTTTTCGTCCAGTCCTATAATGATGTGCTTTGGTGCCGGAATAAGGCAGTGCTGTATGCCGCCGTATCCGCCGATGCTCTCCTGATAGGCGCCGGTGTGGAAAAATCCGATGTAAAGCGGTTCGTCTTTCTGCAGCTTTGGCAAGAAAATGGCGTTGGAGTGGGCGTCGTTGTTGTAGTAGTCCTGACTGTCGCAGGTGAGCCCGCCAAGGAAAACGCGCTGGTACTCCTTGTCCCAGTTGTTGATGGGCAGCATTATCCATCGCTGGTTGAGGCCCCACGAGTCGGGCAGGGTGGTGATGAACGAGCTGTCTATCATATACCACAGCTCGCGGTCGTTCTGCTGTTTCTGGTCTATGATGCTATAAAGGGTGGCGCCGCTTTCGCCAACTGTGAACGACCCGAATTCGGAGAAGATGTTGGGTTCCGGCACACCCCGATTGGTGCAGATATTCTTGATTTGGGCAAGAATTTCCTCCGCCATGTAGTCGTACTCGTAGTTGCTTACCAGCGAATTTTTGATGGGAAAACCGCCGCCTATGTTAAGCGAGTCGAGTTCGGGACAGATTTTTTTCAGGTCGCAATACACGTTCACGCACTTGGCCAGCTCGTTCCAGTAGTATGCCGAGTCTTTGATGCCGGTGTTTATGAAAAAGTGCAGCATTTTGAAGGTGAATTTCTTGTTGCCCTTTATTTTGTCCTCGTAAAACGACACTATGTCGTTGTACCGGATGCCCAGGCGCGAGGTGTAGAAATCGAATGTGGGTTCCTCCTCCGA
Source organism: uncultured Bacteroidales bacterium (assembly GCA_937915785.1). Taxonomy (GTDB): domain Bacteria; phylum Bacteroidota; class Bacteroidia; order Bacteroidales; family P3; genus UBA1219. The sequence goes on from CALGGY010000009.1 coordinate 23,812, forward strand.
TGCTATGCGTATTCCAATCTTCACCGGTTCGGCATGTTCGGTGATGGCCTCATCAAGTAGGTTTATCTCGTTTTTGTTGTCGATAACGGGAATCATGTTGTGGAAACCGTCGGCTATCATGGTGGCTATGTTTTCGATATACTGCGGACGTTTGAAACCGTTGCAGATGATGAAAATATCTTTGGTGATAAGCTCTTGGTTGTACAGCTCCTGAATAAGGTTGATGTCGAAAGCCGATGAGGTTTCGAGGTTCACCTCGTTTTTCAGCACCTCCTCCAGAACAAAGGAGAAGTGCGAGCTTTTGGTGCAGTAGCAGTAGTTGTAGGTGCCTTTGTAGTCCACCTTGGCAATGGCCACGTTGAACAGGCGTTTGGCACGCTGAATTTGCGAGCTTATCTTTGGCAGATAGGTTATTTTCAGTGGAGTGCCATACTGTTTTATTATCTCCATCAGCGGTATGTTGTGGAAATAAAGTTCGTTGTCGATGGTTTGAAACTCGTCCTGCGGATATTCAAACGTCTGGTCAATCAAATCGATGTACTTGTTTTTCATTTTTTGAAATGTAATTTAATTGGATTGTCAAAAAAATGTTGATTTGAGTGAGTCGGATTGTCCGATTTGCGGCAGCAAAAGTACAATTTTTTTTCGTATTTGCCCCTTTTTTGCCTAATTTAAGTTGTGTTATTTTTGTAAACACTTGTCAATTAAATTGTTGTAAAAGCGTTTTTTTTGCCAAAAAAGTGTGAGACGGGCTTTTTTGAGGCAATACAGAGCAAAAACGGCTGTAATTTGGAGTATAAAGATGTTGCAACCCTATGATTTGCTTTTTTAGACAATTGATTTTGAAAAAGATAAACTTTTTTTTAAAAACTACGTAAAAAAAGCGTATCTTTGCACACGTTAAATTTAAACAAGGTATCATTAAAAAATAGCAGATATGAAAACCTCTCGTATTTTTGTAATCGTAGCCCTGTTGCTTGCAGGTTTTACAGCTAACGCACAACGCCACTACGGAAGTGACCGTCTTGGTGAGTTCTATTTTGGTTTCGACGCCGTGGCGCCACTTGGCGAATTCAACAAAGCTGCCGACGCAATAGGTGCCGGATATGATGTTTATCCCCTCGACGGGGACCATGTGGGGACCAGCGCGGCCATGGGCATAGGCCTTTCGTTCAAATACAGTTTTGCATTCAGCATTATCGATGACCAGTGCTCGGCCGGCCCGTTTGTTGGTGTAGACATTGCTTGGAACAACCTCGACAAGAGCGTTCGCAAGGTTTTCAACGATGTAAAGGCCGACAAGCCCAACTACATCAATATGCCAATAATGATAGGTGCCAACGGCCGATATTATTTCAACGATATTTTTGGAGTTTCGGCCGAATTTGGTATCGGCACCGACATGCTTTACATCACTCCGCAAGGCTGGAGCGACAAAAAACAGAAATATGGCACCGACTTTGCTTTGGCATGGCAGGTGGGCGCAGGTGCTTATTTCGGCAAACACGTTAATGTAGGCGTACATTACTACAGCTTCGGCACACACAACACTGTGGAGACCGATGATAAAGATTACACCAAATACATGGGTGCCGTGATGCTAAAACTCGGTTTCTGCTGGTAAAAACTGCGATTCATGAAAAAAAGTGTCAGCAAAATATTAACGGTTCTGGCCCTTACGGTTCTGTTTTCGGTCACAGCCACAGCTCAGAACTATCAGGAAATCAGAGCTTTGGGTTTGTTTCCGATAGGCAGTTACGGGCGTGTGGGAGCAACAGAGGAGATGTATAAAGACCAGATAATAGGCAGTGGTGCCGCAATAGGTGCCGGCCTTGGCTACCGCTATTCTTTCGACCTTTCGATGGGCGTGACGTTTATTGTGGGAGGCGATGTGCTTTGGAATATGACAAATGCCGACTATCGCCGTATATGCTCCGAACGCAACAACCAAGCGGCTCCCATGTATTTCAACGTGCCGCTGTCGGTAGGCGTGGGATTGAATTATCAGTTGGGCCGTTCGCCATGGTCGGTGTTTTTTGATGCCACTGCCGGATTGAACATACACTACACCACATCCACCGGATGGAAAAATTTTGAGGTGCATTACAAGCCGGTGCTCTCTCCTGCCCTGTCGGCCGAGGTGGCAATGCGGTACCGCAACTTTTCATTCGGATTTCAGCTGCTGAGTTTGGGTAGCCCAACAATGAAAATCGCTTCTGGCGAGGAGGTACACCATGCTCAAATTTGCATAGTTGACGAGCAGAAACGCTCCATGCTGATGGGCAACATAGTGTTGTCGTACAAGTTGGCCAAGACCAAAAAAGAGTGGAGGCCAAGTCGTAAGACCATATTGGACAATTGATTGTGCTTGGCGAAAATAAAAAAGCGGGGCTGTTGCAAGCAACAGCCCCGCTTTTTTTGTGTGTATTGCAATAGTGTGAAGTATGACAGATTTTTTGCATATTGGCTCAAAGTCGCAACTCTCCGAGACGCTGAGTTGTAGGGACTTTTGTTGGCCCCACACTGCGTTTTGGAATTCTCCGCTTCGCTATCGAAAGGTCCACCGGACCTTTCTTCAAGTGGTGTTATTGATAGTTAGCCCCTCTGTGGCTTTTTCGTGTGTTGACATATCCATTAGGTGTTCTATTTAGTAATCATATCGTTTTAGTAATCATATCTTTATTTACAAAGTATCTCTTTTCAACCCATTAGTGATGACATGTTTTCGATGTATCTTACAGAAATATTCATCCCAACACCACATCGAGCACCATCATAAGCACAAAGCCTATGGCAAAGCCTATGGTGCCGAGATTGCTGTGATGCCCTTCCGAGGCTTCGGGGATGAGTTCCTCCACCACCACATAAACCATGGCTCCTGCGGCAAAGGCCAGCAGATAAGGCAGGGCAGGCGTCATAAGCGAGGCTAAAAACACAATGGCCAAACCGCCTATCGGCTCCACCACTCCGCTAAGACTGCCAATAAGAAACGACCGCCAGCGCGAGTTGCCCGCAGCGCGCATGGGCATGGATATGATAGCACCTTCGGGCACGTTCTGTATGGCAATGCCGATGCTTACTGCCAAAGCACTGGCTATGGATATACCGCCAAAGCCTTCCTCGGCTCCGGCAAACACCACTCCAACCGCCATACCCTCGGGCAGGTTGTGTATGGTTACCGCCAAAGCCAGCATGGCTGTGCGCGAAAGGTGCGAGCGAGGGCCTTCAGGCTTGTCGGTACCAAGGTGCAGGTGCGGGGTAAGCTCGTCTATAGCCAAAAGGAAAGCTATACCTAACAGAAATCCGAGGGCGGCTGGCAGCACCGACCACGCCCCTTTACATGCGTTCATCTCCATAGCGGGTATCAGTAGCGACCACACCGAGGCAGCCATCATTACGCCCGAGGCGAAACCCAAAAGCGATTTCTGCAAGCGGGCCGACATCTGATCTTTCATCAGAAAAACAAATGCCGACCCGAGCATTGTCCCCAAAAGTGGAAACAACAAACCTAAAAGCAGTGCCATAGGCTATTTGGCAGGCTCCCATTTGCACCGCATGGGCGACACAATGGCGCCATCTGTCTTGAGTTCGGCAAAAGCCTTGTCCACCTCTTTGCGGTCGGCGCCGAGGGCTTTGGTAACGTCGCCTGCCGAGACGGGCTTGCCGGCTTCGCGCATGGCTTTCAAAACTTGTTCTTTCATTAAAATGCGAGTTGAAAAAATGTTAAATGTTTTTAGATGGCTGTTTTCATTAGCCACTGTTTTTCGCCGATGCATTCGATAAGTCCAAGCTGCTCTTCGCTCCAGTACATGTCCTCTTCTTCGTCTTTGAGGTATTCTTTCATCATGTCGAAAGTGGTGAGGTCGTCTTTGATGCCGTCCATGCATTTGCGCAGCAGCTCGATGCCATCAACGGACACTTTGTAGTCGGCTTTGAGGAATTCCACGGGGCTTTTGTATAGGGTCTGGGCTTGCACGGCCTCCTGTTTCAGCTCACCGCCAAGATCGAGCAAACGGCCAATGAACTGGTCCACGAATCCGCCTTCTTCCTGGGCGTGTTCCAAATATTTGGTTTCTAATTTTTTAAATCCCAACGAGCCAAAAATGCGAGCCTGTAGCTTGTGCTGAAATGATTGGGCGTTGAGGTTGGTGATGAAAAATTGCAGTGTTTCGATAGATTTTTGGTTGTCCATAATAATTTGAGTTTTAATGTTTTAAAATATTTTATACTTTGCGGCTTTTGTCGTTGCCACGCTACAAAAATACGTTTTTTTAGGCTTTTGCCAAATGCCATCACGACACAAAAATTGTCTGAAACGATACAATTGTCGTTTTTTTTTCGTACCTTTGCAAAACAAAAACTACAGCACTATGTACAGTTTGAAAGAGGGATGGAAAATCATGTTCGGCACTTCGCCGATGGATGGCTGGGACGGATGTTTTTACTGTACCGATACCGATGCCGACAGCACATTCCGCACCAACGAGACTCAGGGTTTCCTTGCCGCATACACGTTTACCCTTGTTACCGAGGGGTGGCTTGTCATAGTGTACAACGGCTGTGAGATAACCCTGCACCCCGACGATTTGTATATCTATTCTCCCGGACTTATGGTAACGGTGGTTGCCGCCTCGGATAACTACCGAGGTATATGCCTGCTTGCCGACGAGCATACCACCATCGACACGCCTGCCGTGCACGACCTTCTACACATTGCCTACATGCCCGTTGTTCAGCTGCACGAGCCTGTTCTGAAACTGCCGCCCGAACTGTCGGAGCAAATAGCGGCACGTATGCGCGAAATTGTTGCCTGCCTGCATTCTGCCCACGTTTACCGAAAAGAGAAATTGCGCATGCTGTATGCCATTTTTTTGCTCGACTTGCAGAATGCCCAAAGCACTTCGGCCATAAGCCGCCCCACGTCGAAACGCATGGAGACCCTTTTTCTGGATTTCGTGCGTTTGCTTCCTCAATATTTTGCATGGCACCATAACATCGCGTTCTACGCTTCGGCGCTGAGCATATCGCCGGTGTACCTGTCGCGGGTGGTGCGCGAGGTGTCGGGGGGAACGGTGGTGGGATACGTCAACCGCATGTTGGTGATGGAGGCGTCGTTTCTGCTGCGCACCTCGAAACTGAGCATAGCACAGATTGCCGAACGCCTGCATTTTGCCGACACACCCACTTTCAGCAAGTTTTTCGCAAGGCACAAAGGGTTGAGTCCAAGGGAGTACCGCGAGCGAGGGTAGGAGAGGGAGAAGTGCCAACGCGCTGATGTAATTGCGGTTACCATGCTGCCGCCATATCTTTGATACACAGAATGATAAGTTCTATGGTGTATTTGCCGAATCCTTATCGTCGTCTGTGCGCAACCTGGCATCGGCGGCGTGGAGCGCTACAAAGACATGCAAGGCTACGACAACACCGAGGAGATTACCAACACCAACCAGCGCCTCGACGAAATCACAAAACGCATGTACGTGCAGTCGCTCTCGTTCGACGAAGTTTACAAAATGGCCCGCAACAAAGCCCAGCGCATGGCCTCCATGCCCGCCATACTGCCAATGCGCAAAAACTCGTTCAGCATTGTTTCCGGCTTCGGCATGCGATACCACCCCATACTGCACCACTCGCGAATGCACACCGGCATCGACATGGCCGCCAAAAAAGGCACCCCCATCTACGCCACCGGCGACGGTGTGGTGGAAGTGGCCGGACGCGCCAACGGATACTCCGGATACGGAATTGTTTGCGTGATAAACCACGGCAACGGACTGAAAACCCTTTACGGACACATGAGCGATGTGAAAGCCGTGCAAGGCCGAAAAATAAAACGCGGCGAGTTGGTGGGATACGTGGGCAGCACTGGTCTGGCCCAAGCCCCACACCTGCACTACGAAGTGCTGCAAAACGGCAAACGGGTGGACCCCGTTTATTTCTTTTTCAACGACCTAACCCCTGCCGAATACGAGGAAGTGCTCGAAGACGCACGTCAGGAAAACCAATGCCTCTCTTAAAACAACATCAGGTTATTTCTCTCGTACTCTGTATTATAAACAAAAAAAAGGACAGGCCAAAACCCGTCCCTTTTCATTTTCTCTGCAAAAAAAACTGATTTTATTCAGCGTCTCCGCAAAGTTCTGCCTTTCTTTCGGACATCATTTTATCCAAAGCTTCCATTCTTTCTTTAAGCTTGGCATTCTCCTCTTCGGTAGCTTTGTCGCTCTCATCTTTCAGTTCGGAGCTCTTCTGCATGGCTTTTCCCATGAAACCCATAGCAACAGCGTCAATGTCGTCGCAAGTTTTGGCTTTCTTTATGGAAGTCTCCATTTCGTCAAGCAATTCGCAACCCATTTTGTACTCTTTCGAGCCGCTGGGGCCACACTGTGTGAGGGCTAACATAGCCACGCCGGCAAGGGCAAAAACAAAGTTTTTTTTCATCGTTTTCCTTAAATGGTTCTAACTGTTTTACAACAACTTAGATACGGAAAGAACCGTTACGCCGCACCCAAGTCCTGTCGGTTTGACTTTGCAAAGTTACAATTTTTTTTCGATAAATAAAAACAATTTAACAAAATAAAACAATACCGGAACACAAACACCTATTTTTCAAACAATTAAAAAAACAAAAAAAAATCACTTGAACCTCATCCGCAGTTGCCGGCCGTACTCGCTCTCGGCATCCTTCAGGTTTGAAATGCCTATACCCAGCAGCCGCACAGTTTTGTTCTCAAAATCCACCTTGTGCAGCAGGGTTTTGGCGGCTTTGTGGAACTCGTCGAAAGTGCCAATGTAGTCCTCCGCCGACCAGCTGCGGGTTATGGTGGTGAAATCGGCATACCGCACTTTCAGCGTTACGGTCTTGCCAAGCTTGCCTTCCTTGCCCACCTCGCTCCACACCCGCTGTTCCAAGCGGTAAAGCTCGGTAACCACGGCAAAACGCGAAGCCAAATCGTTTTCGAAAGTGCTTTCGGCGCTGTACGACTTACGTTCGCGGTCCACCACCACCTCGCGGTTGTCGGTGCCACGCACTATGTCGTAGAAAAACAGCCCGCTTTTGCCGAACAGTGCCGTCATCTCGGCCAACGACAGCCGTTGCAGGTCGGCGCCGGTAACAATGCCCAAGGCGTTGAGCCTCTGCGCGGTAACCTTGCCTATGCCATAGAATTTGCCCACAGGTAGTGTAGCGATGAAAGCCACGGCATCTTTAGGCTCTATCACAAAAAGTCCGTCAGGTTTGTCGTAGTCGGAGGCTATCTTGGCCAAAAACTTGTTGTACGACACCCCTGCCGAAGCGGTGAGCATCGTGGTTTCGCGTATGCGGCGCTTTATCTCCTTGGCAAGGATGGTGGCCGAGGGCATCGACTTTTTGTTGTGCGTTACGTCGAGGTAGGCCTCGTCGAGCGAAAGGGGTTCGATGATGTCGGTAAACTCGGCAAAAATCTGGTGTATCTGCTGCGAAACGGCCTTATATACCTTGAACCGTGGCGGCTGGAAAATGATGTGCGGACAGCGTTGCAGCGCCTCTCTCGACGACATTGCGGAGTGCACGCCGTATTTGCGCGCCTCGTAGTTGGCGGTGGCAACCACCCCCCTGCCCTCGGCTCGTCCCACAGCCACCGGACGGCCTTTCAGCTGCGGAAAATCGCGCTCCTCCACCGAGGCATAAAAGGCATCCATGTCGACATGCAATATCTTGCGGACATTCTCCACGGCGGCAACGTGTTATGAATGAGCGTTTTGGAGCTACTCCTCGTCGATAAAACGATTCAGTATGGGGTGATAGCTGTCTATGCGTCGGTCGCGCAGGTAGGGCCAGTGCATGCGGTAAAGGTTGCTTTCATCAAGGTTTATCTCCTCCACGTGCAGGGCCTCCTCGTCGTAGGGTGCCTGATATTTCACGCGTCCGAAAGCGTTGGTTATGAACGACCCGCCCCAGAAACGCATGTCGCCCTCCATGCCGGTGCGGTTCACCGACACCACGGGAACGCCGTTGGCCACGCTGTGTGCGCGCTGTATGGTCTGCCAAGCCTGATACTGCTCGGCGTTGGTGTCGTCGCGCTGCGAGGTGGCCCAGCCTATGGCGGTGGGGAAAAACAGTATCTCGGCGCCTTTCAGGGCGGTGATGCGCGCTGCCTCGGGGTACCACTGGTCCCAGCATATAAGCACGCCAATGGTGGCGAAACGGGTTTTGAAAACCTTGTAGCCGAGGTCGCCGGGGGTGAAATAAAACTTCTCGTAATAGCCCGGGTCGTCGGGGATGTGCATCTTGCGGTATTTGCCAAGATAGGTGCCGTCGGCGTCGATAACGGCTGCGGTGTTGTGGTACATGCCCTCGGCGCGTTTCTCGAACAGCGAGGCCACTATCACCACGCCAAGCTCCTTGGCCAATGCCGAGAACATGTCGGTGGTGGGACCGGGGACGGCCTCGGCCAGACGGAAATTGTGGTAGTCCTCCACATCGCAGAAATACAGCGAGGCAAAGAGTTCCTGCAAACATACAATGTTGGCTCCCTGAGCGGCAAGGGCGCGTATCTGCCCGGCGGCGCGGACTATGTTGGCCTGCTTGTCGGCGGTGCATTTCAGCTGGGCAATGCCCACTTTTACATTCCTTCGGTCCATGGTATCAGTTTTTTGTCAGAAAAAAACCGACAGGAGGGGTAAGCATCCTGCCGGCAACATCATAAAAAAATTGTTTTCTTTTTTATCAATAATATTCGATAGTTCTTTCGATGATGGTAACGGGTTCAATCTTGTCGCCGTCAACGGAGTATTCGTAGCGTTCCACCCAGTTGCCGTTGTCGTCGTAGCTGTATTCGTAAAGGGTGGTGGTAACATCGGCTTCCTTGCCGTTGTAGTCGAAATGGGTGGCGGTTATCACTTGGTTGTGGTCGTCGTATTCGTACAGGGTTTCGTCAACAAGCTGTTTCTGGCGGTTGTAGACCGATGCTTTTTGCGGCAAGTTGTTGTATCCCAGCTCGTAAACCTCGCGGTCGAGTATGTCGTTGTAGTTGTCGCACAGGTTTTTGCCCACAAGGCGGCCCTGTGCGTCGTACACAAAGCGGGTGCGGTTTTCGAGCTGTGTCTCGCCGTCGAAAACGTACATCTGCGTAAGCACGTTTTTGGGGTCGTATGAATAATAGGTGCGGCCTATCACGTCGCCATCGGGATTGATGAACTGTTCGAGGATAAGGTTGCCTATAGCGTCGCGTTTGTAGCGTGTTTTGAAAATGATGTTTTGCTCGTCGGCAAAATAGGTTATCACCTTTTTGTTGCCGTAGTTGTCGTACTTGGTCTCGGTTATCTGCAGCGACATGCCTTTCTGCGGGTCCTTGGCGGTACCTTCGGCGTCGTATATGTATTCCGAAACTTTTTTCACCTTGCCGTGGAAACCGTCGTTGGTAACGTCGGAGGGCACTTTTTGGGCGTTGGCCGAAACCGACATTGCCACAACAGCCACAAGGGCAAACAGAAATTCAACTCTCATAATAGCCTATGTATAAACTTCTTACATTATTTTCATGTCTTTTGTCCACACTTAGCAGACACTGCAAAGATACGAAAAAAGTTTGAAAAAATTGTCCTTTTTGGCATTTTAAGCCACTTTTTTTGAAAAAACTCAGTTGATAAGCCGTGCCGCAAGGTGCGCATGCGTTATTTGCTCATAGCCAACCGGAAACCGAGGTTCTGGTTTTCCTGTGTAGTACAATAATAGTAACGGTACGACACCCGGCAGTAGTTGGTAGTGTTGATGCACGCGCCGCCGCGTATCACATGTTCGCCGCCGTGATCCGGTCCTACGGGGTTGGTCTGGGCTTCGGCGCTGTACGAGGCGTACAAATCGCTGTACCACTCGTGAACATTGCCGGTCATGTCGTAAATTCCCAGCTGTTTGGGCTGTTTGGTTTCATAGGATGGGTGGTGTATTCGCTGTTTTCGCAGTACCATGCCACGTCGGCCACGCTGTTGCTGCCCGAGTATCTGAACCCCTTGTCGAGTTCGCCTCCGCGTGCGGCATACTACCGTTCCGCCTCGGTAGGCAGTCTGAAATGCATGCCCGCGAGTTGGTTGAGCCGCGATATAAAATTGAGGCAATCGCGGATATTAACCGTCTCCACCGGCTTGGTATGCCGAAGGGATGGTGCTTGGGTTAGCAGCGGCAGCAGTAAGGTTTGTGGGATAAACAGCCTAAAACACAAACATCGGAGCCATTCGACACACCTGCAAAGTGCCCCAAAAACGCGCTGTGGTGCCGTTGTCGATAGCATAAAAAACAAAAGTACGATTGATGTTGAGCCGGTCGGCAATCTGCCATTTCACCTTATTGCTGTCCACAGTATCAAGATAAGCATTGTCGGAATTAATGTTTTGTGGCAGACCAGCGTTGCATTGCACGTGGCATTCCACATCTTGGTTGAAATCGACCTCGCCAAGAGATATCCTCTCATTTTGTGCAAGATGCAACAGAAAATACCATAGTTGCAAGAACTAAAGCTGTTGTTATGTTTTTGCCGTTGTTTTTCATATACATCACTTATGTATCCCACCACAGAGACAATAAATTAGGTACAAAAAAGCCTCCATGACTGGAGGCTTTTTATTACATCAATTATAATTTTTATTTTACAAAATCCTTCACTAGGCGCACAGCACGTCCATGATAGCGGTGAGCACTTTGTGTTGTTTCCGCAACTGGACTAATAGTGCCCGCATTGAAATGCATAACATAAACCAAGTCATCATCATGGTGGGTTGAAGTCCAATAAGAGCCTAACGTGCTTTCCGGATGAACACGGGTCATTCTTCCCCCGTCGTCACTATTTGATATTCTAACTCTGCAAGATGGCAAAAAGGTTGCTCCCGCGGCCTCGAGCCGGGCCCACTGCGCTGTGGTGTAAGTGTTGGTGCTATAGTTGCCGGTTACTGCAGCTGTAAATGTCAGGCCGGATGGGAGTATCCACAAATCCGGTAACAAAATCATCCCAATTGTGTCGCCGACCGTAGCCAATGCGTATTTCTGTGCGGCATCTTGGCGCGAAGATAAAAGATAATTCCACTCATCTTTAGTCAACAATCCCCATGTGCCACAGGGGTAAGTTGTGTCGCGGCCGTTGATTGTTCCGTTAATCTCGTTGAAATATCCCCAGTCGGAGTTGGTGCCTTCAATATCTGTTTCCGCGCCGGCATACGGGTCATAATCAGATGCCGAAGAGCTGGTTTGATATGGATATCTGTCTGCATTGCGTGTGCTTGTACCCCATCCTAAAAGGTCGATACGGTTCTTGTAAGTTGAGGATATATTGGTGTTTTTCATGCTTATCATTGAGTACTGGTGTGGTGCGAAACAGAACACTCCGTTGCGTAAGCCGGCTCTGGTGTTGTGTGTGGTGTCGCCCAGCGTTCCGTTCTTTGTGGCTTGAAACCACAGGTTGCCGGGTGCGAAAAGCACTTTTCTGTCGGGGCTTACAGAGTAGTAGATGTCGTAATCGCTGAAAGTAATGTTATTCAAAGTGTTGGTATAGATTTTGCTACGCTCAATGTTTTGGGTGGAAGCGGTTTGGGCAGTATAATCGCCGTCGGTGTTGAATATTTTTATCGTCAGGTTTTTGGCTGCCATGGGTGGCAGGAAAGCGTAAACGTAGGTTTCGGTGGCTATGTCGATGTAGTTGTTGGTGCCGTCGGAGAGGTTCACTGTGAGGGTTTGGGTAGCCGAGGCGGAGGGGGTAATGGTTACGGTGTCGCTGGCAATGGAGAATTGGCCTGCCAAAGCGCCGTTGGTGGTGC
>CALGGY010000010.1 GCA_937915785.1 uncultured Bacteroidales bacterium
TGGTTTTGGGAGTAGTACTTCATATTATTTTAACATTGAATTGTGCGATTCTTTTATTAAAATGACGTTTATTTGCATGCTTTAGTATTTGAATGTCAGAAATTTATTATTATTTAGCAGACCCTAAAGTGAACTTTTATCAGTTATAAATTATAAACCAGAGTCAGCCCAAATCAGGAAAAGACACCATGAAAGGGAGAAACTTTTAATCCCCCCCCTTTTTGAAAGGGGAACTAAATCCGCCTAACCCACTTTGTAATGGGAACTTTTTGCTTCACCAACCTGTTATCAACCACATGCCACAAATATTCCTTCATTTGCCTCATAGCATAACCGCCAACCTCGCCCTACCTGGCAATAAATCGCAACGTTTGCCGTTATTACCACAGTTATTAACCTGCTAAAACACAATAATCATGTAAGAGATGAAAAAACGTATCAAAAAAAACAACATCGCATATCGTTTCAAACGATTCTGCCGCAAGGCCTACGCTGCTTTCAACTCGCTGCACCGCGAGGTAACCATCGGGCGCGTGGCCACTTACATAGCCGACAAGCAGTTGCGTAAGGCAGTGGCGGCTGCGGCCATGGCTCTGACGTTGCTCCCAACCAACCACGCCATGGCGCAAACCGACGATTCGGAGGATATGATAACCTTGCCAGAGGTCCGCATAAGCGTTTCCACCGACACCGTCGTAAACACCCCCCAACCGGCGGTGGTGCTGACTACAAAAGATTTTTCCAACACTTCGGTACGCTGCATTGGCGACCTGCTTGAATTGCTTCCGGGCATCGACATCCGCAGCCGCGGAACCAACGACGTGCAGGGCGACATTGCCGTTCACGGCGGCACTTTCGACCAGATGATAGTGCTCCTCAACGGCATCAACATCACCGACGTACAAACCGGACACCATAACCTCGACATGCCTATCGACATTTCGATGGTGGAACGGGTGGAGCTGCTCACCTCCTCCACTTTGCTCGCTCGTGGCATAGTGTCGTACTGCGGAGCGGTGAACATAGTTGTTTCCGACACCTACGCCGACCGTCTTTTGGCCGAGGCAAGCGCCGGCAGCTACGGCACCGCAAAACTGTCGGTGCTGGGCACCAAGCTGATAGGCAGCTGGGCCACCACCGTGGCGGCTTCGTACAACCGCAGCGACGGATACATGCGCAACACCGACTACCGCTACGGAAACCTCTTTTTGCAAGCCATACACCACTCACCAAATAGCAACTGGCACCTGCAATTAGGCGGACAGATGAAAGATTTTGGCAGCATGGCGTTCTACAGCACCTCCTATCCCGACCAATACGAGGCCACACGCACCCTTACGGCGTCGGCCACCAACCTGCGGCGCATAGGCAAGGTACGCTTGGCAAGCGACATATACTCGCGGGCGCACTCCGACCGTTTTGAACTGTTCCGCGAGGGCTACGCCGACGCTCCCGAATGGTACGGCGGACACAACCGCCACTTGGCAGCCACGTCGGGACTGCGGAGCAGGGCCTTGTTCAACGTGGGGCGGCATGGCGAACTGATGACCGGCATCGAACTGCGGCACGAAGGCATTGCCAGCAACGTGCTGGGCACACCGCTTGACACACCACTGTGCCTTTTCGGGACGCAGTACCCAAAGGCAGCCTCGCGATTGGCCACAAGCCTGTTTGCCGGATACAACTTCTCCATGGGAGGATGGCAGGCATCGGCAAGCGCCCTTACAGTGTATAGCAACTTTTTCGGATGGAACTACGGCCTTTCGGCAAACGCCGCCTATCGGTTCAACCGCCATCTGCGAATGCAGGCCGCTGTGAGCCGCACCTACCGCATGCCCACTTTCACCGACCTGTACTACCAAAGCGTGAACCAACGTGCCAACCCCGACCTCAACGGCGAACAGGCATGGTCGGGCGAAGCCGAGATACGCTACACCGACAGGCACGCCACAGCTTCGGCATTGGTATATTACCGCTCAGGAAAGGACGTTATAGACTGGATTCGCCGCCCTGACGAGGAAATTTGGTATTCGATGAACCACACCGAGGTAGATGCCGTGGGAGTGGACATCGCCGGACGATACAATTTCGACAAATTCATCAACGCCATTGGCGGAAGCTACTCCTACTGCGGTATCAAGCAGGATGCCGGCGGCATGATATCCGGCTCGGTGCTCGACTATCTGCGGCACAAGGCTCAGGCCTACGTGGTGCTGGCTCCGTGGGACAAACTGCGAATGAAAATCGACGCCACCTACCGTTTCCGCGAAGGGCAGTATGTGGACGCTGGCGGCAACGTTTGCAACTACGGTGGAGTGTTTCTGCTCAATGCCAAAGCGGAGTATTTGCTGAAAGATATAACTCTGTTTGCACAGATAAACAACATTGCCAACAGTGAGTACCGCGACCACGGCGGAGTGCCGCAACCCGGCACCATGATATTTGCCGGAGCAAAACTGAGCTTAGGCAACAAATAATTTTTTCAATAGCAGGTTGATAACAAAAGGACGCAGACTCGGTTTTGCGTCTTTTTTTTTGCACAAAGCAGATTAAAAAATTGATTTACAGAAAAAACAGACCGACTTCCGCCACCCTTATCAGTGCCACCACCACTTCGCTCGGCCTTACCTTTTGGTGGAACATCATCGCCGACGGGGCTATGATAAGCACGGGGGTGAGTGCAAAAATGGTCTGTGCCACACCTGTGGAGATGTATTGCCTGACCAGCAGCGAAAGATTCACCCCCACAAAGGGGCCGAGAACACCATAGACAAGGCTGCGGCGCGCATGGCATGGCGATCGCTCACTGCATGGCGCAACTCTGTCCTCTCCAGTTGTTTCCAAAAACCACGAGCAGCAACAGAAACCCCACAAGTACAATGCTTCCGCATATTATTGTGGAGGCAAACGATCTGCCGACATTCAGCGGCAGCGGAACTATTGCACCGGGTGCTGCTGCGGTGGCGTCGATACCGGCGTTGGCAATGGCGCTGGTGTAGTGCACCAGTCCTTGCTTGCTCAGCACCAGTCCCACCCCTTGGCAGATACCGTCCATCACTGCAAAGAAAATGCCCTTGTCGGGAAGTTTAAGCTACAGGTGCCCGTTGTGGGGCTTGGCAAGTATCGAAATAGCTATGCCGCAAAGAGTTACCTCCATGCCCACCAAGGCGAGCGGACGCATGGTCTCGGCAAGCGGCAGACGTCCCAACAGAGCCGCCGCAGGTGCCGAAAGCGTAATGAATAGTTGTCCAAAACGTGAACCGATGATGATATAGCCCTGCATCGGGCAGTATTCGCCGATAGTGTAACCCACCACTCCCGAAAGCAGCAGCCCAAACCACGTCTGTGCGTCGGCGTAGCACGGATAGGGCGCTCCCATAATGAGTCATAGCGTTGGCACAAGCAGCAGAAGCGACATGGTCATGCGCACCGCGTTGAACGGCAGCGACCCCATGCGTCTGGAGCCATCCACGGCTAAAAGCGCCGTGGCTGTCCACGACACCGCCACCACAAGGACAACAGTTTCACCAACAGGCATCGCAGATGGGGTTTAGCGCAATCCCTCCATGGCGCGTTGCAGAAAGCGGTTCAGCGGCAGGCTGGCTTTCCACACCTTTATCACTTCGTCGAAAAGCCGTGGGCTGTCTATCAGCTTGTCGGGCATGGTGTAGCTGGTGCAGTAGTCCTTGTATTTCAGCAGGTCGGCATATTCCCAGTCGTTGGGATAGCCTGTTGGAACACGCTGCAATTTTTTGGTAGTGAAAAAATCCGTGCCGAAATATTTTTTGTATGCCGGTGTGTCCATTATGGCAACAAAATCGTTGTAGCAATAGAAAATCTCCTGACGGATGGCTTTCAGCGCTTCGGGCGATGGCATAAAAATGCCTCCACCGAGGGTGCATGTGCCTTCCAGTCCGTAGGCGGGTTCGGCGCCAAGCTGGAAATAATAGCCCGGAACGCCGCTGTTTTTCGGTCCCCACGATGAAAGGAAACACGACACATGGGTTTTGTAGGGCGTTTTGTCGGGCGAAAAACGGGTGTCGCGGTAAATGCGGTAAACGGAATTTTTGGCTGTCAATCCCGTAAGGGTGTCGTCGGCCACCGACATTTCGTCGATAAGTGCCTGAGTGAAAGCCTCGAAAGCCTCTTTTATCTCTATCCAGTGGCCTTTGTGGGCGTTGAACCAGTCGCGGTTGTTGTTCATTGCCAGCTGTTGCAGGAAGGGCAACGTGTCGGGATGCAGTTGTACTGTCATATTGTTGGTTAATCTATTGTCGGTTGCAATGTTTTTGGGGTCGTTTTTCTAAAAAGGCGCATTTTGTCTATCGAAAAAGAGTGTTCACCTTGCCCTGCACTTTTTCGAGCATGGGAACAAAACTGAAATTTCCGAAAGCCTCTTCTTCGTAATCGCTGTCGTTTTTCTTTGTTATTCGCCGCATTTCGCAATTTTCGGTGCCAACTGGAATAACCATTACACCGCCTGTTTTCAGCTGTTTCAGCAATTCGGGAGGCACCATTGGGGCGCCGCATGTTATCAGTATCTTGTCGAACGGTGCCGATGATGGAAGCCCCTGATATCCGTCGCCATGGTAGCATCGTATAAAATATCTCATTTGCGAAATCACCTGTTGCGCTTTCTGGAAAAGCTCGTTGTGGCGTTCGATGGTAAGCACCCGTGCGCCCATAGCGGCAAGCACGCAGGCCTGATAGCCCGACCCTGTGCCTATCTCCAGAATTTTGTCGTTTTTCTGCACATCAAGCAACTGTGTTTGAAAAGCCACAGTGTGCGGGTGCGAGATTGTCTGATCGCATAAAATGGGCAACGGCCTGTCCTCGTAGGCAATGGCATCGAACGACTTGTCCACGAAAAAATGGCGCGGCACCTTGTTCATTGCGGCCAGCACCCTCTCGTCGGTTATCCCTTTTGTACGCAGCTCTTCTATCATGCGTTCGCGCAACCCCTTGTGTCTAAACGTATCTTCAACCATTTACTTGTCTTTTTTTCCATTTTTTTTGGTTTGCAAAAATACATTTTTTTTGCGAGATAAATGCTATCCGCGACAACATTTCTTGAACAAACTTTGAACAATGGAAAAAACTGCCTTTCGCCGTAGCCAAACATGGAGCTGCCGTTACAAGTGCTGCAACCGACACCGCAATAAAAAACAATTGTAGTAAAAGCCCTATCACCCCTACCACTTAGGTTGAAAGACAATTGGCGACACCAACGCTTGATGTAATATAATGGTTTTTAAGCCAATACAGCTTACTACTTTATTCGGCATTTTAGCAGCGGCATATCCTCCAAAAAACCTTCCAGCGTGTCGCCAATATGCACTGGCCCAACTCCTGCAGGGGTGCCGGTAAACAGGTGGTCGCCGGTGCGTAGAGTCATATACTTGGATATTTCGGCAATAAGTTCGTCCACGCTGAAAAGCATCTGCGAAGTGTCGCCTGTCTGCACCTGTGCACCGTTCTGCAAAAGGCGGAATTTCAATTGATTGACAGGTTTTCCCAATTTTTCGAGCGGCACGAAGGCACTCACTGCGGCGGAGCCGTCGAACCCCTTGGCCACTGTCCACGGGTTGCCGCCGCGTTTGGCCTCGGCCTGCAGGTCGCGGGCGGTGAAATCGATGCCAAGAGCCACCTCGCTGTAGTATTTGTGGGCAAAACGCGGCTGTATGCACTTACCCAAACGGTTGACGCGCACCACCAGCTCCAGCTCGTAGTGCACATTGGTAGAGAAATCCGGATAAAAGAACGGCTGGTTGGCAATGAGCAGGGCACTGTCGGGTTTGAGGAAAAAGATAGGCTCGGCGGGCACCACGGCGTCGAACTCGGCGGCATGGGCGGCGTAATTCTTTGCTACACAGATTATTTTCACGTCAGAAAAGTTTTCCTTGTCCGCCGTTGAACTTCTGCCGCAGTTGGTTCAGTTTTTCCTCTTCGCGTTGCTTGGCAGCCTCCTCCTTCATTGCGTGGTATATCCTTGTTATCACCTGCTTGGTGGAGAGCGAGAAGTCGCCGTTCATCATCCAGCTGTAGTACGACGGTTCTACGGCAAACACCTCACGTACGGGTTTGTCCTTGTGCTTGCCGAAATTGAACACCTCCACGCCATTTTTTATGCCGATACGTCCTTCGAGGTCGGCCCACTGGCGGCTGCGAGAAAACTCGCTCAGAGCCTGTATGTCGTTGACGATAGGCTTGCTTACGATGCCTTTTTCGTCGGTGTATTCGGCATCGGCGTAGCGTTGGAGCTGGGCAAGAAAAATCTCGTATGTGGCTTCGGTGTCGCCGTTGGCGGAATGTGCGTTGTCGAGGTTTTTGCCGCAGTAGAACTTGTAGGCGGCTTTCAGAGTGCGCGATTCCATTTTGTGGAAAATATTCTGAACATCAACCAGATAGCGTTTCGATATGTCGAAATCGAAGCCGTTGCGCAGGAACTCCTCCACCAGCATCGGCACATCGAACTTGTTGGAGTTGTAGCCTGCAAGGTCGGCGTCGCCGATGAAGGCAAGCAGATCGGGGGCCAGCTCGCGGAAAGTGGGTTTGTCGGCCACATCGGCGTCGGTTATGTGGTGAACGGCAGTGGTTTCTTCGGGGATGTGGATGGTTTGCGCCACCTCCACTCCATTCCGAACCACATATTCGGCGGGACGGATACGGTAGGTGCGTTCGTCAACGGTGCCGTCCACATTGGCGCGCAGCATGCATATCTCAACAATACGTGCCTGGCCTATCTGCAGGCCGGTAGTTTCGAGGTCGAAAAAAACCAACGGGCGTTTCAAATTCAGTTTCATAGGTAAAAAAAAGTGTTTAATTGTTATTTAATCTCCGCATTGGCGGCTTTGTGAATCACAAGAAGGCGTTTCAGCACGTCTTCAACAAAATCCATGCGCAGCATGTTGGCTCCGTCGCTTTTGGCGTAGAGCGGATACGGATGGGTTTCGAGAAAGATACCGTCAACGCCCACGGCAACGGCGGCGCGGCCTATGGTTTCGATAAGCTCGGGGTTGCCTCCGGTGACGCCTGCCGGCTGGTTGGGCTTTTGCAGCGAGTGCGTGATGTCCATCACCACTGGCACGTTGTTCTGGCGCATTATGGGGATGCCGCGGAAATCAACCACAAGGTCCTGATAGCCGAAGGTTGTGCCGCGTTCGGTAATCATTATGTCGGAGTCCTTTCCGCCGAAGTAGCGCACTTTGTCCACGGCGTGTTTCATGGCTTCGGGCGAGAGGAACTGTCCCTTTTTGATGTTCACCACCTTGCCCGTTTGAGCGGCGGCCTGCAGCAGCGAAGTCTGGCGGCAGAGGAAAGCCGGTATCTGCAGCACGTCCACAAACTGGGCTGCCATCTCGGCCTCCACCTCGTTGTGGATGTCGGTAACAATGGGCACGTTGTATTTCTTGGCTATCTCGCTAAGCAGCTCCAAGGCCTCCCAGTCGCCGATGCCGGTGAAGGAGTCCACGCGCGAGCGGTTGGCCTTGCGGTACGAGGCTTTGAAAGCGAAAGGTATCTGCAGGCGCTCGGTAATTTCCACAAGGTGTTCCACTATTTCGTATGGCACTACCTTGTCCTCCACCACGCAAGGACCGGCGATGAGGAAAAAGTGGCCCGTTTCGGTGTGTTTCAGCTTGGGTATGTTGGGGTACATCATAGGTAAATGTATTTTTGTTAATAAAAAAGAGAGTGCGGCAAAAAGGCCACCACTCTCTATAACTTATTGAATATCCGACGCACGCTAAGCGTCAGCCTTCGGTCATCTGTTCGGCCATGCCGATATATTTGTCTATCTGCCGGCCTTCGGTAGAGAAGGGGTATTTATCTTTTATCTGCTTGAAAGTCTTCAAAGCGTTGGCGTTGTCGTTGTTTTTCAAATAACCCATGCCAGCCTTGAAAAGGGCATAGGGGGCCGTAATTTCGTTGTCGTCCATTTTGGCGGCTTTCTCGTAGCGGCTGATGGCTTCTTTCACGTTGTTGAGTTCATAGTATGCGTCGCCTATCATTATCTGTGCCAAAATGGGGGTGAAATCATCTTTCAGCTTGCACGATTTCAAATAGTCGATGGCGCGGTTGTAATCGCCCTGACGCAGGCAGATGATGCCGCAGTAATATTTGGCACGGTTGCCGGCCTTGGTGGAGCTGTAGTCGTCGGCAATGGCTTCCAAGCCCATGTGCAGGCTGTTGCCTTTCATAGCAAGCTGCAAAGAATCTTGGCCAAACCACTGCTCTGCCGCAAAAATAGCCTCCTCGGCAGTTTCCTCTCTGCTGTTGTTGTACGCACGTACAGCAAAAATAGCGGCTATCACAACCAAAATAGCAATAATTGAGCCGATAAGCCACTTCTTGTTTTTCTCGATAAAAGCCTCGGTTTTGGAGACAACTTCCCCAATTTCAACATTTTGTTTTTCTTTATTATCCATCTTTTATTCTACTTTATTTTGTCAAAATCAGTTTGCAAAGTTACGCTTTTTTTGTTGTTATACAAAATATTATTTCGATATTTAAAAAAAAATAACGAACAAAAAAAAGACATTAATCAACCAACTATTTGAACAACAAATACTTAAATGGATCATACACTTATCATACAATAAAAAAAAGAAAGAAAAGCTCAGAAATCGAAAAAAAAATCATATCTTTGCAGTGTATTTTTTGTAAAAAGGACAAACATGAACACGAACACCAAATTCGCAGGATTGGACATTGTTTCCCCAATAATTGTAGGCAGTTGCGGGTTATCCACGACCCTACAGGGACTGGAAAAAATGTACCAATCCGGAGCTGGAGCCGTGGTGCTAAAATCGATTTTCGAAGAGCAAATACTGATGGAAATAAAGAAAAACACCGCCAACTACTCCAACCCATACGAAACTTTTGGCGACAGCTACGACTACATTGCCAACCACATAGAAACCAACGCGTTGGAAACCCATCTGAACCTTGTACGCAAAGCCAAAGCCAGTTTCCCCATGCCCATTATCGGCAGCATAAACTGCAGCACTTTCGGCAACTGGGTTACCTACGCCAAACAGTTTCAGGACGCCGGCTGCGACGCACTGGAAATAAACATGCTGTATCTGCCCTTCAACGTCAATACATCGCACGACGACGTACAGCGCCTGTTTTCGGACACCGTACAAGCCCTGCGGCGCATCATCACCATACCCATCATAATAAAGGTGGGGGCATATTTCACCGACCTTGCCAAGTTCCTGCAACAGCTGTCGTGGACCGGCATCTCGGCTCTTACATTGTTCAACCGCGCCGCCAGCTGGGACATCGACACCGAAAAACGCGAGATAGTGCACGGCTCCATCGTCGGCTCGCCCGATGACCTGTTCATGCCCCTGCGCTGGACCGCCATACTATCCAAAAAAGTGCGCTGCGACATATCCGCCTCCGGCGGCGTATACACTGGCAACGATGCTGTGAAAATGCTCCTTGCAGGCGCATCAGCCGTCCAAGTGGTTTCCACTCTCTACAAAAACGGCATAGGGCACATTGCCAATATCAACAACGAGCTGAAACAATGGATGGAACGCAACAACTACAACACCATCGACGAGTTCAAAGGATCCATGGCAATGAAAACCAACGACGACGCATCGCAGTTCGAACGCATACATTTCATGAAATATTTCTCTGAAATAAACTGACAACAACACACCCTTTCCGGACAGAAAAATCGCAATATTCCTTTTCGGAAAGGTTTTTTTACGCAACATTCATAAAAAAACTAACACATTCAATTTATGGAGATTACACGATTATTCGACATCATAGACTATAGAAAAGAAAAATATCCCAACAACCCTGTGTTCACCGCCAAAGTGGACGGCAAATGGGTTGAACACTCCATAGACGAATACATCGACACCGCCAACAACGTGAGCTACGGACTGCTGCAACTCGGCATCCGGCCCGGCGACAAAATCGCCCTGATATCGACCAGCCGCCCCGAATGGAACTTCCTCGACATTGGCATACAGCAGATTGGCGCAGTACTCGTGCCCATCTACCCCACCATCAGCGAGGACGACTACCGATACATCCTTAGCCATGCCGATGTGAGGCTCATATTCCTCGAAGGCCCCGAACTGCTGCGCAAAATAAGCAACATTCTGCCCGAACTCACCAATATACAAAAGATTTTCACTTTCAAAAAACAAAACGAGAGCACATCCAATTTCCAAGAGCTTGTGGATCTTGGCAAGGCCAATCCCGCCCCCGAAAAGGTGAAAGAGATGAAAGACAGCATCAAAACCACCGACTTGGTAACCATGATTTACACATCGGGCTCCACCGGATTTCCCAAAGGCGTGATGCTGAGCCATCAGAACATCATCACCAACATCTACGGTACTGAGTACATACTCGACGAATCCTTTACCCGCGCACTTAGTTTCCTGCCGCTGTGCCACATATACGAGCGCATGATGAACTACATGTACCAATATGTGGGCCTAAACATCTACTATGCCGAAAATGTGGCCAAAGCCGTGGACAACATGAAAGACGCCCGACCGCACATAATAACCTCGGTGCCACGCGTTTTAGAAAAAATCTACGACAAAATATACCGCAAGGGCGAAAGCCTGAAAGGAATAAAGAAAAGCATATTCTACTGGACCCTGAAATTCGGCACAGAATACGAGATTGGCAGCAACTCGTGGCTTTTCAACCTGAAATGGAAACTTGCCGACAAGATAACCTACCACGCCATACGCGACATTTTCGGCGGCGAATGCAAGAAAGTGGTGTCGGGCGGAGCCGCCATACAGCCCCGCCTGTCGCGCTTCTTCACCTGCGTGGGACTGCGCCTGCACGAAGGCTACGGCCTCACCGAGACCGCCCCCGTGATAGCCGTTACCACCAACGACATTAACGGAATAAAATTCGGCACCGCAGGTCCTCCGTTGCGCGGCATCGAAGTCAAGATAGACCCTGAAACCCACGAAATAATCTGCCGCGGCAAGAGCGTGATGCTGGGCTACTACAAAGCCCCCGAACTCACCGCCGAGGTGATAGACAGCGAAGGATGGTTCCACACCGGCGACACCGGCATCATCGAACCCGAAGGACAAGTGCGCATCACAGGCCGCATTAAAAGCCTTTTCAAAACATCGATGGGCAAATTTGTGAACCCCGAAGTGATAGAAGAGAAATTCAAAGAATCGCCCTTTGTGCTAGACATGATGGTGGTGGGCGAAGGCCAGAAATTTGCCGCCGCACTCATCGCCCCCGATTTCGAATTCCTGCGCGACTGGCAGCGCCGCCACGGCGGCATCAAATGCGAAACCCCGCAGGAAATGATAGAGGACAAACAAACCCTCGAACGCTACAAAAAAGTACTCGACAAATACAACAAATTTTTCGGCGAAACCGAACAGATAAAACGTTTCAAACTGGTGCCCGACACATGGAGCGAAGCCAACGGAATGCTCACCCCCACCCTAAAAATAAAACGCCCCAAAGTGTCGATACGCTACCAAGCCGAAATAGAAGAACTTTTCAAATAAAAAAACAATAAACAACATATAATAACTTTAAAACACTTTTACTATGGAACAAAATGAACGGACCACAAGTTTCTACCGCTTCGAGGACCTACGCATCTACGGCAAGGCCATAGATTACAGCCAATGGATTCTGACAACACTTAAAGAACCCTCCACAAAAGCGGAAAAAGAGCTGGCCAAGAGCTTCTCCAACTCGGCATTTGCCATAGGCTTGAACATTGCCGAAGGCTCGTCGCGCAACAAAGCCCAGTTCGAACACTATCTCAAAATATCCAAAACCGCCATCCGCGAATGCGTGGTGTTCACCGAGATAGCCCACAAAACGAACATGCTCGGCGAAACCGAATACGAAACCTCGCGCAACTCGCTGATGGAGCTCACCCGCATGATTGGTGCCCTGATAATATCGCTGCAGCACGGTAGCCGCCGCCACCGCGACGAAGAGCCACAAAACGATGGCGAAACCAGCGAGGCTGGAAACTCCGACATCGATGACTTCGACATCGACACAAATTTCTAATGTCTGTCTGAAACACAAGACCACTTTTCAGTTGGTCTTGTTACTGAAAAAAGCCGCTCTATGAGCGGCTTTTTTTTATCTCAACGTTATGGCATGCCAGCCTCATTACCAGTTGGCCTCGTCCATAGCCAGACGCACTGCTATGCCCATATGCCTGTACAACTGACTTGACTGCACCAGCTGGGCATCGGTGAAAGTAACAAATTGGGCCATATTCACACCATTGGCTGTGGATGTCCAATAGGCTCCCACGTTGTTTACATTACTTACTGTGGTGGCAGTACGAGAACCGGCGGCGGGCAAGAACACAGCACCGTTGTTGGCCATATCCTCCCATTGGGTGGGAGTGTATGTGTTTACGGCATAAGCATAACCAAAGCCTGGCACAAAATTGAGGCCCGCAGGCAGCTGCCAATCGTCGGGCAGAAGCACAATACCGTTTATTCCGCTAATCATAGCAATGCCCACCTTGCTCGATGCCGAGGGACGCTGGTCCAGCAGATACACCCACTCCGAGGCGGTAAGGGTACGCCAAGTATCCGGATCGTAATTTTCATCACGCACAGTGCTGTAAATCTGATTGTTAACACCCCAGTCGTGGCGACTTCCGTTTATGTCGAGACTGTCATTGCCATAAAGCGAATCGGCTGTGAAAGAGTATGCGGGCTGGCGCATATAGCCCGATGTGCCCCAGCCCAACAGATCTATCCAACCTGTGTTGGAGTCGGCAATACGTGAGTTGGGCACTTCGCGTAACATCTCGTAATGGTAGTAGGCAAAACGCCACTGTCCGCGAAGCGTGTCGCCATTGAAATCCACATGTTCGCCAAGACCGCTATACTGCAGGTTGCCGTGGGCAAGACGCACACTCTGCGTACTCGACACCGAGAATTTTCCCGAAACGCCGTAGCCCGTAGTGGTAACAATAAGCTCGTTGCCGTAGCTGACTCCGTCGGCATTTTCGGCAAAGAAACGCACATAATATTTAGTGCCTGCCGAAAGGTTGCTGATAGCACGGCTGTACGACGCCACCGCAGGCGACTGCGGATAGAACGATGAAACATTGTCGGTCACCGTTGGGTTGGGACTCATGCTCCAGCAGAAACCGCAGAGCAACACCGTGTCGCGACCCTCCGACTTTATTGTGCCGTAAAACGTGGCTCCTGTGCTGGTTACAGAGAGTATCGAGTCGGTGGAGACTTCAGGTATTTCGGAAAGCAAACGCACCAAACGCACCGAGCGCCCCATGCTGTTGCGGCTGCCCATCATAGTGGTGCTGTTGCCGTCGAAAGCAAGGTAATGCGTATTGTTGGCACTGTCGGCCGTTGCTGCCCAATACTGACCATGATCACCCACATTGGTTACCGATGTGCTGTCGAAACGATAGCCGGCAGCAGGCAGGAAAATGGCGCCATACGACTCCATAACAGTCCATTGGCTGCTGCTGTAGTTGTTTGTGGCATAGCCGTTGGAGCTACCTGTAACAAACGATGTGCCGATGGGATTCGACCAGCTGTCGGGCAGAAGCACCACCCCGGGCACACCGCACACTTTGGCAAAACCACGCTTTTGCGAAGCCCCTTCGCGAACAGTAAGCAGGTATTGCCACTCGTCGGCAGTAAGGGTGAACCAGATCCCTGGCTGGTTCTCGCCGTTGAGTATGGCGTTGAAAGTGCCCCAGTCGTATTTTGTTTGCGATATGTTGCCGTTGCCGTTGTCGTATGCGCCGATGGAATTGGTGCTAAGGTACGGGTAGTGGCCGTCGTACCCCGAAGTGCTCCAGCCGAAAAGGTCTATCCAACCGCTGTTGGTATCCGAAATCAGTGCATTGGCATAGCCTACTGTGTCGTATTGGTTAGGAGCAAAACGCCATGTGCCTTGGGCGGTGCTGTCGGCAGTGGCATGACGACCCGCGGCAGAATACTGCAGATTGCCGGTAGAGAAGCCCACCTTGCGCAACGGCGACACCGAGAATGCGGGATTTACCGTGCTGAAAGCTATGCTGTTGCCATATCCTGTGCCAAAACCGTTGGTGGCGAAGGCTCGCACATAAAACACCGTTCCCGATGCAAGGCGCGACACACTGGACGCAAAAGCTCCCATGCCGCTGCCCGAGGTAACCACATTGTCGGCTGTGGTGGGGTCAGGATACGTGCCCCAGCAGAAACCTCGCGAGGTAACAGCATCGCCTCCGTCGAAAACCAGATGTCCGGCAAAAGAGGCGGCCGATGTGGTGATGCCACTAACGCTGTCGGTAACAACTATGGGTGTGCCCAGGGTGTAGAAAACCTGATCCTGACCATAGCCAATGCCAAGCGAACTTACGGCAAAAGCACGTACATAATAGGCGGTGCCTCCCGTAAGACCATTTGCATTGAAAGTATATGTGCCCGTAGCACTTGAATTTTCGATATGGTAACTACCTGACGTATCAGGACTTGGCGATGTTCCCCAACAGAAACCGCGTTTGGTAACAGGGGCATCGCCTGCCGAAACAACAGTTCCGGAAAATATAGCCGATGTGTCGACAACGTTCGAAACAGCGTTTGTTGTAACTATGGGCAATTGCAACGTGCTAAAACTCAACTCATTGCCATAAGCCGTGCCTACAAGGTTGGTAGCGTAGGCCCTAACATAATAGGTGGTGCCCGAAACCAGTTGCGACATGGTGCTTACAAAGGTTCCTGTGCCAAGGCTGTCGGCGGTAATGCTGTTGGCGATGGTGGGGTTTGGCGACGTGCTCCAGCATATACCCCTTGAGGTAACTGCAGCACCGCCATCGCTGGAAACAGTGCCTCCGCTTGTGGCCGAACCAACGCCCACATTGGTAATTGGCGAAGTAACAACGGTGGGCAAGCCGGGAGTAACAAAAGTTTCCTCTCCACCGTATGTGGTGCCGGCGGTGTTGGTGGCATAGGCACGCAGGTAATAAGTGGTGCCGGGCGTAAGGCCCGTTATGTTGCTTGTGAAAGCGCCTGTGCCTGTGCCATCGGTGGTGCGGCTATTGTGTATGGAGGGATTTTGGCTGGTAGCCCAGCACACGCCACGGTAATACACCACGGTTCCACCGTCGGAAACCACATTGCCGCCCGCTGTGGCGGAAACGCCGGTGATATTGCCCACCGTTCCTGTGGTAACAACAGGACGTTCGCCGAAAACAAGTGTCAAGGTCTGGCTTATCAGCTGGGACTGCGACACCGGATTGCTGCCGATAGTGTCGGCTCCTTCAACTATATAACCGGTATAACGCATAAAATCGCCCATTTCAAAATGCTCGCCGGTACGCATTTTGTCGGCATTGATGACCGTTGTGCCTACATACGACAGGTCGTTGGCAAAGCCCGCCGACTGGTTGAGTAACTTGTGGGTTGTTCGTCCCTGCGACGAGGTAGCCACAAACAGATACACCTGAGGCGTTTGCAACGACAGTCTGAAAGCATGGCTCCCGGCCGAAAGCAACTGCCGGTTTTCCAATATCAAACGGCCACCCAAATCGTAAACCTGCAACAGCACATCTTCCGACTGCGACATCTGCAAACTCAGCGTGGTAGAGCCACGAAAAGGATTGGGAAGGGTGGCAACCGAAAGAGCATCGCCACCGGCATTATCAATGCCCACAGTAGCTATCATCTCCAACACAGTGTCGGGATAGGCTATGAACTCGGTCCATCCGCGCGAAAGGTTTTCGGCTTTTACATAGCTCAAACGTTTATATCCTTGGCTGACATCAGCACCCA
Source organism: uncultured Bacteroidales bacterium (assembly GCA_937915785.1). Classification (GTDB taxonomy): domain Bacteria; phylum Bacteroidota; class Bacteroidia; order Bacteroidales; family P3; genus UBA1219. The sequence goes on from CALGGY010000010.1 coordinate 15,783, forward strand.
CAAAACCCACTCGCATCACATTCTGGGCTGCCAACGAGCCAAGCAAAAGGACAAATGACAGAAATGAAAACAATTTTCTCATATCGTAATAATATTTAATTGTCGGTTCAACATACACTTTGGACAAATTTAAAGCACCCGTAATCAATGCTTTAACCATTTGACACTTTGGGATTTAAAATGCAAATATATAAAAAAAAGTCGGTTTTTGCAAAAAAAAATGATAGTAAACTGCCGAACGGCAAAAATGTCCAACGATAATTCAAAAAATAAGTGAAAAGAGTGCTTTTTTGAAAAACATTTTGTATATTTGCAATGCGAATTGATGTGGGTTTTACCCACAACCATCACATAAACAAACAAATACAACAGCCCACACGAAAAAAAACACCATTATGGAATACAACAACCTGAAAATAAGCGACAATGGCAACATCCGCACCGTGGCCATATCGGTGCCAAAATCGCTCAACGCGCTAAATTCCTGTGTTCTTACCGAGCTCGACAGTTTCCTTTCCGCCATCGACACCAACGCCACGCGCGTGCTGATAATAACCGGCGACGGCGAAAAATCTTTCGTTGCCGGAGCCGACATTTCGGAGATGAGCGGCCTCAACGAGAAAGATGGCTTCGATTTCGGCAAACGCGGTGCCGACGTTTTCCGCAAGATTGAAACCCTGCCCATTCCCGTTATTGCCGCCGTGAACGGCTTTGCTTTGGGCGGCGGCTGCGAACTGGCCATGGCCTGCGACATACGCATCGCATCGAGCAACGCCAAATTCGGACAACCCGAAGTGGGCCTCGGCATCATACCCGGCTTTTCGGGAACCTGCCGCCTGGCACGCATAGTGGGCATGGGCATTGCCAAAGAGATGATTTACACCGGCCGCGCCATTCGCGCCGACGAAGCCCTGCGCATAGGACTTGTAAACGCCGTGTATCCGCAGGAAGAACTCATGGACCAAGCTGCGGCAATGGCAAAAAAAATTGCGGCAAACGCCCCCGTGGCAGTGCGCTACGCCAAAATTTGCATCAACGAGGAGTACGACCTGCCCACCGACAAAGCCATCGCTTTCGAAAACACCATGTTCGGCAAATGTTTCGCCACCAGCGACCAAAAAGAGGGCATGGACGCTTTCCTGAACAAACGTCCAGCCAATTTCAAAAACGAATAATCATTTTTTATAACCCTTTAAAAATACATCTATCATGAAAATATGTGTAATAGGAACCGGCACCATGGCCAAAGGCATAGTGAAAGCCTTTGCCGTTAAAATGCCCATTGTAATGAAAAGCCGCACCCAAGCCAGCTTGGACAAAGCCATGGCCTCCATCGCTAAAGGCTACGGCAAACTGGTGGAAAAAGGCAAAATGACCCAAGAATCCGTTGACGCCATTCTGAAAAACATCAGCACCACCACCGACTACGCCACCTTTGCCGACGCCGACCTCGTAATAGAAGCCGCCGTTGAGGACATGCAGCTCAAAAAAGATGTTTTCGGCGAACTGGACAAGATATGCAAACCCGAAACCATTTTTGCCACCAACTCCTCGTCGCTCTCCATCACCGAGATAGCCGCCTGCACCAGCCGTCCGGCACAGTTCATAGGCATGCACTTTTTCAACCCCGCCGACCGCATGGCTCTGGTTGAGGTGATAAAAGGCCAGCTTACCAGCGACGAAGTAACCAAATGCATTGTGGAGCTTGCCACATCTATAGGCAAACAGCCCGTGGAGGTGAAAGAAGCCCCCGGTTTTGTGGTGAACCGCATACTTATACCCATGATAAACGAGGCTGTGGGCATACTGGCCGACGGCATTGCCTCCGCCGAGGACATAGACAAATGCATGATGCTGGGCGCCAACCACCCCATGGGACCCCTTGCCCTGGCCGACCTTATCGGCAACGACGTGAACCTTGCCATTATGGAAGTGCTGTACAAAGAGTTCGGCGACCCCAAATACCGTCCACACCCGCTGCTGCGCAAAATGGTACGCGCCGGTCTGCTTGGACGTAAAACCGGCGAGGGTTTCTACAAATATTGATACCACAAATACCGCATTTTTTTATTCACTACTTCCGTTCCGCAAGGACGGAAGTTTTTTTTGTTGTCATTTTTCTGAAAAAAAAACGTATCTTTGCAAAAAAAAATCCAACTCATGAAAAACACCAATAAATACCTTATGGCGCTGTTTGCCGCCGCAGTTGTTACCTTTGGCTGCAACCGTCAGCCCGCTCCCGACGGCAATGCCGACACCGACACCGTAGCCGAAGAAATGCCACACAAAATAACATACCCCACCTATTCGGGCGGCGACTCGTGCAAAGCCTACGTGGTTAACATCAGCCTCACCTTGCCCGAAAGCGAGGGTGACGCAGTGGTGGAGTCGATACGCTCGCAGCTGCTCTACTTGATGGGAGCATCCTCGGCCGCAACCGACCCGCAGGCTCTGGTGAACCGACAAGTGCAGCAAAAGAAAATAGAACTAAGCGAAATGTCGGCAGAGCTGACAGACGACATGGAAGAATACGAGGAGGAGTACTTTCGACAAATGTATCACTCCCTCGAACTTGCACACATGTCAACCAACAGCTGTTTCATGACTTTTGTCCTTCATGGCTACGACTACGGCGGTGGAGCACACGGCATGTCGGGTCTTTCGTACCTTGTCTTCGACATGACCACCGGAAAACAAATCTCCGAAAAGGACTTAACCACCAACAAATCGGCGATAACCAACCTGCTGCGCACCACCGCCATGCGCGAATACAAAAGAAACAACCCCGAATTTGAAGTGTTCGAAGTGGACAATATCACCGCCAACGGCAACTTTTTCATCACCCCCGACTCGCTGATATACCAATACGGTGAATACGAAATTGCCGCATACTGCTACGGACGTCCCACTTTACGCCTCAACAAAAAGGATGTGAAACCCTACATCAACCCCGAATCGACAGCATATAAGTACTGGTTTGGAGAGAATTAGGCGTTAGGAATTAAGAGTTAAGAGGTAAGAGGTAAGCAGTTCACAGCTCACAAATCACCCATCACTGTTCACCGATCACTGGTCACTTTTTAGGCAGCACGATACGGAACGCTGTGCCTTGTCCCACCACTGAATATTTTACAAAAATCTTGCCTTTGTGGTATTCCTCCACAATGCGTTTGGCGAGCGAGAGTCCCAGCCCCCACCCTCTTTGCTTGGTGGTGTATCCGGGCTGGAAAATCTTTTTGTGCATGGAACCCGGTATCCCCTTGCCAGTGTCGCAAAGGTCGATAAACACCTGTTTTTCGTCTTCGTCGAGAATTATGGAGAATGTGCCGGCCCCGTTCATGGCGTCGATGGCGTTTTTGCAGATATTTTCCACAACCCACTCGAAAAGGTATGAGTTGAGGGGGATATTTATAGCCTTGTCGGGAAGGTTCTCCACAAAGGTTACTTTCTTCGACGTCCTGTTTTTCAGATAGTTGAGGGTATTCCGGAGCACTTGTACCACGTCCTCTTCCTTCAGTTCGGGCACCGACCCTATCTTCGAAAAACGGCGTGTGATGGTTTCCAAACGGTTGAGGTCTTTCTGCACCTCCACGGCATATTTCTCCTCAAGGCCCTTTTCGCGGAAATAGTCGAGCCAAGCAAACAGCGATGAAATGGGTGTTCCCAGCTGGTGCGCAGTTTCTTTGGCCATGCCCACCCAAATAAGGTTCTGCTCCATTGTGCGCTGTGTGCGGAACAGGTTGTACGACACTATTATCAGCACAAAAGCCACAAACACGTACACCAACGGCAGCCACCTGAGGGTGTCGAGCAGCTGCGTGTGTTCGTAAAACACAAGGGCTTTGCGTCCGCTGGGCAGCTGTATCTCTATCGGGGTGTTGTCCTTTTCCATCTCGGCAAGTTTGGCGCGTAGCTTGGTGGATGTGTTGAACGACGCCGTGTCCACATTGCCCGACGAGATCACCTTGCGCCGCGCACTGTCGGTGATGATAACGGGCACAAAAACGGAGTTGTTGGTGATGTCGCTCAAAAACGACTGTGTGAAATCGTTGAGGAATGCCATTAGGTCGGAATAGATTTTCGACTCCTTGTAGAACATGTATATTTTTATGCCGTAAATTTCGTAGAAAAAGGGCTGTTCTTTGGTAAACTCCTTGCGCAGGGCGCCATCGAGCTTGGTGCCTTCCAGCTTGTCCACGCCTTTCGGCAAATCCACGTTGCGGCACATGGTGATAATACTGTCCTCGTCGGTGAGGATGACGGGAATGGTCTGATTGGCGATGATATAATTGTAGTAGAAGCCAACCTCGCTGTTGATGGCGTTGGCCGAATGTTCCACAAACAGGCGCTGAGCCTCGGCGTAAAGGGTCATTCGCATACGTTCTTCGGACTGCACTTTGGCAAAGAAATCGTCGGTATGGCTTACCAGCTCGGCTTTTTGCCAGATGGCGTTGGCCCACAGGCGAACCTTCTCCTTCTCGGAATTTTCTATCTGCATGGCAATGCGGTTCACCTGCCAAAGAGCGAAAAATCCCAAGGCTATGGTCAGCGAAAGGATGATGTATTTGCTTGTGCGTGAGATATATCTGCGTTTCATGACGGACTATTCTGTTTTTACGGCCTTGGCGGGATTTATGCGGGCTATGTAGCTTGCCGGCACAAGCAGCGCCAGAAGGCATACGGCGGCCATCCCCACGCTGAAAGCGATGAAAATCCACGGGTTGATGTCGATAGGCACCGAACTCATGTTGTAGCTCTCGCTGTCGAGTTTCACCAAATTGAACTTGTCCTGCAACAGGCACAACGTCAAGGCTATGGCATCGCCGGCTATCACACCTTTGGCTATTATCCCCACCGACTTGTAAATAAAGATCTTACGCACCGAGCCATTGGTGGCGCCCAACGTTTTCAGCAACCCTATCATGGACGTTTTTTCGAAAATCATTATCAGCAGTGCCGAAACCACCGCCACCACACACACCAACGTCATAATACTGAGTATCAACACGATATTGGCGTTCAGGAGGTCGAGCCACGAAAAGGTGTCTGGATTTTCCTGTTTCACAGTCCTTACGGTGAGAAAACTGCCCACAGTGTTGTTCACCAGCTCGGCGGTTTGGTCCAGCTTGTCGAAATCGTTTACAAACACCTCGTAGCCCTGCACCTGAGCAGAGTCCCAACCGTTGATACGCTGTATGTGCCGCATGTCGCCGATAACAAAGCGCTCGTCGAACTCCGTAAGGTCGGTACTGTATATGCCCACTACGGTGAACGCACGGGCACGGTAGTTGTTGTCCTGCCAGAAATAGGTTGGCAGCTTGTCGCCGATGCTCAGCTCCATTTTGTCGGCAAAACGTTGCGAAACAACGACTTCGTTCGACGGTTTGTCGCCGCTTATGTCGAACAGGCGGCCTTTCCGCATGTTGGCCTTGAAAAACGTGGAATCGAAATTCTGTCCTATGCCTTTGAAAATGATGCCGTGAATTTTGTCGGCGGTTTTCACCATGCCGCCTTTGTTGGCAAAAAACTGCACATGTTTCACCCCCGGGGTTTCGGCCAGCGTGGCCACCATGGCACTGTCGGCCACCACGGGCATCTGTTCGTAGTAGTTGTTCCGGCTTTCGAAAGGGGTGACGACGATGTGCGAGCCGAAACCCACAATTTTTTCGGTGATGGACCGTTGGAAACCGCGCAGAATGCTCACAGCCATCATCACCACCACCACACTGAGCGCTATGCTGCAGGTGGCAATACGTATCAGCGGACGCGAGAAACTGCTTTTGTCCTTGCGCAGAAAACGTTCGGCTATGAGGCGTTCGAAACTCAATGGCTCAGCTGTTTAAAAATTGTATCCCAAACGCAGCACCAGCATGTTTTGCGAAAGCTTTTTGCCAATTTCCATGCCACCCGAAATCTGTTGCTCCGTCTTGTAATTCAAATCTATGGGGTAGTTGCCGTACTCCATAGGGTCGGAAAAGACATAATCCTTGCTGCCCGTAACTTTGGAGCGGCCAAGGAAATAGTAGTGCAGCCCCACCGAATAGCGGTTTTGCCAAGTGGCGCCCACTCCCACCTGACAGGCAAAAGTGGCTCTCCAGTTGAAATGCAGCGTTCCCTCGGTGGTGCTGAAGGTCTGCACGTGGTTATCGCCACCAGGGGTAAGGTCGTTGAGGCGTGCCTCGTATTTGAAATCCTTGATGTCGGAAATTTTACGGGCGTTCACCCCTATTGCCGTCTCGGCCCACAGGCTCAGGTCGTTGTCAAGGTTATAAACTCCGTTCACACCAACCATAAGCGGTATGTTGATATAAAAGAGCTCGTACGCCGGGCTGAACTGCAAGGTAATGTCGTTAACGTCGGGACGCATGTTGCGGCTGCCAAGATATTTCACGTGGTGGCTTATCATCGACTGGAACAGATTTTGTTCGGCCACGGAGTGCACACCGTTGTAGAAAAGATCCAATGTGGCAACAAAATTGAACTTCACCAGCGACAGAAAATGCCCCACCTTGCCAAGACGGGTAAGGGGCATGGCATCGCCGTTGCCCAACTTGATGCCCACCACTCTGAAAGGCAGCGTGGCTTTGGCACCCACGTTGAAACCCAGCTTTGCCGAGGCTTTCATTCCGCCTTGGTCGGCAAGCACCCAGTTGTTGTTTATGTAATCCACTCCCGATCCGGCATCGGTGATGTTGGCCTTGCCGAAAGTGCCTATGGGGCAGCTCCCGCCCACGTATGCCGAATAGTTCAGTATTTGCCAGAACGACTGCGAAAAACCGCAAGTGCTTACAAACAGCATGGCCACCACCGGCACGACTTTCTTTATTCTGTTCACAATCATCAATTTATACAGTGTTAGTATGACGTCTTTCCTCAATTGTTTTTATTCCACGGTAACCGATTTGGCAAGGTTGCGCGGCTGGTCCACATTGCGGCCTTTGGCAATGGCTATGTGGTACGAAAGCAGCTGCAGGGGTATCACCGAAAGTATTGGCACAAAACACTCGTCGGTATCGGGAATTTCGAGGCAGAAATCCGACACCTCTTTCACCGCCGTGTCGCCTTTGGTAACGATGGAGATAATCTTTCCCTTGCGGGCTTTCACCTCCTGAATGTTGCTAAGCACTTTCTCGTACATTCCACGTTTGGGAGCTATCACCACCACGGGCATCTCCTCGTCGATAAGGGCTATGGGACCGTGTTTCATCTCGGCAGCCGGGTAGCCTTCGGCGTGGATATACGATATTTCCTTCAGTTTGAGGGCACCCTCGAGGGCCACGGGGTAGTTGTATCCGCGTCCCAGATAGATGAAATTGCGTGCGTAGGTGAATATCTGCGAATATAGCTTAATGCGCATGTTCAGCTGCAGGGTCTCGTTTATTTTGTCGGGGATACGCAACAGTTCTTCCACCATATCGCCGATGCGTTCTTTGCTCAAGGTCTTTTTCTCTTCGGCGATGTTCAACGCCATCAGCATAAGGGTTGTAACCTGTGCGGTGAATGCCTTGGTGGATGCCACGCCTATCTCCGGACCCACGTGCAGGTACGAGCCAGTGTCGGAGGCGCGGGCTATCGACGAGCCCACCACGTTGCAAATGCCGTAAACAAAAGCTCCGTTCTCTTTTGCCAACTTGATGGCGGCCAGGGTGTCGGCTGTTTCGCCCGACTGCGATATGGCTATCACTATGTCGTCGTCTTTAATTACGGGGTTGCGGTAGCGGAACTCCGACGAGTACTCCACTTCCACCGGTATGCGGGTAAGCTCCTCTATTATGTATTTGCCTATAAGCCCGGCATGCCACGATGTTCCGCAGGCACATATTATTATACGTTTGGCGTTGAGGAATTTCTCTTTATGGTCGATGATGCCAGAGAGTTTCACCGTCTTGGTTTTGGCGCTGAGGCGTCCCAACATGCTGTTGCGCAAAGCTTCGGGTTGCTCGAAAATCTCTTTCATCATAAAATGCGGGAAATTGGCTTTTTCGAGCTGGCTCAGGTTCACCTCCAAGGTCTTGATTATCGGTGTTTGCTCCACGTTGGAGAGGTTGGTTATGGTGTATTCGCCGTTGCGGTGCATCACGGCAATCTCCTCCTCGTCAAGGTAAATCACCTTGTTGGTGTATTCCACTATTGGGGTGGCATCGGAACCTATCAGGAACTCCTTGTCGCCCAAGCCGATAATCAGCGGGCTGCCTTTGCGTGCGGCAATAAGCTGGTTGGGGTTTGTCTGGTCTATAATGGCAATGGCGTAGGCGCCGATAACGCTTTTCAGCGCCAGCTGCACAGCTTCGTAGAGGCTGGTGTTGTGCGACATCTGCATGTATTCTATCAGCTGTATCAGCACTTCGGTGTCGGTGTCGCTGCTAAAAGTGTAGCCTTTGGAGATGAGTTCCTCTTTAAGCACCTTGTAGTTCTCGATAATGCCGTTGTGAATCAGTGCCAGGCGCCCCGACTGCGAATAGTGCGGATGTGCGTTTTGCGAGTTTGGCTCGCCATGGGTGGCCCAGCGGGTGTGGGCAATGCCTATGGTACCTTCCACATCCTTGTCGGCAACGTAGTTTTCCAAATCCTCCACCTTGCCCTTGTTTTTATATACTGAAAGCTTCAAATCCTTGTTTATCAACGCTATACCCGCGCTGTCGTAGCCACGGTACTCCAAGCGGTGCAAGCCTTTTATCAAAATGGGGTAAGCCTCTCTGCTACCCAAATATCCTACTATTCCGCACATAATGCTATGTTAGTTTTTATTTGTTTTTATAATATTTCTTGAAGAATTTTTCGTAAACCGAAGTGTTTTTCTGGTTGTAGAAAGTCTGGTAATTCTGTATCGAAATTGGGTACACTTTGTAGTCGGCCTTGTCGAATTTGTCGAGGACTCCGCCGTCTTTGGTAAGGAAAGTGTAGTATTCCATGGCCTCTTTTGCGTTGGCAAAACGGTTCACGGTTATCAGCTGGTGCGAGTCGTCGAAAAGCAAAGCGTTGGCCCTCAGACCTTTGGTGCCGAAAAACTCCATGTTGAAATCGGCAACGGTATATTGCATTTCGGTGGCTTTTATCTTTCTGTCGTCGAGCAGTATCATCACGTAGTGCTGCATATCCTGCCTGTCGCGATACATCTGAGCTTCGGCTGGCATGTCGTCCTCATCGTCGGGGAGCTGTGCCTGCGGTTGGGTGGCGGGTTGCTTGGGTGAAGGCTCGGCGGCTTTAGTGCTCACGTTGGAGGCCAAAGCCTGTGTGGTGTCGGCAGCCGGTTTCTTGGGTTCGCGAATCTTGTAAGGATTGCCTTTTTTCAGCAGTGCTATCTGGGCTTTCACCGTAGGCACTATCTCGCTTTTGGGGTGTTTGCCCACTATCTCCTCCATTTTGGCAATGGCCTGCGAGGTTTCGCCTAACTTGGCATATGACAGAGCCTCCCAATATTTGAATTTTGGAGTCAGTTTTTCGTCTTTGTACAGAGCGACCGCCGACGAGGCCTTGTTTATCACATCGCGGTAGCGACGGCGGTTGTACAGGTTGTATATGTCCGAATATTCCTTTTCCGACATCTTGGCGCGCTTTGCCATCTCCAGATAGTAGTTCTCGTCCTGTATCAGGTTGGCGTAGTCGCTGTCGGGGAAACCGCGGAGTATCATGTTTTTGTAGTAGTTGGCACTTGGGGTGTTGCCCTGTTTTTCGTACAGTTTGTAAAGCTGGTAGAAAGCCGGGAGCACGTTGTCGGATTCGGGGAATTCCTTGGCAATGCGCAGGAAACACTCGATGGCCTTGTCGGGGTTTTTGATGCCGTCGTTGTAGATAAATCCGGCTATCAGCAGGCTGCTGGCGGTGTTCATGTTCATGGTGTCGCGCTCGGCTTGCGTCTTGGGCAGGTCTTTCAGGTAGTATTCGCGGCTGAATTTGTCGTCCTTCACGTTTATCACCCTTGTGGTGGAAGTGCCATTGGATGTGTCGCCCAAAGCAAGTTGCGATCCGGAATTGGCATTTTGGTCGTCGATGCCGAACGACATTGTGGTTTTCTTCGAAAGGAACCAGTAATCCTCCAAAGCCCTTGCGCCCCAGTTTTTTATAAAGCTCTCCTTGCCGCGCTGCATGGTGGATGAGTTGTAGAAATACCAGTCGCCTTTCAGGGCGTTGCTTTGCTGCGACGAGTTCGACTTGATGGCGGCAATCAGCTCTGCTTCGATACGTTCCTGCTCTTTCTTTTTCTCCTCGGCAATAAGTTTTTTGACATATTTCTCACGTTCGAGCGAGTCCATGTCGGCCATACGCAAAAGGCTGTCGTTGCGGTATATCAGGCGAGTGTGCTGCACCAGCGAGGTAAGAGTTTTGTGGCGGTCGCGGATTGATTCGGCAAAGGGATAGTCGGCGGGCATTGTGGCCACTGCGGTGTCGTAATATTTCTGGGCTTCGTCGTAGTCCTGCAGCTCTTCATACAGCACTTTGCCCAGTTTCACGGACGATTTTGTCTTTTGCGATTTGTTGGTGCTTACGCTCACCGACAACCTGTAATTTTCGCAGGCTTTCTTCAAATCTTTGGCACCCAAAAACATCTCGCCTTTGGCATAATAAATCTGGTCGCGGTACTCGTAGTTTTTCTTCTCTTTCAGCATTTTGTCGAGCATTTTCAGTATGCTGGTAGCGCTGCCGCGGTCGGCATCGTAGCAGGCGGCTATGTTCATCTGTGCGTTGAATTCCATCACGTAGGCCGGACGTTTTTTCAGGCACAGCTTGTAGTATTTGGTGGCGGTGGCCTTTTTGTCCAGATGATGGTACACCTGTGCCATGATGAAATACAGTCGTGCTTTGAAAGTGCGGTCGCGGGCGTTGTCGACCGAAAGCCGGAGGTTGTCTATGGCTTTTTTGTATTTTTCTTGTGCAAGTGCCAGCTCGGCCAGAGCGGGATACAGCAGCGGTGCCGTTTCTTTGGCCACCTTGCCGGTGTTCAGGTCGGCGTCCATCTGGTCGAGTATCATCTCGGCCTCGCCGTATTGCCCCTCTTTGGCCATGCATCGGGCATACAGCACTTTGGCCTCGTCGGCAAGGGTGGTGCCGTTGTAGCTGCCCATTATAAAACGGCAGGTGCTGGCGGCCGTCAGGTACTCCTGTTTGTAAAAATAGGCGTAAGCCATCAGCAGATAGCAGCGTTTCACATAGTCTATCTGCTCCTTGCCGCGTGTGGTCATGCTGTGTTTCTGCACACCTTTGGAACCCTTTTCGAGAGCCCTGTCGAGCTTGGGGGCCACCGAAAGGGCCTCCTGCTTGTCGCCCAAGCGGTAGATGGGCAGGATCTTTGTATAGTCGTCGGCAACTTTTTCGTTGAGCTCGGCAATGGCGGCTTTCAAACTCTCGTTGCCGTTCCACCATACGTTGTAGTGCGCCGTGGTGTTGTGGTACTTTTTGTTCAGATACGTGTCCTTTTCGGTAGAACACGAGTTGATGCACACTGCTGACAGAAACAGCAATGCACTTGCAATCATCAGTTTATATGTACCAATCCGCTTTTTCAACTATTGTCGGGCAATATACACTATAGTATATCTTACAAATAACTATTTTTTGATGCTTTTATTATGTTTGCGGCAGGCGTTGGCGAAAAAAAAACGTAACGCGGCTCACACATTGAACCTGAAATGCATTATGTCGCCGTCCTGAACAACATAATCCTTTCCTTCCACAGCAATTTTGCCGAGCTCACGGCATTTGGCCTCGGAGCCGAGACTCACGTAGTCGTCGTATTTTATCACCTCGGCGCGGATGAAACCTTTTTCAAAATCGCTGTGGATTATTCCGGCGGTTTGCGGTGCTTTCATACCTTTGCGGAAAGTCCAAGCACGCACCTCCTTGGGTCCGGCAGTGAGGAACGTTTGGAGGTTCAGCAGTTTGTAGGCGGCCTTTATCAGGCGGTTCACACCCGACTCTTTCAGTCCGAGGTCTTCGAGGAACATCTGTTTTTCCTCGTACGAGTCGAGCTCGGCAATGTCGGCCTCAATGCCGGCGCCAATAACCAGCACCTCGGCATTTTCGTCTTTTACCGCCTCTTTCACTGCCTCGACGTAGGCGTTGCCGCCAACCACCGACTTTTCATCCACGTTGCACACATAGAGTATCGGCTTGGCAGTGAGCAACATAAGGTCGCGGGCGGCTTCATTCTGTGCCTCGTCGAGCTGTACGGTGCGTGCCGAATGGCCTTGAAGAAGGGACTCGCGGTAGAGCGTCATCACCTCCACCAGTTTCTTGGCCTTGGCGTCGCCGCCGGTCTTGGCTTTCTTCTCCTCTTTGGCAAAACGGTTTTCGATTGTTTCAAGATCCTTCAGCTGAAGCTCAACGTCGATGGTTTCTTTGTCGCGCACCGGGTCCACACTGCCGTCAACGTGCGTGATGTTGTCGTCGTCGAAACAGCGCAGCACATGAATGATGGCGTCGGTTTCGCGGATGTTCGAAAGAAACTTGTTGCCCAGCCCCTCGCCTTTGCTGGCTCCGCGCACAAGCCCGGCAATGTCCACAATCTCCACTGTGGCAGGAACGATACTTTGAGGATTGACAAGCTCCACAAGCTTGTTCACACGCTCATCCGGAACGGTTATCACCCCAACATTCGGCTCTATGGTGCAGAACGGGAAATTGGCCGACTGTGCCTTTGCGTTACTCAAACAATTGAACAATGTTGATTTACCTACGTTGGGCAAACCCACTATACCACATTGTAATCCCATATTTTACAATAAATTATATATGTTTGTACGATTCGTTATTTACTGCAAAGATACTATTTTTTTGCGACATTTTTAGACATTTACATCTTTGATTGAAAAAAAATAGAAAAAAAAACAAAAAACATTTTGTCAGAATAAAAAAAAGTTGTAACTTTGCAAAGTGTTAAGCGGACAAAAAAGATGCAAAAAGAATACATATCTGCCTATAGGACAATGTAATGCATCATCTTTTGCCACGCTCTAAAAAACAAAAAAACTGAAAATAAACATTATATCGAACAAATAAATCATAAAAACTGATGAATAAAAAAAATTATCTGAAAGCATCTGTTGAAGTAATCGAATTCCGTGCTGAAAAAGGCTTCGCCGCATCTGCCGACACCGAAGCATTCACCGATGGTGGCGGCATCAACCTCGACAACGCATCCAACAATTCTGACGATCCTATCAACTGGGGATTCTAATTCTCGTTTGTAGGTTTCTAAACAAAACAAATATAAAAACACTCAGAAAGTGATTTTTCTGAGGTGTTTTTTTGTTGCCTGAAGTTTACAGTAAACCACGTCCTAACAAACACACTCAAACCACTAATTGCCAATGAATTTCGAAGAACTCGGCATAGAAGATCGCCTGCTACGGGCCATCACCGAAATGGGCTTTGAAAAACCTATGCCCGTGCAGGAACAGGTGCTGCCGCTGCTGCTTACCCACGAAACCGACCTTGTGGCCCTTGCCCAGACAGGCACCGGCAAAACCGCCGCTTTCGGACTGCCGGCCATACAGCGGCTCGACCTCCAATCCCCTGCCACCGAAGTGCTGATACTCTCCCCCACCCGCGAGCTATGCCTGCAAATTGCCAAAGACCTCAAGCAGTACTCCAAATACGTCGACGGCTGCAGCGTGGTGGCCGTGTACGGCGGCGCCAGCATCGACGTGCAGAAAAAGGAAGTGCAGAAAGGGGCTAAAATAATAGTGGCCACACCGGGACGCATACACGACATGGTGCGCCGACGCTTTGTGGACCTCTCGCAGGTGAAAGTAACGGTGCTCGACGAAGCCGACGAAATGCTCGACATGGGCTTTAAGGACGACCTCGACGCCATCCTCGAACAAACCCCCGACACCAAAAACACATGGCTTTTCTCCGCCACCATGCCCGACGAGGTGGCACGCATTGCCAAAGGCTACATGAACAACCCACAGGAGATAACCGTTGGCACACGCAACTCCGGCGCGCAAAACGTAAAGCACTGCTACTACCTTGTTCAAGCCAAGGACCGCTACCTCGCACTGAAACGCATTGCCGACTACAACCCCAACATCTACGCCATCATCTTTTGCCGCACCCGCACCGAAACGCAGGAGGTGGCCACCGCCCTTATCCGCGACGGATACAACGCCGACGCACTGCACGGTGACCTCTCGCAACCTCAACGCGACCATGTGATGAACCGCTTCCGCTGCAAAAACCTGCAGATGCTTGTAGCCACCGACGTGGCGGCACGCGGCCTCGACGTGAGCAACCTCACACACGTCATCAACTACAACCTGCCCGACGAAATTGAGGTGTACACACACCGCAGCGGTCGCACCGGCAGAGCCGACAAAACGGGCATCTCCATAGCCATTGTGAATCTTCGCGAAAAGCACAAGATAAAAAAGATTGAGGCCATCATTAAAAAGAAATTCGAACAGCTGCCCATACCCACAGGCATGGAGGTGTGCCAAAAGCAGTTTTTCAACATGATACACCGCGTGGAACACGTCGACGTGAACTACGACGAGATAAATCCGTTCATCGGCGAGGTGGTGAAACAGCTGGAGTGGATGGACAAGGAGGAACTGATACGACGCTTTGTGTCCATCGAGTTCAACCGCTTTTTAGAATACTACCGCAACGCCCCCGACCTCAACGTAAAGGAAAAAGAGGAGCGCAAGGCCATCGAAAAGAAAGCCAAAAGCACCGTGCACGACGACAGCGGCATGGCACGCCTTATCATAAACCTCGGCTACAAGGACAAAATACAGCCCCAACGCCTGATAGGAATGATAAACGACCGCTGCCGCGACACCAAGATAAAAATCGGCAAAATCGACATCTCGGAACTTTTTACCTACATCGACGTGGACGGCAACTACGCCAACGACATAATAGAGGCTTTCCACGGCGAGAGCTACCGCGGACGCCCGCTGATAGTGCAGGCCGCAAAAAGCAAACGCAAGGACAAGGACGAACGCCGCCGCGAAGAAAAAGAATTCCGCAAACAGCGCAACGAACACCAGCAACGCAACAGCCACGACGACTATCCGCGCTCCCACAAAAAAGACAAAAAACGCCCCGACGAACGTAGCCGCGGCGACAGAAAAAAACACCGCTGAAAATAAAACCTGCAAAAACCACGCATTATCGAAAACTTTTACGTATATTTGCATAACACCAAATTAAAACATAATTATAATAAATATTTGACATGCAAAGAGATACAGCTATTTTTGACTTGATCAAAAAAGAAAGAGAACGCCAGACCAAAGGCATAGAGCTTATCGCTTCCGAAAACTTTGTCAGCGAACAGGTGATGGAAGCCATGGGCTCCGTTATGACAAACAAATACGCCGAAGGCTATCCCGGAAAACGCTACTACGGCGGTTGCCAGATAGTGGACCAGAGCGAACAGCTGGCCATCGACAGAGTGAAACAGCTCTTCGGCGCCGAATGGACCAACGTGCAGCCTCACTCTGGAGCCCAGGCCAACATGGCAGTGCTGATGGCCTGCCTGCAACCGGGCGACACCTTCATGGGCCTCGACCTCAACCACGGCGGACACCTCTCGCACGGCAGCCCCGTGAACTCCTCCGGAATACTCTACCACCCAGTGGCTTACGCCGTCGAGGAAGAAACCGGCACCATCAACTACGACAAAATGGAGCAGGTGGCACTGCAAGAACGTCCTAAACTGATAATCGGCGGCGCTTCGGCATACAGCCGCGACTGGGACTGGAAACGTATGCGTGAGATTGCTGACAAAATCGGTGCCATACTCATGGGCGACATATCGCACCCCGCCGGCCTCATCGCCAAAGGCGAGCTGAACAATGCCGTGGCCTATTGCCACATCGTTACCACCACCACCCACAAAACCCTCCGCGGACCACGTGGCGGTATGATTATGTTGGGCAAGGATTTCGACAATCCTTGGGGCAAGAAAACTCCTAAGGGTGAGATAAAGAAAATGTCGGCGCTGCTCGACTCCGCCGTATTCCCCGGATGCCAGGGCGGCCCGCTGGAACACGTGATTGCTGCCAAAGCTGTTGCTTTCGGCGAAGCCCTTACCGACGACTACGGCCGTTACATAAAACAAGTCCGCGCCAACGCCAAGACCATGGCTGACGCTTTCGTGGCAAAAGGTTACAAAGTTATCTCCAACGGCACCGACAACCACCTCATGCTTATCGACCTCCGCACCAAGTTCCCCGAACTCACCGGTAAAGTGGCCGAAAATACTCTGGTTAAAGCCGACATCACCATCAACAAAAACATGGTGCCTTTCGACAGCCGCTCGCCTTTCCAGACCTCCGGCATACGCGTGGGAACCCCCGCCATCACCACCCGCGGACTGAAAGAAGCCGACATGGCCGGCATAGTTGACATGATCGACGCCATACTTTGCGACGTGAACAATGAAGACCTTATAGCAAAGACCCGCAAACAGGTGAACGAGATGATGCAAGATCGTCCACTGTTTGCTTGGTAAACATTTTTTTCATATTGATAGCGGAAGTCCACAAAAAAGGACTTCCGTTTTTTTTGCGACTTTGCAAAGCACATTAAAAACACCGTTTGCAGCCACCTGTTACCTAACATATCAAAAAAAACACCGTGTTTTGGCTTTTGGATTATCCGAAAAAAATCGTATCTTTGCAAAATCAAATATAATCGAATATGGCAAATAAAAAAAATGACGCGAAGTTCGTCTCAGAACTTCTTGATGTTGCAAAAGACCCGGAAAAATTCCACACACTTTTGAAAAAAGTAGTAGATGGCGACAAAAATGCAATAGAGCAGCTCCGGTTCTATCTGGAAATTACAGACAAAATGCAACAAGAAAACCCCGATGATGCCAACGACAACAGCCCAATGCTTGACAACGAGGATGACGACGCATCTGAAAACTACGAAGAGGACGGCTTGTTTTACATTGGTTCGGAAACTCTAAAACACGACGACGTAAAAGAGCTGCACCTGCGCATTAAGTTGAACAATACCGACTTGAAAATTTGGCGAGAACTGAAAGTGCCTTCAAACATAAGTTTGCCCACCCTTGCCGAAATACTTCTGGATGTGATGGGCTGGACACACGAACACCTGTACCAATTCGTTGTTGGCGACGACGTTTTCAAAACCAGCTACGCTTACAACGACTCGAAATCCATGATCGGGTTCGGCCGTGGCCGCTTCCGCGAATACGACATGACAAAATACACCCTCAGCGACCTCAATTTTGAGAAAGGCAAACGGATACGTTTTGAATACGACTTCGGTGACAGCTGGCAACACGACCTGTGGATAAAAGGCGTACGGGAATACAACAATGGCGAAAAACCAACCATAATATGCGTTAAGGGACAAGGCGCGTGCCCACCCGAAAACTGCGGTGGCGTTTGGGGATACAGCGACCTTCTGGAACTGACAAAAAAGAAAAAACTCACCGCCGACGAAAAAGAGGAACTTGAGGGGTACGACATGCTTGAAGATTTCGACCCCGACTATTTCGACATCGATTTCGCAAATGTTCTTTTGAAAAAGTGGAACGGACAACTGTAGACGGGTTACATCGTTGCAGACTATTGCCATCTACAATGAATAGATAACGGACTCCGCAACAACTTGAAGGGTGGCGGATTTTCAGTTTGTTTTTTTGGAACTCCTAACCCTCTCCGGCCCCCGCCCAATTACAAACTACTAACTAACTCCTAATTCCTAACTCTCCTCGCCTCCCTCTTGGCTTTTTTCATCAGTTTTTGGAAACGCTTGTCGGCATGTATGCGTGCCACTGCGGCGGAGGCCACAAGGCGGGCGGCGTCCACATCGCTCTGCCAGTGGTAGCCGGCAATAACGCGGCTTTGTCCGAACTCGTAGCCGCGGGCAAGTATGGCGTCGGCCTTATCGGGACAAAGCTCCACAAGCAGCAAAGCCGCCACCCAGCCACGAATGGTGTGCCCCGATGGGTACGAGCCGTCGGTGCGCAACTCGGCCTCGTCGGCGGGATAGATGGTGGGCTCGCCGAAAAAGGCGTAGGGACGTATGCGCATATAATGCCGCTTGGGCAGAACACGTGCTTGGTCGGTGCTCAAAATGGCCGTGCAGAGCATACGGTATATGGCTGGGGTTTCCTTTTCTGTGATGGAAAAACCTACCGGCACGCTATACTCTTCGCAAATTGTCTGCAACCCCCACACGGCATCGCGCAAAGCCATGGCCAGACGGGCACTGTCGGCACGCTGGGCCTTACCCCAACGGTACTGCGAAACATCGTAGCGGAAATGCGCCGAAGCGGTGTCGGGTGGAGGTGGAAGGAAATGCACCGAGTTGGGCATCTGTTGAGGCGTAAGCAGGGGTTCCTGTGCCACTACCAACAAGGGCAAAAGCAAAAGGACGCTTAAAATCAGTCGTTTCATCATTTAAAGTCTTTTTTTCAAAGGTTCAAAGTTACGAAAAATAATCCATTATATCCATTTTTTGACAAAAAAAACGTAAATTTGCAAAGAAAAACAACCGTGCGCACTATACATAAAACACTACACATCAACAAATTACACACTACAGCCCGCCACAAATCATGTACTTCACAGGAATAATAATAGCCCTTGCAACTTTCGTAACCATCGGATTTTGGCATCCCATAGTTGTAAAAGTGGAATACCGCTGGGGCACACGTCCTTGGACAGTTTTCCTCTTATTAGGCTTGGGAAGCATTGCAGGTGCACTGTTCATCCCCAACACCATACTCTCGGCAGTATGCGGAGTTTTCGGTGCGTCGGCGCTGTGGGGCATCGGAGAGCTTTTCAAACAAAAACGCCGGGTGGAGAAAGGCTGGTTTCCCATGAACCCACGTCGCAAAAACGATTATCACGACTTATCAACGCCAACAGCCGACAGCATAACCCAAAGTCCAGAAAAAGAACTGCAACGATGACAAAAAAAATTTACATAGAGACCTACGGCTGCCAGATGAACTTTGCCGACAGCGAGATAGTGGGAGCCATACTCACCAAACACAACCATCAGATAACCACCGACTTGCAACAGGCCGACGTGGTGCTTATAAACACCTGCGCCATTCGAGACAACGCCGAGCAGCGCATCCGCAAACGCTTTGGCGAGCTGAAAGCCGTGAAAAAACGCCGTCCCGACCTGAAAATCGGCATACTTGGCTGCATGGCCGAACGCCTCAAGGAACAGCTTTTGCAGGACGACCTGCCCGTGGACCTTGTGGTGGGCCCCGACGCATACCGCAACCTGCCCGAACTCCTCAACCGCGTGGACTGCGGCGAACGCACCGCCAGCGTGCTCCTCTCCGAAGAGGAGACCTACGCCGAGATAGACCCCGTACGACTGGGCAGCAACGGCATATCGGCCTATATCTCCATCATGCGCGGATGCCAGAATTTCTGCTCCTACTGCGTGGTGCCCTACACCCGCGGACGGGAACGCAGCCGCAACCCGCAAACCATCATTGACGAGGCTCAACGCCTGTTCGACAAAGGCTACCGCGAAATCACACTGCTGGGGCAGAACGTTAACTCGTACCGTTGGGAATGCAACGGGACCATCACCGACTTCCCCGACCTTATGCAACGCGTGGCGCAGATAAGCCCGCTGCTGCGGATACGGTTCTCCACCTCCCACCCCAAGGACCTGTCGGACAAGCTACTGGAGGTGATGGCCGCCAACCCCAACGTCTGCCGCTGCATACACCTGCCCGTGCAGTCGGGAAGCAACGATGTGCTTAAACTGATGAACCGCAAATATACCGTTGAATGGTACCTCGGACGCGTGGAAGCCATACGCCGCTACCTGCCCGACTGCTCCATCACCACCGACGTTATAGCCGGGTTCTGCAACGAAACGGAGGACGACCACCAGCAGACGCTCGACCTATTCCGCAAAGTGGGCTACGACTACGCCTTTATGTTCAAATACTCCATGCGTCCCAACACATACGCCGAAAAACGGTTCAGCGACAACGTCCCCGACGAGGTGAAAACCCGCCGGCTGGAAGAGATTATCGCCCTGCAGGGAGAACTGTCGCTACGAAGCAACCGCCGAGACGTGGGCCGCACTTTCGAAGTGCTTATCGAAGGCACCTCCAAACGCTCCGACCAGCAACTCTTCGGACGCAACAGTCAGAACAAAGTCATAGTTTTCCCACGCGAGGACTACCAGCCCGGACAATATGCCATGGTGGAAGTAACCGACTGCACCTCAGCCACTTTGATAGGCAAAGCCGTGAAATGATTGTTGAAGCGTTGAACAGTTGGGCGACTGCTTTGGGCAGTGAGACAAGGTGTTGAATTGTTGATTCCCTTCTGCCGATACTGTTGTTGCGAAGTTATAATCCGCAACATTTGTGTTTCGGAATTTGCAATCCCGTGAAATTTCATTGTTGGCGTGGTTGGAATCCCCCTGCCCCATTACAATGGACAATGGACAATGGACAATGAACAATGGACAATGGACAATGAAGAATTTGAGGAGTGAAGTATTAACTCCCAACTCCTAATTCCGCAGCAACTTTAATCCCCCCGGCCCCCTTTGAAAGGGGGAGCTTTTGGCGCAACAGAATTTTGGATTTATTAGTGTCCGACAAAAACCGAATACGATTTGTTTGGCGGCAGCCTAAAGGCATTGAGAAAAAAGCGTTAAGATGAAGAAACTGCCAGTGGCCGTT
>CALGGY010000011.1 GCA_937915785.1 uncultured Bacteroidales bacterium
GACAGGATAGCCTTTGCCGATAACATTCACCCAAAATGAATCTTCCAACTTGGGACTGGTTTTGCGACAAAAAGAGCTCCGGTTTCCGGCACCACAAATCCACTGTACGACACCTTCTCTCTGCCGGGGAAGGACTTTGAGCGAGGCGCGCCGCCCTTCTTGTACCATGCGGTGGCCGTGGTGGCATGGACCTGAAAGTGAACCTCGTCTTGATATACCGGCTCAGTGTTTGCGGGATCCTCTATCTCGCGTCTTTTTTTTGAAACTCGCTGCGTTCTTCGCTATGTTCGTAACCCTTGCTGGGGAAGGTTTGCGGGCGTATGCGGGAGTATCCCAGCTTGTGAAACAAGCGCTGGCACTGGCGTTTCCCAAGACTGACAGCAAATTTTTGTTTTATGAATACGGAAAGGCTCCCACCGTCCCAAACCTTGAATCCGTGTGCCGATGGAGGCTCTTGGATTATGGCATCGAGCAGTTTGAGCTGCTCCGCATTTAGGCGCGGCCTAGCGCCGGGCCTAGGTTTGTCGGCGAGGGCATCGAAACCATAGTCATCAACTTTCTTCACCCAGCCCGCCAGCGTCCTGCGTGTCATGCCAAACCACGGTGCGGCAACAGACGGGGAAACACCCGACAGAACTGCATTCACTGCGGCAACCCGGTTGTAATATCTTGATTCCGCACTTGATTCCATTATAAGCTTTCCTTCAAGCCTCAGTTTCTCAATGTCATTCTTAAATATCTTACGTTTCATATTGCATCTTTTGAAAATGCAAAAGTACGAAAAATAGTTGAGAAAAACAAATTATATTGAGAATTTATTTAAGACATTTACTATAAGATGCAGAACTATCCATTTCACATTGTACTTTGTACATATTGAATTGTCCATTGTCCATTGTCCATTGAAAATTGCATTTGTAATTTGTTTGTTTATTGAGTGTTAGAAAATATATTGTTAAAAAGTTCGTGTAAATTAAAAAAAAGTGTAATTTTGACACGATGAAAGGTTTTGCACATATTCAGCAAAAAATGTTGTAAGATTTGAATTGTCAGAAACTTATAGTAAAATTTAAAAAAATCTAAATCAATTAAAAAATGGAAAAAGTTCTAATTACCGAAGAGTTCAGAAGAATTGACAAAACACAGTGGCCATTGTATGTAAGAGAGTTTGTGGAAAATCCCGACTTGAGTTCTATTCACGCTGAGAATGGAACAAAAATTGCCTTCCGCAAATTCAACACAGAAGCATTTCCAAGACTTTTGATTTTTGAAGAGAAGGATGGCAAAGGGAATATAGTGTATGTGCCGCGAAAATATTTCAAAGACCATAGGCAATACGAGGAGTATAGGAATAAGGGCAAAGAAGAACAGCTGAAGATTGGAAAATACTTTGATAGTGAAAAAGAGGAGTTGAAGAACTGTTTTGCTTCGTTTGAAGAGGAAGCGCAAAAGCCTCCACTGCCTGTGGAGATGCGCGACTATGAGAGAAAGCGTGATTTCTCCAATACAGAAACTACTTACGTTTTTGAAATGGAGGAATACTGCAAAAGTTTTAAACAAAAAGAATTGGAGAACGACAGGCGTGAGATTTTGAAAGCCCTGCAAGGCTATATTATTGATCATTCTACAGAACCAGCAGAGCAAGAAAATGGCTGGCGCACTCTGCCATTTTTGAACGGTGCAAAACAAATAGTTGTTCGTCAATACACCTCCGATGGACATGCGTACTACTTTTTGTTTGATATAGGAGCCGACATGGATATTGGATCTCTTGGAAATAAGTATACCGACACCGATTTCAACGTAAATAGCTTAATAAAACAAGCCCGAAAGGGGTATCCCGACTGGTTGTTGTATTCGGACTTTGAGGACTGGTTAAAGATTGAATTGGACGAAGATGCCAATCTTGCGCTTTCGGACGAGGAAATAGATGTTCTCAACAACATCCCCTATCCGTACTTTATAAATGGTTTGGCGGGGAGCGGAAAGTCAACCATTTTATACTATCTGTTTGCCTTAGCTTTCTCTCACAGGAATTTGCGCCCTGCCGATTTGCTATTTTTAAGTTACTCTCAAAAACTTGTCGAAAAGGCCGAAACAGTAGTAAAAGCACTGCTTACAAGAAATCCTCAATATTCCGGATATAAATTGTCCAAATCTGAGGAAAATGAACTCAACGGATGTTTCCACTCCTTCCAAGACTACCTCAAAGAGACATTCCTCGACACACAAGATGAGATTGACCGATTTGCCGAAGTCAATCACATAAAATATGAGGATTTCAAAAATGATTACCCCAATTGCCAGTTGCCAGAAGCCCGCTTTTATGGTGATGCTATGGTTTGGGCGGTAATCCGTTCGTTTATTAAGGGTAGGGATTACAAAACACCGTTTACCATAGACGACTATAGAAAACTGAATGAAAGGGATAGGACTCTGAGTTCTGAAGACTTTGAAAAAGTATACAAGATATGGAAACACTGGTACAAAGAGCAATACAAAGACTGGTGGGACGACCTTGATTTGATTAGCCATGTGCTGAAAAAAATAGACAAAGGCTTCAAGTATAAGAAATACGACATTGTTTATTGCGATGAAGCTCAGGACTTTACCCCTATAGAAAACAATTTGATACTCAAGCTTTCGAAATATACCGATTATAACTTGAACGGATATGCCAAAATACCTCTTGCATACGCAGGCGACCCCAACCAGACTGTTACCCCCACTGGATTTACATGGGCAAGGCTGAAACAAATTTTTGACAATGCTTTTCTGTCGCTTGTCGGCGAACATATACATGTTGAAAACAAGACTTTGAACAACAATTACCGTTCCAAACGAACAATTGTAGAATTCGCCAACTCCATACAATACATCCGCAAAAGTTTTATCAATGATGACGGACAAAGGCCTCAGGAGATGTGGAATCCGCAAGAAAACCAACTGCCCGGATTTTTTTACATAAGTCGTACAGACGGGCAGCCCGATGACTTGGAATTTGTGCAATTTGGCTTTGAAAAAGCCGGTATGATTGTTTTAGGGTATGACAACGAAGATGCGATTCAAAACGATGAATTATTGAATCTTTCGTTGAATGGTGATAGAATAAATCTGGGACACAAACTGTACTCTGCCATCTCGTCAAAGGGTCTGGAAGACAAGTCGGTGCTGCTTTACCGTTTTGCCGATCAGCTCCCTGCCTCGTTCAGTAAAATGATTGACCAGAACTATCAGCTGACAGAGACTGAACGTTACGAACTGTCGCATTTTTTTACCAAACTATATATTGCTATAACTCGTGCCAAAGATTTGCTGTGCATTGCCGACACACAAGAAAATTATGAGAAATTCTGGAAACATTTTGTTGATAACGCTTTTGTTAAAAGTGCAATGGCCAACAAGCAGGACAGGAATGCGTGGGAAAACAAATGTGGTGGCATAGATATTGGCAACGCGGATGAGTTCAAGCAAAGAATGGATGAGAACTTTGATCCCATCGACATGGCCGATGATGTGTTTGAAAACGCCATTTCAAGCAAAAGCGCAAAACTCATGCTTCGTGCGGCGGGCTATTACAAAGAAGGTGGCGACAACAACAAGGCAAAACTGTGCCATGCCTACGCCCTGTTGTTTGAAAAAGAATTTGAGGAAGCCGGCAATAGCTTTTTGAAACTTGGGAAAAAAGACGAGGCCGAAAAAAGTTTTTGGATGGGCGGTTGTTGGCAGAAACTTGCCGAAAAGAGCATAAAGCCATCTCACAAAAACGCTGCCAAGTTCATGCTCAACGGCATCGATTTGGTTGAATATATCAAAACAATTGAGAATGGAAACAATCTTCCAGAAATATCTCGTACCGACGACACTTGGAATAGTGTGGCTGTGAAAATAAATCAGTCTGCTGTCGACACAGCTCCCGACTACATACACGATGTTTGCTTGTTTTTAGAACAAATGGTAACCCAAGGTTTCAGTTTGTTGAACCCCAACATCGCACAATTGTACTACAGAAACAAACAATACCAGAAAGCGGTTGAAAAATGGGACGACATATCGGAACGAAACAACGACAACACCCTAAAGGCCAAAAAAGAATATTATCATTCCAACGAGGAACTGTCAAAATCCACATCTGAGAAAATATTTTGGATGGATAAAGGCGGAAAAGGGGAGGATATATTGCGCAACTACTCCTCGCCTGATGATATCAGGGCTTACAATTTCGGAGACGACACCCAAAAGATTATTTTTTACCAATTGCGCCAACGTCCCAGCAGGTTCGAGGATGCGCTCAAGTACCCTCTGCAGGATGAACAGTGGAAACTTCAACAGCTGTTTTATCAAACCGACAGCACCAAGTTTTTGGAAAAGTATGTGTTGCAGAATTTCGACGATGAAAAATTTACCACATGGGTCGAAATTCCTGTCAGCGAGCAGGATTTCCCTGTTTTCGACAAAGTTATCCCACAAATAGTGTTTGATAAAATATTCGGACTCAGAAGGGAATCGTGGCTGAAGTTTATGAAATTGCGTGATGTAAATGACGAACGCGTGATGAAAAACCCAATCAACCATGAGGCACTTCTCAATTCCGTGATATCTGCTATGAGAAACAGTAATTATCCGTCAATAGCATCATGTTTTATAGATATCGTTTTCAACAATGCCGATTATAATTTCCATAACGCAAAAAGGTATTTGGACACACTCGTTTCAGCTTTTCAAAACAACAATTTCTCGGTACGTGATTTTTTCAAGTCGGCACAAGAAAATGTATATTTCGACAAGTGCGACCTTAGCATAGCCGAGTTTGACAGAATAAAGGACAACCTTTTGGATTTTTCCAAAACAATGGTAGCGTCATATCGGAGAATAAAAACAATAGACGAGCCCGCGATAAAAACACTGCTAAGGGTAGCCGAAAAGGTTGTTCCATTGCCAAAAGACGATGAAACAGGGGATGTGAAAGTTATTTATAATTTCGACAAAGCACTCGAAACATACAATGATTTGGGCAGGCTGGACATTATAAGGAACAACAAAAAAATTGATTATTATTTGTCAATCCGGAAATGGGTGTTGAAATCATTGTATTCTGCATCCAAGACCATTCCTGAAATAGATCACGACATGTCCGCAGCAGATATCGTTTCAACTTTCGACAAAGAAGACTCGTTACTGCTTATCAGGCAATTGTTTGGCTATGACATTGATGCATCTGCTACAATAAAAGAATTTGGTCTATTGCTTGCCGAAATTGTTTACAAACACAATTTGGAGTTCAAGGATTTTGAACGGATTTTGTTTGAAAAAAGTCGTATGCAAGCAATCAGAAAAAATGTGTTGGCGTTTGCCGATAGTTCGATAGACGGCTGTTTGAAAGCAAAAACTATCGACGAATATGCCATGAAAATCTATGCATATCTTTATGAGGTGTTTGGAAAAGATGATGGCTACATAATTAAAAAGTACGAAGACTTGTTGAACAATAAACGTTTGGAAAAAAGAACCGCCCTGTTGACTTATTTCAAACGTCGCATTTTGCACTATTACTCTTATGAGAGTATTAAAGGCAAAAAATACGATAGCGTTTGCTTAAGTATTGGATTGTCATATCCTATAGACGAGGCAAAGTCGTGGAAACGGCCTATTATTGACAAAAAGACGCCGAAACAAGCTAAAACAGTATCCGAAGAACAACAAACTACACAAGCCGGCAAATCGCAGAAACAGACTTCGTTAGACACAAAAATCAAGAGACCTGTACCAGTGGATATCGTAAATTCGGAAACCGACCCAGTAAGAAAAGGGCAATTGGAGATGGCTAAAAATCTTAAGAAACAAGGCGTTCCAGAAAGTGTAATTCTTTCAGCGGCGTCTTTGCTGACCGCAGAAGATCTTGAAAAACTTTAACCATCCTCCCTCGTCATGATAGTGGGTGAGGCAACGAGAATGCTGAAACGCACAAAAT
>CALGGY010000012.1 GCA_937915785.1 uncultured Bacteroidales bacterium
CTTCGGTCTACTATGTCGGTTCCTACGGCTACTACTCGTCGGCCACGTACTACAATAGCCTCTACGCGTACCGCCTGCTCTTCGGCAGTGGCAATGTCAATCCGAGCTACAGCCGCTACCGCTACAACGGCAGGTCTGTCCGCCTTGTCCGCTCCGCCGAGTAATTCTCCCTTTGGCAGGGCAAAGAAAGAAACAAAACCAAGCCCGCAAGGGCGGCAGCGCGTGCGACATGGACTTCCACAGCGGCAGTGTTGGGCCGAGCGACGGACACTACCACTGCAACGGCAAATTTGTCCGCCTTGTGAAATATTTTTAATGTAGAGACACATACTGCCAAACAAGGAACTCCGCACTAACTGCGGAGTTTTTTGTTCCAGTTGTGGCGGAATATTGCTGGGGTGAAGAAATGTCCAAAGGGCATTTCGATAGCACGAAGTGCGGAGAACACTCAAACTTCTCAAAGCACTTGGAACTTTCGACAGCGAATCGGGACGGCGGCTGGCGGGGGAGCAACAGCTGAAGTACAAGTCTGAAAGCATCGATGGCGGCGCGTGCATCGACGGGCTTACCGGGTCATCTGCTCGTGTGCTGCGTAGGCCAAGACGTAGACTGTATCTTTGAACAGGCCGTCTCTGTCGGCATCGCCATACAAAACATTCCATAGTATATCGTCATCTAAATGTCCATGTACGCCGAGGGCAACACGCACTGTCGCTCGTTTCTCATTGGCAGTTTTAGCGCGTGGTGGAGCCAGTGGGTTCGGTGGACATCCTGCCGCTGGCCTCCCTCCTCGGCGATGCCCTAACCTACCTGATGGCCTTCGCCGCCGGCACATAATGCATTATCCCCGATACCGCTCAGGACCGCCACACCAACCTCTCCACAATTGGATTCGCCATTGAATTTTGTACTGGTGACGGTTCTCGACATGGTTATGGGATGAGAGCGGACCCAGAATCTGCAATTTGATGCGTTTGCCCTACCCGATGAGTAAAAAAAATGGAAGTTTCAATTATATTTCGTATCTTTGCTCTGTCGTTTGTCCGGATTGCACAACTATCAATCGCCATGCACTGACTGCATAACTTCCTTTTTACCGACAGGCGACAGGACATATAGAAGACGCTGGGTTGAACGTTTTATCTGCGGCTTGTAGAACTTCACAACTTCTCATAATCCACCGCACGGCAAAGCAAATGCCCGCATTCATCGTAGCGTCGCACATAACTCAACCCATTAAAGACAATGAACATCATAAACAGAAAGACAATCCTTTCAGCACTATTGTTGCTGGCGGGGCTGGTTGCGCAAGCCGGAGGCATCGACTTCTCGGCGATGTCGCCGAGCGGACACACACTGTACTACAGCATCACGGACAAGGCCAGACACGAGGTGGAGGTCGTCTGCCCCGGCGAAACCTGCGGCAGCGGCACCAATCACCCATGGGACGGCTATATCAAGCCTTTCGGCAAGGTGGTCATTCCCAGCATCGTCAGTCACGACGGTGTCGACTATACTGTCGTCAGCATCGGCTGGAACGCTTTCTATAGTTGCTACGAGATGCGCTCTCTCACCCTTCCCCGCACCCTCCGCGACTTCAAGACCACCGCCTTTGAGTACTGCCGCAACATGGAGGAGATCATCGTAGACCCGGCCAATCCGGTATTCGACTCGCGCGGCGGTTGCAACGCTATTATCAAGACTGCCGACAACCAACTGGTCTATGGTTGCCGAGGCACGGTGATACCGAGCACGGTAACATCGATTGCATGGTATGCCTTCCGCGGCAGCGGACTGGCCGCAATCAGTATTCCGCCGTCGGTGAAACACATCAGCGACCAGGCTTTCTACAACTGCCAGCTCACAGAGGTGACCATCCCCGCCACCGTTGAGGATCTGGACTATGCTGCCTTCGACGACCGGGTGACGCTAACCCTCGAAGGTTCACCACTGCGACTCGAAGCGGGGCTCTACCGCTTCGATGACTTCTACGACAACGCGGGCTATTCACACGGCA
Organism: uncultured Bacteroidales bacterium; assembly: GCA_937915785.1. Lineage (GTDB taxonomy): Bacteria > Bacteroidota > Bacteroidia > Bacteroidales > P3 > UBA1219. The sequence goes on from CALGGY010000012.1 coordinate 2,018, forward strand.
TCTGCGTGGTGCCCTGCGGAATGAAGAATGTGTACGAGCAGTCGGCATGGGCACGCCACTATCTGTTCCGCGAGGACTGCGAAGACTACACCATCGGCGTCAACGACACGGAGGGCTGCATTGTGAAGGTCTCGTCCGGCAAGGCCCACTTCGGCGACCGAGTGCACATTGCCTGCTCAGAGCAAGGCTACACATTCGTCATCATGTCCGGCTCCTGGCTCACCCACATTGAGGTGAAGGACGGCGGTTTCCTCATGCCTGCCTACAATGTCACCGTAAAAGCCGTAAAACAGTAAGATTAACAATTATATTTGCATTACATCGTGAACAGAAAAGTATAGGAGAGCCAGGTCGACATCTCCTTCGGCAACCCGATGTCCGGCACGAGGCAGGGCGAAGCCCTGGTGTGGTATCACGAAGCATGGCGCCCACCAGCCTGCGCCTCGGCCAACATTATCCATAGGTTGCACTTGTTCAACTTCTTCGGAGAGGCTTGAAAATCGTTGAATAGATCTGTTTGGTGCTGTAATAGGATTTCATAGGCGTTTTAACATCTTTACTTGTTATTTTTGCCTCTTTATACACCAATTATTTAATAAACAGCAATTTAACATTATCTATCAGACCCTATTTAGATTGCGACAATAAACAATATGCAAATGATATATTTATTTTGCTACTGTTTAAAAATTCAAAACACTCAATAATCGCACCCGCTTCAGTAATTCGAAAACAGTTATGCATTTAGTGTTGATTAAATATAAAGAAGTTTAACAGTTATGCTTTTGAACTCGGCAACCTTTAACTTTTTGTTGTCAATTCGTTGCATTTAACCTAAACATACAACCGCAAATTCCTAATTTTCAACCAACTAAAATCGCTTCGGGCTGAAGGCGAACGCCGAACATGGTCTCCACATCGGCGATGATGGCGTTGGCGAGGCGCGCCACGTCGTTTCCATCGCAGCCACCGCAATTCACCAGCACCAGCGCTTGTTTGGGGTACACCCCTACCCTACCCACGGTACGGCCTTTCCATCCACTTTTCTCTATCATCCACCCTGCGGCCAGCTTGTATCCGTCGCCGGCGGGATAAGCCACCAAATTGGGGAAACGCTCTTTAAGCTCCTCGTAATGCGAGGCGGTAACCACGGGATTTTTGAAGAAACTGCCCACACTGCCCTGCACTTCGGGCTTGGGAAGTTTGCTCCAACGCAGGTCGGCAATGCATTTCGCCAGCTGCTTTGGCGTGGGATCGGTAATGCCGCTATAGGCAAGATATTGATTTATAGCCAAGTAGGAAAGATTTAGTTTCGGTGTTTTGCTCAATCGGAATGTAACGGAGATGATGATAAAGTGTTTGGCGGAATGTTTGAAAACGCTGTCGCGGTAGCCGAAACTGCATTCGGCATTGGAGAAACAGCGTTTGTTGCCCGTGGCTATGTCGAGAGCTTCCACTTCAACAATAAAGTCCTTTGCCTCAACGCCATACGCTCCAATATTCTGCACTGCGGCGGCGCCTATGCTGCTGGGTATGGCCACAAGATTTTCCAACCCAAACCACTGGTGTTCAAGACAATACCACACAAAATCGTCCCACACCTCGCCAGCCTCGGCACGGACTGTAACGGTGTCGGCATCCTCGTCAAGCACGGTTATCCCTTTGTTGGCCATGTGAACGACGGCTCCATCGAAATTGCCCACAAACACCACATTGTTGCCACCGCCGAGCACGAACACCATTTTGTCGGAAAGCAGTCCTCCACCAATTATCCCCTGCAGTTCGGAGGCATGCTCCACGGTTATCATCTCTTCGGCCAGAGCATTGATACCGAAGGAGTTGAACGGGAGCAAGGATACATTTTTCTGTATAATCATAAATTGTTACAAAGCCATTAGTTCGTCAACAACTTTTTTCACGCCAGTGCCGGCCTTTTCGGTGAAAATTTTAATATCGCGGCTCACCGGCACGGCCTTGGGGTCGACCAGATAGCATGTGGCCGATTTTGGGACGTAATGTATCAGTCCTGCAGCTGGATACACGGCCAGCGATGTTCCGACAATGATAAAAAAGTCGGCCTGATGGCACTGTTCCATGGCGGGTTCCATCATAGGCACCGGCTCGTTGAAAAACACTATGAAAGGTCGCATCATTCCGCCGTCGGGAGCGGTGATGCCGTAGGGCAGCGTGTCGCCGTCGATGGGGTACGGCACGTTGAGGTTGCGGTCGCTGCAGCATTTGGTAACATCGCCGTGCAGGTGAATGATGTTGGAGGAGCCTGCCCTTTCATGCAGGTTGTCGATATTTTGGGTTATGATATGCACGTCGTATTTCTCTTCGAGGCGCACCAGTTGGCGGTGAGCCTCGTTGGGCTGGGCGTTGAGCACGTCCTTGCGGCGGGCGTTGTAGAAATCGAGAACAAGTTTGGGGTTGCGTTCCCACGCCTCGTGGGTGGCCACGTCCTCAACTCGGTACTGCTCCCACAGCCCGTCGCTGTCGCGGAAAGTACTTATTCCGCTTTCGGCACTGATGCCGGCACCTGTAAGTACTACTACTTTTTTCATGGTGTAAATGTCTTAAAAATTCATATAATAACGCAAAAACGGCCGGAGTATTGCCCTCCGACCGTTATGGTATTCAACTTACTAAAACACAAGGCATTACCAGAAATACTTATATCTGATAACCTGAGCACGCGAGTGCGGGTCTTCCTTGATGGCGATGCCATAGTCTTTCAGCAGAGCCGCGGCCTCGTCCGCCGACAACTGCAAGAATTTGTTCTCCACACGGCAGGGCGCAAGATAATTGACATCCGGCGCGGGCTGCAACGGCAGGTTATAAACAAAGCGCAGCAAAATAACGAGCGACTCCACACTGCATGCGTATTTGGCGCTGGCTGGTACGGTGGAGTCGTACTTTGAACTGAACAACTCAGGATCGGAAATATAAAGGTACTGCATAGGGACAAAGGCAGTGTCGGCGGCTATGATGCCTTTGTCGAGCATAAAACTCATCAACTGCTGGTTAAGCTCCGCCGAGGTTTTGCCACCTTTTTTGTCGGTAATTGTAACTTCTATTGGCACAGACTGATAGAAATGCGTCTGATAGAAAGTGGTTTGGGACATGTGTTTTTCGGCCATTTGCTCATAGGAACCGGAGATCTCATCGCGGCCGGCTTCGATGCTGGCAAAAGTTACCAACTCCTGCATATCGCCGCGCTGGACGAAAAATCCGTTGCCGGCTTCCGACGGGTTATAGCCTATGTTTTTGTCGAGGTTTAGCATGGCTTCTGCGGTGATGGTATATTCATCTGTTTCGTAGGTGTGCTGGCAAAACATAGGAGCGATATTGACAGCGTTGAAAGCTATGTGAGCAATCACCGCCCACAGCAAACCGAAACGCAGCTGAAGCACAAGGCATCCGGCCACAATGCCGAAACCGAAAGTCTTGAGCATATCAAGAATGGTGACGCCTATCGGGGCTTCGCAACCAAGACAATAGGCCACGCTGAAAAGGGCCGAAGTAACCACAAGCATCGAAATAGTTCGTGCGCAAGGTTTTTCTTTGGTGCAGAAAAAGACTATGCACAAAGCCACCGCCGAAACCACTGCCCACACCCAACCGCATACAAACAACATGTATGCCGCAACAAGCACGAGCGAAATGGCGAAAAACACCACGTTTTTGCCAATAGCCCACAGGCGGAACGCCAACTCCTCAACCACCGGCACAACGAGTAAAAGCATAACAAGCAGCAAGCCCATGCCGCCCCAACGCAGATTGGTGGCAATACTTGTACTGCCTTGCAAGCCTCCATTGCCGAAAAACAGGCCGTTTTGGCCGAAATAGTGAAATCCGCTGTTGAAACACAACAGTTCTACAAGTACTGGAACTATCAGTAGTACAAGACCTCCGCACAACAGCCATTTGAATGATTTGGCGGTTAATTTAATTTTTTTCATAACGATAATTTTTATTGATAAATACTCCTGCAAAGATACAAAAATTTTTCACAAAAAACAAATTTCTAACAACAAATATATAAAAAAAACACAAAACACTTACAACCAACACATTATAGGCAAAAAAAAAAAAAAACAGCCCGGACACTACAGTCCTGACCGTTTTTGTTTATTACTAAATCAATTCTGTTCTAAAACTTGTACACGTACTCTGCGCCAATGGTTCCCACAAAGCCTTTCTCGCGTGTGTACGACTTCAGCTTGGTGCCTTCGGCGTTGGCGTCCACCACTTTGTCGGTAACAAAGTCGGCAAGGACATATACTTTCAGAGCGTTGCTGCGGTTAATGTTGTAATCCACGCCTATCGAAGCCCTGTAGCGGTTCAGGTAGCTGCCGTTGAACCCGTCGAGGAACCATCCGGCCTCGCCTTTGCGCGAGCCGGCGGCGGTGTAGTAGTAGGTGCCGTCGTAGTTGGCCACTATTACAGGGGCGTTGAGAAAGTTGCGCAGTTCGAAATAGGCGTAAGGCTCCACTTTCGGAAAGCCTTTGTATTTCAGCATCAGACGACTTTTAAGCGTCATGGCGTTGGGCGGATTTTGATACTCGTTGAAATCGCCGGTGCGGCGCGTGAGTTGGAAACGCTCTTTTAGCGAGAAAGCCCAGTCGCCGAAACGCCACATCCCCGTAAGGTCGAACATAAGACGGTGGCGCGGACTGGAAAACAGGCTGGAGTCAGCATCGAAAGGATTGATAAGGGCATAGCCCAATCCCAACCTGAGGAACGGCAGCACCTTGTATTTCACCCCGAGGGTTGTTTGCAGTCGGTCCAGCGAGCCGAAATTGTCGGCCATGCGAATCTCCTCGTCGAGGGTTATGTGCAGACCTTTGGTGATTTTTTTGTCAATGCCCACTGTGAGCCGTCCGCCGAACTCGGGGGCCAGGTTCACGTTGGTTTGAGCCTTGGCGGGAGCAAAAAAAAGTGCCGCAGTCGCTAATATTATAATGGAAGTGATTTTGTTCATAGCAGTAAAAAGTAAGTGTTCATAAATTAAACAACATTTTGTCTATTATTTAATTTGCTACTATTTAATTAGCTGATTTATAATAACAATTAAACAAACTAACGGTAAAGCATTACACGTTTTTACTTATTTGATTATTTGTGTCCGAAACCGCCATTGCCACCCGAGTAGTTGCCCAACGAAACGTTGGTGCCGCCGCTGTAAGTGCCGCCCATATTGAACGTGCCACCAAAATAGTTGGTGCCGCCGCTTACGCTAACTTCCGATTTTACAGTGGGTTGCGAGCTTCCCGACACAATGAGGGTTCTGTTGCCGCCACCGCCGGGGCCATGCCCGCCACCACCCGAAGTGGTTATATTGGGAGTTTTGAAGGCGTAAGTGTTTGAGCCAACGGTTATTGAATACCACACATTGCCCGTTAACGACGAGGCTTGGTAGCAGCTTTGGGTAAGCTGTGCGCCGCTCTCCATTCCGCCAACAACTATCAGCGTGCCACCTTCAACATATAGTTTTTTGCCTCCTTCTGTGTTGGCATCGAGAGCCACCTCGGCACCGCCTGCCGAGGTTACAGCGTACACCACGCCGCCCTGTATGTGCATATCGCCGTTGGCGTCGATGGCGTCGTTGCTGGTGGAAAATGCGCCAACATAGCCGCCGGTGATGGTAATGTCGCCCGAGGCGTTGATGGCGTCGTCGGCAGCGGAGTAGCTATATACCGAGCCGGCAGCAATGGTAAGGGCGCCTTTGCTTTCGATGCCCTCGTGCGAGGAGCAGCTCACGCTGACGTCGCTGCCGGTGAAGGCTATGCTTCCGTCGAATTTGATACCCTTGGCGGGGACACCGGAGTTGCTGCTCTGTCCGCCGCCAGGACCCATGCCGCCGCCATTGCCAGACGAGCCGAAATTGGAGCCAGTTACGTTCACCGTTACGGTGCCGCCACTGAACGATGCCGTGCCGTCGCCGGTGATGCCTTTGCCGCCGGTGCCGCTGCTGCTCACGGTAAGCGCACCTCCGCTGATGCCGAAAGCCTCTTTGCCGCGTATGCAGGCGGGTTTCAGCGTGTCGCCGCTAATGACGCGTGCCACCGAGGTCATGGAAACAGTTATAGCACCGCCTTGGATGTAAAGCTCATCGTCGGTAACAATGCCGCTTTTGCCTTTGGCAGTAACGCTGAGGCTTCCGCTACCGCTAAAATAAAGCACACCCTCACTGAAAAAAACACCCTTCTCGTCCTCCCCCGAGTTGGTGCTGGCATAGTTGGTGCCGTCGGAGAGCGTGCTGTTGCCGTTGAGAACCACGTAAGCGCATTTGCCTTTGCTCAGCGAGTCTGCAGAGCCTTGAATATTGATGGCCGCGCCGTTGGGGTTGGTAATGCTTACGCTGTTCAGGTATAATGCCTGTTTTCGCAGACTGTAAAGCTTGAAATATCCGTTGGAGGTGGAGCCCGAAAGTATGTAGCTCACCTTGTCGTCGCCGTTATTGGCTATGGTAACGCCGTTGCCGTTGATGGTAACGTTGAAATTGCTGGATGTGCCTGTTACGGTGGCGTTGCCCGACGTGGAGAATGTTACATACACCGTGCGGTCGGGACTGAAGTCGTCGATGGTGGTCTGGTCGGTGGCGCCGCTGTCCACAACCGGCTGAATATCGGTGATTTCGTCTTTGCCACAAGCCACAATCAGGGCCATTGCCAATACCATGACAGTGACAGAATGAATGGTTTTCATGGGTTTATCTTTTGTTTTGCGTTATACAATACGTGAAAATGGTGTTTTATTACCACATGGAGCTACATTGTCTGGTGGCCCTTGTATTTAGTCATGTGGTCTATATCGTTGATACCCTTATCTTTGGAGATGTAGGTAATTTTGATATAGGCCGTATCTTTCAGGAAATTGATGTGCCCCACTTCGGCTTTGGTAATGTTGAGTCCGGTTCGTTGGCGCAAGTCTTCCAAAAGGTCGTTGTAACGGTCTGGTTTTATGAGTTCTATCTTTTCGTAAAGGATAATTTTTGTGGATTTTTTGTGCAAAAACGCCAAACTTTCCAAAAGAAGGTTTACGGCAAGTATTATAACGTTGAACATCAGTAATATGCCAAAATCACCATAGGTTATGGTTTTGGAGAACCCATTTATCACCGAAAGTCCTATAATTTCAAACAGGTAAGTCATGTCGCGGATGGGGATGCTCTCGGTGCGGTACCGTATCATGCCAAAGATGGCGAACAGCCCTATGGCCACAGCCGCCTCCATTTTGGAGTCCTGAAGAAGGAACAGCAGCAAGAATATCACCACGCTAAAAAGCAGGAAAGTGAAATAATAATCGCCGCGACGGCTTTTCCGATAGTAGAAGAAATGCACTATGGCAAAGCTGAATAGCAGATGAATGCCGAATTTGATGATGAAAAGCAACAGCGAGTCGGCGAAAAGCAGCGAGCCGTCGTCGGTGGAGCCGAACATGGGACTGTCCCAGAAACCCATGCCGAACTCAGCGGCAAGATCTGGGTCATAGTTGATGTCGATGAATTTCATTGTATGTCGTTTTTTTTTGTGTGAACTTGGTGGTTGGTTGTTTAATTGCTTAATTCCTAATTCCCAACTCTTTTTCTATGTATCTGAGCTTCTGTTTGAAACGGTTGTATTTGGCTTCGTGGTTGGTGAGCACGGTGCCGAGGCAGTATTTGCTGATGCGTTTGGGTTGGATGCGCAACTGGCGCAAGGCGTTTATCAGCAGGGAGTTGGCACGCAGCGAAGGATCTTGTTTCACTTCCACCACCACAAGGCCGGTCATGGAATGATTTTCCAATCCAGTATGGCGGTTTAAGAACCGTATGTCGCTGTCGATGGTTACGCGCTCGGTCAGTTCGTTATTGGCCAAGGTGATACGGTTGAAGAAGTTTTCCACCTGCGGCAGAAGTCCCTCTACTGTGTATGGCGTGTTCTGAGCCACGAAATCGGACACTTCGGGCAGAGCAAGGCAGTTGTCGAAACACTCCAAAGCCACGGGTATGCGCGTTTTTTTTGTCTTGCCGCGGTTGTTTTTGTCCTTCAGCTCGAAAAAAGTGGTGTTGTTTTGCCTGTAGCATCGCACACGCAGTTTCTGGCGGTGCAGCTTGCGGTTGTGGTGCATGGTGTACATAGCCACGTCGGGGGTGTCGAAATACAGTGTGTGGTAGGGTGCAATGGCTTGTCCGCCTATGGTCTGTACGTGGTAGCCGTCCTTTATCATGGCAAAAGCAGTGAGCAGTTGCACTTTGCTGAGCAGGAATTTGGTATCGATGCGGTTCATCATCTTCACGTCACCCATCTCTTGCAAAGAGATTGGCTGCATGGTTCGGATTATATGGGCAAGGCGTTGCATAATGGCTTTGGCGGTCAGTACGAATACTCAAAACTTCGGGTGGTTTCGAGGTTGCCTTTTGGCGAATACACGTATATTTTGTGCTTGGTTCCGTCGGCGTTGTACTCTATCTTGCGGATTTTCTGTATCTTGTCCTTGTGGTCGTAAACTAATTCTCGAGTGCAAACACCCTTTTCGTCGTATTCGTACACCACACGGCTTTTTTGGCTGCCGTCGGAGGCGTATTCTATCTCTTCCACCTTGCGTCCGTTGGCGTCGTAGCGGATAATGTCGTCCAGTCGGGCAATTCGGGAGCCTGCTTTCTGCTTGTATTCCTTAACGGTGAGGTTCTTTTTGCGGTCGCGCTTGGTGGTATTCTGCGCCGACAGCGAGAAACCCAGTCCCACCAACAATGCCAATAACAGAATTTTTACTTTCATATCATTTAATTGTTTGGTATGTAGTTTTGGTCTGTCAATTTGCCGTCATAGACGTGCCGTTGCCGGATGTGGTTACTGTGGCTCCTGTGTAAAAGCCGTGCCAGCTGCTGCCGCCGGTGATGGTAGCCGAGGTGTAGCCGGTATAGGTGCCCGTGGTTACGCTTGGCGAGGTGAAAATGAAATTGGAGTTGTTCTGACCGCCGCCGCCTCCCGGAGGTTTTGCTCCGTTTTTGGCAGTGCCTGCGTTGAATCCACTGCCCGACACTGTGGGGTGTTTGAACACGCACACTTCCTGACTGTTGCCGTTCTTTATCACCAAAGTGTTGCCGTAGGTGTAGCTTGTGAGGAAATATTTTTGTCCGTTCTGCATTGTTGGTGCGGTGCCGTTGTTTTGCGACACCACTCCCATACTGCCACCGCGTGCCAGCACTGTGCCTCCCGAAATGGTGAGGCTACGTCCTGCCTGTTCGCCAAGGTCCACGTCGATGCCCTGCTCTTGGTTGGAGCCGCAGCAGATTAACAGTCCGCCGGATATTGTTATATTGGTGCCGTTGCAGTCTATGGCGTCGTTGTTGCGGCTGTAGGCCCACACCTTGCCACCGTTGAAAGATATCCATCTTGTGGCGTTTATGGCATCGTCGTAGGCATTCACCTCAATGGCGCCGCCGTTTATGTTGATGCTGTCCTTGCTTTCGATACCCTCGGCAGTGGCGGAGGTGGTCTGACTGCAATACACCCGTATCATGCCGCTGTTCACAACCAGTTTGCCCAAGGCTTTGATGCCCTTTGGCGCTCCTTTGTACGAGCTGCTGCTTCCGCCGCCGCCGGGACCCATTCCACCGCCGGAGCTCACCACATTGGCGCCCGATGTGTAGATGGACATCACAAGGTTACTGTCGTTGGCTCCAAGGGTGCCTATTTCGAGCTTGCCGTCCACTTTTATGCCGCGTCCGCCACGTCCGGTGCTGGTGCAAACAATGTCGCCGCCAGTGATAAACACATTGCTGTCGGCTTTGATGCATGCTGGCGAGAAACCGCGTGTGGAGCCGCCTTCGCCGTTGCCCGAGGTGGTAAGGTCGAAAGTGCCGCCGTTGATATACAGGCGTCCGTCGGCGGAGATGCATCGTCCGCCGTTGTTGGTGGAGGTGCAGTTGATGGTGATGTCGCCGCCGTTGAAAGTGGAAATGCCGTCGGTCTTGAAACCGGCACAGTACGAGGTGTCGCTGCCGTTGACACCTGTAGCTCCCGATGCGGTGATGTCGATAGTTCCGCCGTTCACCGTAAGGTCGCCGTCGGTTTTCACAGCTTTGGAGCGTGTGCCGCTAACGGTGGCGGTGAGCACGGCTCCGGCGTTGATGGTTACCGAGCTGTCGCAGGTTATGCCTTTGCCGTTCACACCGGTGTTGGTAACGGTTACCGTTCCGGAGATGGACACGTTGCTATTGCTTTTTATGCAGGCTGATGAGAATGTGTCGCGAACGCCACTTGCATTGGTGTATGCCGCTCCGGTGCCGTTCACTGTGATGTTGTACGTTCCACCGTTGATGGTGATGATGCCGTCGGCGGAGATGCCCTTGGCACCCACGTTGGCGGCCGGACAGTTGATGGTAACGCTGCCCGCCACGCCGGCGTAGTCGTTGGCTTTGATGCCGGTGCAGTACGACGGGTCGTAGCCGCTGCCCAAAGCTTCGAGCGCGTAACTACCGTTGGCATTGATCGTTACACTGCCTCCGAGCATCGACATCCGTTGTTTGGTTTTTATACCTTTACTTTGGTCGCCGTTTACGGTAACGTTTACGGTTCCCGCATTGATGGTCAGGTTGTTGTCGCAGTTGAGGCCTTTAGCGTCGGCGGAGTCGCATAAAACGGTGATGGTGCCGCCGTTTATCTGTATGTAGCCTTGGTCTCCGTCGATACCGTCGCTGGCAGTGCCGCTAACAGCCACCGTGCCGCCGTCCATTATAAAGTTATCCACATTGAAACCGTCCTTGGCGGCCGAAAGCACGTTGATGTTGCCGTCTATCACGCGGGTGGCTCCGCTACTTTGGATGCCGTGTTTGGCAAGACCGTAAACATTAAGCGTTCCCGTGCCTTGGAAAACAATTTCGCCCGCGCTTTGTATTGCCCCTTTGCCAGTGCTGGCCGTGCCGTCCTTAAGCATGTTGGTGGTGCCGGCCTGCAGGTGTATGGTGGCTCTGCGGTCGGAGTTTATTTTTATTGCCGGCCCGCCGGGATTGGTGATGGAGGCTCCGCGCAGACGCAGCACAACAGCTTTTGCGGTGGTTATGGAAACCGAGCCCGACGTGGTGGTTCCCCAAATGTTGTAGATTATATTATCTGTTGATATTGTGGAATTTACGGTTACCGCAGCCCCTGATGTGGAGATGCTCACGCCCTGCGAAGAATAGGGATTGGTAATGCTAACCGACGAACCGTTGAAAACGATATTGATAACGGTGGATGTGTCGATGGCTGTGGTGTCGGCGGTACTTGTGTTGGAATTGGTGAACACAAGGCTGTCCACGTCGGCAAAATTGTGTTGCCACAGGTTGTTGTTGAACAAAATGGTGGAGCCCGGAAAAGTGATGCTGTCCACGTTGCGCACATCGGTTTGGTATATCACACCACCGTTGTTGAAGGCCTTTATCTTTTTTTGTGCCATGGCCGAAGTCAACGCCACTGCCAAAGCTACGGCAAGGATTGCTATCTTTTTCATAACTTGTACATTTTTAAAGCGTTAGTACCAATTTTAACCACATAAAAACCGCGTTTCAGTCCGCTGATGTCGATTTTGTCGCCAAACGAGTAGTTGCCTTGCACAACAACCACGCCAGTGGCAGAATAGATAGTAACAGGCTGTTGTTCGCCCGGTTGGCCGCCTATCACTACATAGTCCTTGGCGGGATTGGGGTAAAGCACCAGCTGTTTGGAATCGATGGTGGCTTGATTGATGGCGTTGTTGTCGGAAAAGACGATGCTCCGCACCATATCCACGCCGAACGACTGGCTGCCAGCGGTGGTTTCGAACCGCAGCAGTGTGTCGGTGGAGGAATAAGAGAGATAGATGCCTCCCGATGCGGGAATGACGTAGTCGCGACTTGTTCCGTCGATAAATTTCACTGCCACGCGCGTCTGTGCCGAAGCCATCAGGCTTAGCGACAGCAGACCGAGCAAGGTCAGCAGTTTGGTGAGCGTTTTTTTCATATTATTATGTGTTTTTTTGTTGTCCGAGCAAGGAAGTTTGTTATTTTGTCAGAAGGTTTTGTCTGTCAGGTTGCCAGAAAGAAAGTTGATAACTTGTGTGAAAAAAGCCTTGTTTAACAGAAAAAAAATCTGAAAGAAAAAATGCAAAAACGGCGATTTGTTTTTTTTAGGCAAAAAACAAAGTGTTTTTTCTGTTGAATTTGTGTAAAGCAACGCCGCCTACACACATATCAAAGACCTTAAACCGCTAATTGTCACATATTTAAAGCATTAACAAATAGCAATTAATAACATTGCAAATATACAATTTAATTATATTGTTGTTGTTGTCAATACAAGTTTTTTTTTTTGCAAAAAGTCGGTTTATTGCTTTACCCATATAAAATCATTGCTATCATTGCATTTGCAACACATTAAACAAAATGGAAAAGCCCTACACAATGTCCAAATTGCAGAAAGCAACGCAATAAAAAGACCCTGAACAATCTCCATAGCATCTGCTTGGATCAGTTCAAGGCCTTTGATGGGGTTCTGCAATAAGCAAGGGGACTTATTTCTCGGACAAACGATTAGAAATATCCATTGTTCATAAGGCAAATTACAAAAAAAAATAACATGGCGTAACTTTTTTAGTCGCACTTTCGCAGATATTGCCGGGTCGATATTTTCACCGCCCTGGCAAATATTTCTTCCTCTATCCTATTATATGATCTTTCATCAGTCCGGACACGAGGTCGTTGAGGGCTGCTTCGGTGGGTTCCACTTGCTGTGCGTCCTTGTGTGCAAGCACCACATTGTCGATTTTTTTCACCTTGGTGGGCGAGCCTTTAAGTCCGAGACGCTCCATTTCAGGGTCGATATCGTCGGCGTTCCATATTTCGGGCGTGGCCTTGGCAAATTTCAGCAGACGGTGTGCGTGCGGGAAACGGCAGTTGTCGGCCGAGGCGGTAACGGTAACAAGCACCGGAAGTGTGGCTTCCACAGTCTCCACGCCGTTGTCTAAGCGGCGGGTGAGGGTTATGGTGTTGTCCTTGAGGCTTACCAGCTTTTCGGCGTAGGTAATCTGCGGCAGGTTGAGCTTTTCGGCCACCTGCGGACCCACCTGTGCGGTGTCGCCATCGATAGCCTGACGTCCGCCGAACACCATATCGCAGTGGCCTATCTTTTTGATGGCGCACGAGAGGGCGTACGATGTTGCCAGAGTGTCGCTACCGGCAAAACGCATGTCGGAGATGATGACACCTTTGTCGGCACCGCGCGAAAGGGCGTCGCGGATGATGGAGGCGGCACGGTCGGGACCCATGGTGAGCACGGTGATCTCGGTTCCGGGGTTCTGCTCCTTCACCTGCAGGGCCATTTCGAGGGCTTTCAGGTCTTCGGGGTTAAAAATTGCTGGCAAAGCCTGACGGTTTACTGTGCCGTTGGCGTTCATGGCGTCGGGACCCACATTCTGGGTGTCGGGCACCTGTTTTATCAGTACTACTATTTTATACATTGTTCTTACTTTTACTTCCCACACACCACTTCGCTTGTGCGGGGTTATTTTTATGTTTTTATTGGTTCCTCGTTAATCTCCACACTGCGCTTCGCTTGTGCGGGGTGTTTTTTTATCTTTTTTGCTTCATCTTTACCCCCCCACACTGCGCTTCGCTTGTGCGGGGTATTTTTCTATCTTTTTTGGTTCCTCGTTAATCCCCACACTGCGCTTCGCTTGTGCGGGGTTAATAAAATGCAGTCCCTTCGGGACTGTAAGGTGTTTTTCATTTAATTATCCGAGGGCGAGGCCGCCGTCGCAGCAGATCACCTGTCCTGTTACATACTCGGAGAGGTCGGAGGCGAGGAACAGAGCCAGTTTGGCAATGTCTTCTGGCAGGCCGGGACGGCGCATGGGTATGCGTTTCTTCCAGTCTTCGATAACATCTTCGGAGAGTTTGCCTGTCATTGCGGTCTGTATAAAGCCCGGGGCTATAGCGTTGCTGCGTATGTTGCGGCTGCCCAGCTCCTTGGCCACGGATTTGGTGAAACCGATGATACCGGCCTTGGAGGCGGAGTAGTTGCACTGTCCGGCATTGCCGTTCACACCTACTATTGACGACATGTTGATGATGGAGCCGTTGCGCTGACGCATCATCATGGCGGAGAACACTTTGGTGTAGTTGAACACCGAGGTGAGGTTGAGACGGATAACGCGGTCCCAGTCGTCGGCTGACATACGCATAAGCAGGGTGTCGCGGGTTATGCCGGCGTTGTTCACCAGCACATCCACACGACCGTATTTGGCTTCTATCTGCTTGGCAAGTTCCTGAGTTTGTTCCAGCGACGAGGCGTCGGCGGCGAAGAACTCGGCGCGTACGCCAAAAGCCTTGAGTTCGTTGGTTACGGCTTCCGAGCGTTCGTCGGCGCGGATATCGGTGAAGAGTATGTCGGCACCGTTTTTGGCAAATTCGAGGGCGATGCTACGTCCTATTCCTTGTGCCGCCCCGGTAATAAGGGCTATTTTTCCTTCTAATAATTTCATATATATTCTAATATTTGTATAATTTAATCATTGTCTTATCAAAATTTTGCTGTGGCAAACGGCATTGTCGCACACAAGTACCTCAGTGTAGCTTCCTGTGGGATAATTGGTTACTTCTATATCCAAGCTGGAAACATTGTCCATATTGCTTAAATCGTAGTTGCCCACAAGCGTAGCTGTAACTGTGTTGTAAACAAGCAGTTGAGCCGATGTTACTGTGGCGGCATACTCATAGCTTACAACAACCCAATTGCCCCCAACGGGATTTGGAGTTATTGAGCGTATGCAGCCCGGCACCACGTTTACTTTCACAGTGTCCAAATCGCGGTAGCCGTCGCTCCCGGCTGTAACTTCGAGTATGTACTCGCTCGTATGCAATGGTATAACGGAAAAATTCACTCCTTCGTATAAAAAGTTGCGATTTTTGTCATACCAGCGGTATGTGGCGTTCTCGTTTATCTGCGTGGCGTGGAGTATGGCGGTGGTGTTTAGCAGTACGGATGTGTCGTTGCCGGCGTTGGCGTAGAAAGTACGACCAGCGGTATAAACATTTTTAAAACCCTGACCGCCAGCAATTTCAGAAAAATTGTCATCGGTATATGCGACAATGTCGAAGTGGGTCGTGTCGTTTTGAGGTGTTTTGTTGGTAAGGAAATTTACCGAGGTGGATAATGTAGAATACTGCCCCGCTGTGAGTTGGAGAGGCAGCATAAAATCATCGTCTGTAATCAGCAATGTGTTGTCGTTTACGAATTTTGCACCAGTGAGCAAATCATGGTTTATAGCAGATATCAAATCTGCATCGAGTGTGAGCGAAACTTCTGCAAAGTCCGTGATTTTTTCTTCAAAAATGTTCTGTCGTTTCAGCAAACGCAGAAAACGGGTTGTGGAATTGGCGGTTGGATTGCTAATAGATATTACGGATTTGTGACTTGCGCCTTTGTTCAGATAAACGTTTTTCTGTGCCACGTTATTGTGGTCGCGCACAAGCCAATAAACACCTGTCTGTTGTTCGTTTTCATGAGCAATTGTATCGCCATCGTGCACACGCGCGAGCAGGCAGAAATGCCATGGGTCGTCAGTAAAATTTGAGCAATTAACATAATACTCCCATAATGGGGTTCGCCATTGGACTTTTTCAATTTTACTGCTGTGAGCGGGTATCGAACTCAGAGGGATGCCATTAGGAGAATCTATTGCTCCTCCCTTATAAGCAGTGTGCTGGTCGCATATAAGTGGGTTGTACGATGTCCAGTTCTCATACCAATAGTCGTTTATGCCGGCTTTTGCCCAATTTAGGAACAACCTTTCATCCCCTGTTGAAGGATAATCGCTGCGGTTGTGAATGCGCACACACACATTATAATATGTATTGCCTGTAGGATTTTCAACCCTGTTGCCGCTCAAATCTTCCAGCCAAATATCCGGGCTGTCCCAATTGAATGCTACGTTTGACGGCATAGTTCCATTATCTGTAACAGAGTCACGGATGAAAAGGTCAATAATTAAACCAACACCATCTATTACGGTATTACCAGTATTTAACGAATCCAACCAAGGTTTCAGTTTTCTATGATTATCTGCTGTATCATTACTTGTCCATGACTGACTAAATTTTCCATACAAAGCATAATCCATACTTGGATTTGTACAATTTAATGAACTACCACCATACAATTGACCTATAAGATGTCTATCATTATTGATTAATGGTGAACCAGAAGAGCCACCTTCTGTAACACTATATCCATTTGTAGTTTGATCCCAATAAAGACTCCAAAAATTACCACTTGTCGTTGGTGCAGTGTTTTTTGTAGCTATTTTTTTTATATCACCTTTAGGATGATGAATGCCAATAACAGATGTTCCAGAATTCCCAAAGTTATCCCAACCGAGATAATATTTTTTTATGCAAGAATTATCCCTTGGATCTTCATTCAGATACAACAAAGCGAAATCAGAAATCGAATTGTTTGCAAGAACCACCGCGCCATTTGTTGTATAATGCTCTGGTTCATTTATAGGATTATTACAATCTGGACTTTCATAATTCCAATAAAAAGTCCAATAATCACAATTCTCATTATTTAATGCATCATGGCCATTTAAACAATGATCAGCTGTCAAAAAAAACGGCCTATTATCTTTAGAAGTAGTATTAACTAAAGAACCTGTACAAAGATACCTACCATCAATAATAATTGCCGCAACAGCGTTTTTTTCTTTTTGCCATCCCTGACCTTCTAAACAATTAATATTAACTTGACAAGCACCTGATCTACCCAAATTTCCTGTTTCAACTCCAAAAAATCTGTATCCTTGTATTACGTATGCTATTGAAATAAACCCTATATTTTGTATATAATGTGGTACATAGTATTCAATCACTATAGAATCGCTATAAACCAATCCTGTCGCAAATCCACGAGGTTCACTGCTTGAGCCCTTATTATTTCTTGAAGTAAATGCTCCCAAAATTTGCTTTTTGTCTCTACTATAAACAAACATTTTAGCGTCATCAGGTAGCCAAAATTTATCATACAAAAGATTAATTGATTTTGCGGATGGGCAACAAATTTCCAATCTCCATAATTTATCTCCATTTGGAAGGCTAAGCCACTCACCAGAATTATCAAGATTTAAATCTACTTTGTGTGGATAACCAAATCTTGGTGGATTACCATTTTCCTCATCAATAGAATCTTCTTTACTAATCTCTTCCAAATCAATCTTTGGTAAAACCACTTGGTTATTTTCCCATTTAAGATTATCATATGAGAAACTATAAGGTTTTTCGTTAGTACTCAATTGTCCGTAAGACAAATTGCCAAACAAGAGAAAAACAATTCCTATTATCAGTATAGTTACTTCTCTCATATTCAATTATTTAAATCAATGAATTTCAAAATTATTTTTTCCTTATCGGCATATAGAGTAAACACTCCATCCTTGATTTCATATGATTCACATTTCTCCAATAATTGAATAACATCATCTTCTAATGTATTATCAATAATACCTATCTCTGTAGATAAATCAAAATAAATATCAATAACAGTATTAGACGTATCAACTGCGTAAATGCCATTGAACTCATTTATTTCACCAAAACAAACTAACTTATTTGAAACACCATCCAATTCAATCCAATAACGATTGTCGGTTATTGGAAAAGTAACAACTCCTAAATTGTCCAAATCGGTTATCTGAATAAGTTTCCATTTGATATTACATATGTTAATATTGTCTGTATTATTAATATTAACACATTCTTCATGATTTTCTTTTTCGCAGGATGTAACCGAAGTCGTTCCTATCATAGCCACCGCAATCAGCGGTAATATTTTAAATAGACTATTTTTTTTCATTTTACTTTTGTTTTTATTTTTTCAATTTATTTTTGTCGAATAATAGTTTGTTTAAAAAAATTTATTTGCCAAAACATGCCTCTTAATAATAATCAGTACTATGGTTCGTCGCATTTTGTTTATATTATTGCTGAACAAAATCATAAGTTGTTATAAAATTCTGACTGTCATCGGCTGGCAAACTATTTCAATAAATCATCTGAAATACAGTGTCTGAAATAAAATGATATTCCCAAGCACTTTCAACCGCTATCAGAGGATTAACTCTATCAGAATATGTCTCTTTTACGTACATCATATTATTATCCAATCGAAACTGTTCCCATGTATTATCATTGAACAAAAACTTCACATGCTCTAAATTGTTAGTAACTTCTGTATAATATTTTCCCAAGTTCCAATATATTGTAAGATTAACATAGTTGTCACCATCGTATTGGTAGGTATAACACTCTACATTTTCTTCATTCTTTTCCTTTTTGCATGATGTAGCCATTACCATCCCCACCAAAGCCACCGCAATTAGCTGCAAAACTTTTTTAACAAGTGCTGTTTTCAATAGTACTCCTTTCGTTTTATGGTTATTTGGTGTCATTTTTCACAATAATTCAAACTGCAAAGATACGATTTTTTTGACTTGGTCTTTGGTCGATGGTCACCGGTCTTTGGTCAGTAGACTATTGACTACTTATTATTAAGTAAAGGTCGAGTCTCTCCGAGACGCTGTTTTCAGAGGGTTTATTCTCACCCCCGCACTGCGTTTTGGAGGTTCTCCGCTTTGCTATCGAAACAGCCACATGCTGTTTCTTCATGTGGAGTTATTGATATCATGTGTCTGCGACACATTTTTGGTAAATAATTTAATTATCATTTTCACTTTTGACTTTTGTCCTTTGACCTTTGTCCTTTGACTTTTGACGAAAAATCACAAATTACTAATTAGAGTTTCCTTACTGCCACGCAGGCGTTCTGTCCGCCGAAGCCGAAGGAGTCGGAGATGGCTATGTCGGCCTGCACCTGGCGTGCGGTATGCGGTATGTAGTCGAGGTCGCAGTCGGGGTCGGACTCGTTGAGGTTGATGGTTGGCGGCAGCACTCCGTGTTTGAGGGTAAGAGCCGTGGCCACCATTTCCAGTCCACCTGCTGCTCCGAGGCAGTGGCCGAACATCGATTTGTTGGAGCTTATCATGGCCTTGTGTGCCAGCTCTTCGCCGAGCGACTGTTTCAGTGCCATGGTCTCGGTTTTGTCGTTGAGGGCCGTGCCGGTGCCGTGGGCGTTCACGTACAGCATCTCGCCATTGTATTCGGCTTCTTTCAGCGCCTGCTCTATGGCGATGGTCTGCGACTTGGCGTCGGGACGCGGGGCTGTGTAGTGGTAGGCGTCGCAGGTGTTGCCGAAACCGCACACCTCGGCGTAAATCTTGGCGCCGCGTTTGCGGGCGTGCTCGTATTCTTCGAGGATGACGATGCCGGAGCCTTCGCCGATGACGAAACCGCCACGGCGTTTGTCGAACGGCAGCGAGGCCTCGTTGGGGTTGGTGGCAAGCGACAGGGCTTTGCTGTTGGCAAATCCCGACACAGCTATGGGCACTATGGCCGACTCAGTTCCACCGGCAATAATGGCGTCGGCGTAGCCGTGTTTGATGTTGCGGAACGCCTCGCCTATGGAGTGTGTGGCGGTGGCGCAGGCCGTAACTATGGGCAGGCAGGGGCCTTCGGCGTGATACTGTATGGCTATGTTGCCAGCGGCGATGTTGGAAATCATCATCGGCACAAACAGTGGCGACACGCGACCCACGCCTTCGGTCATCATTTTCTCGTGCTCGGAGCAGAGGGTGTGTATGCCACCCACGCCGGAGCCCACAAAAACGCCCAAGCGTTCGGGTTCACACTCCAGACCGCTGTCTTTCATGGCCTGCGAGGCGGCGGCCAGCGCGAACTGCGAATAACGGTCGGCACGGCGCATCATGCCTTTGTCCACGTCGAATGCGGTGGGGTCGAAATCCAAGACTTCGGCGGCTACACTAACTTTCTGACCTTCGGTGGACATATTTTGTATCGGACGGATGGCGCAAACGCCTTTCTGAAGGTTGTCCCAAAAAGTGGCCACATCGTTGCCAAGGGGCGAAACCACGCCTAATCCGGTTATAACTACTCTTCTTTCCATTGTTGATTGTTTATAGTTGTTTAACTGTTTAATTGTTGATGGTTTAGTTGTTTAATGGCTGTTTGGGTAGAAATATATGTGTTTAATTACCAAGTGTTTAATTGCTAACTGCTAATTACTAATTACAAACTCAAAACACTTAATTCCCAACTCCTAACTCCTAATTATCACTGCCATTCCAGCAGGCAGGCGGCGGATACGAAACCGGCACCGAAAGCCGACATCACTATCTTGTCGCCTTTGTGGATACGGCCGTTGGCCAGCATCTCGTCGAGCAGAATGGGTATGCTTGCCGACGATGTGTTGCCGTAAAATTCGATGTTGGATGGGAATTTTTCTTCGGGTTCTTTAAGCTGCGAACGTATGCCGTCGATAATGCGTTTGTTGGCCTGATGTATGAGGAAATAGTCGATGTTGGACGGGGTAAGTCCCTGACGGGAAAGCATTTTCATTATGTCTTTCGACGATTCCGACACTGCTTGGCGGAAAAGCTCGCGGCCTTTCATCACCAGAGGTTGGCCTTTGATGTAGTTTTTCTCGTAAGGAGTCTGTTCCAAGCCACGCTCGTAGTACAGCACGTCGCGGTTGTATATCATGGTAAGCTGCACGTCCTTGAACGAGTCGCCGGGGCCTACTATCACTGCACCTGCGCCGTCGGCAAAAAGTATGCTGCAGTCGCGCTCGGCCCAGTTGCAGTATTTGGAGGGTTCCTCGGCACACAGAATCATGATATATCTTGCGTTGCCCGCCTTTATCATGCTGTCGGCCAGCATCATGGCGTTCACGAAACCGGCACATGCCACGTTGATGTCCAATCCGGCGCACTGTACGCCGATACGCTCCTGCATAAGGCAGCTTAAGCCGGGAGTTACGTGGCGGTTGGCCACATTGGAGCAGATAAGGAAATCTATTTGTTCGGGACTGAGACCAGATGCTTCGATAGCTTTTTTGGCGGCTATTTCGGCAATGTCGTAGAGGGTTTCGTCGGAGAGCAGACGGCGGGCCTTGATGCCAGTGCGTTCTGTAATCCACTCGTCGCTTGTATCCAGAAATTTTGCCAAATCGTTGTTCGTAACCGATAAAGATGGTAACGCGCTTCCTGTTCCTATTATTTTCATAAAGATTTAATAGTTAGTTAGTTATATTTTACCTTTGGTACAGATTTATACAAAACTGTACCGTGTCTTTACAGTTTTTTTACTTCAATTGCGCGGTGCAAAGATACAACTTTTTTACGACTCCACAAAACCACGACCAGACACACAACCCCATCGCACTGATTATTAAAACATTATGCCAAATCCACTTAACAATATTTAACAAGCGGCCACACCTCTGGCAATAATTTTCAAGGCCGTTTTGCAGGGAAATTCATTCCACGAAAAAGCGGCTATCGCATTTTTTTCGCTAAGTTCTCAATAGTGTCCAAAACGTTTTTTCTAAAATATAGTTGATAAAATAAAATGGGAG
>CALGGY010000013.1 GCA_937915785.1 uncultured Bacteroidales bacterium
TGTTGACCCCCTTTGTTTCGTGAAATATGGCTTAAGAACCGACAGGAGCGAAGAGATATTCTACTTCCACGGCAACCATCTCGGCTCCGCCAACTGGGTGACTTTACAAAATGCTTCTCCCACACAGTTTTTATTGCACTTGCCCTACGGCGAGGAGTTTGTAAAGCAGCTAAGCGGCAGTTACGACGAAAGGTTTACGTTTACAGGAAAAGAAAAGGATATTGAAACGGGATATTATTATTTTGGTGCAAGATTTGACAATGTGGACTTGGGCTTTATGAGCGTGGACCCGATGAGTGATAAGTATCCGACTATCAGTCCTTATGCTTATTGCGCTTGGAATCCGGTGAAGTTGGTGGATCCAGAGGGGATGGATACAGCATACTATAATATTAATGGCAGTAAATTATTTGCAAAATCTGGCGGAGAGAATATAAATATGATGATTGTGACAGATGAAAAAAATAAATTCTGACGAATATAATCATAAGTGTACTATTCGTTTGATGTGGCAACAATTAATTTTGCTGATTGGGATTATATGTGCGATTCTGTAATCCAAACTATAGTTGTTGTAGCTTTCACTGCCGCACTCTGTATTCCAAGAAAATGGTCTGGGTGGAGTTTTCATTGTTTACGCGAATAGTGAGCGGAATGAACAGCGATGCCGAGGAGTTGATGCCGAAAGTATTGATTTTCAGTTGAAAACATAGGCTGCCGTTGGCGGTGGTCTCGGAGTTGGGCACCAGCCGCACATTGGATGAGGCTATGTGCAAATAGTTGACAATCATTTTTTTGCCGTCGGTGATGGGCAGCCGCACGTGCACCGTTATGGAGGTGTCGCTTGGCAGAGTTCCGAGGTCCACCGTGCCCGACGTCAGTTGCAGACGGCTGTCGTTGCCCTCGTCGGTGTACTGGTAATCAACTATCTCTATCCTTCGTTCGGCAATGGCTTCGGGACTGTACACCGATTTGCTCTGGTTTCGGGCGTCGTTGCTCACGTGCTTGCCGGCGGTGCTGCTTCCAAGCGCAAGTTCCTCTATCTGCAGGCTCCCGCCCATATTGGAGTTTTGTATATGTTTGGCAATAATGCCGTTGTCGTAGGCCAAGAGCTCGTTCAGGAAACTGGATATGCGTCGTTGGGAGAGTGCGAAGTTGTATTTCTCCGTTGCCAGCGGACTGGCGTAGCCTTTCACCAGCAGCCGTATGTGTCGGCCCTCGCGCAGGTCGCGGCGTATGATGCGCATAAGGCTGTCGAGGTCGCGGTAGCTGCTGGGCAGGGTGCTGTCGAAAAACAGGTCCAAAGCGCGTAAAAGGCTGTCTTTCTGTGCGGAGGCTTTCTGGCCGGCGTGCTGTTTTTTGTACTCCGGCTTAAGGGTGAGGTAATTGGTGTAGGCATCGGAGTAGGTTTTTGTTGTGGTAACGTTTTGCGAACGAGGGTCGGGTTCGTCGTTGTGGAAATAAAGGGTTACGGGTAGCAGCTCGCGGGCGTGGCGTTGTGTTATCTGCACCTCGATGGTGTCGCGTTTTGGCGTGGTGTCAACAATGGGTATGGTGTCCACAGTGCGGCGCCACGAGTAGATGTCGTGGCAGCAGGTGTTGTCGGCAATAAAATATGATCCTTTGCGGTTGGTGGTGAGGTATCCCGACAGGGAGTCGTTGGCATTTACCGTAAAATAGATGTCGTTGGCAGGCGAGTTCAGCTTTCCGCCAAGGTTTTCGGGCTTGCTCCATTGGTCGCGGAAACCGCGCGAGCAGAAAACGTCGTACCCGCCGTAGCCGTGGTGGTAGTCGGAACTGAAGTAGAGTTCGCCAGTGGCATCGCTGTAGAAAGGAGTTATCTCGTTGCCTGGGGTATTCACCGGCGAGCCGAGGTTGATGCTGGGGCTCAGGTTGTCGCCGTCCACGATGGTGTACCAGATGTCGAGTCCGCCGCTGCCGCCGGGGCGGTTTGATGTGTAGAACAGTAGAGTAACGCCGTTGCGGTGCGCCACAGCGGGCTGGGTGGAGGTGTAGTCGGGCAGGTTTACGTTGCGTCCCAGCTTTTTGGGCGACGACCACTTGCCGTTGCGGTAGTGCGAAACATATATGTGGCATTGTATGTCGGCAAACGTGTTGGGGTTGCCGTAGGTGAAGTATATGCTATGGTTCACTGCGTCGTAGGCCACATTGCCGCTGTGCATCTTTTTGCTGTTGATGCCCCAGTTGTTGAGCTGGCTCTGTGTCAGACGCCCGTTTTTGCCAATGCGCGACTGGAATATCTGTTGCAGGACAAAGGTGCCGAAGAACGAGTTTTCCGACGATGGCGAAAAAATCTCGTTGAGTCGCGAAAAAAGCACTATCGAGTCGCCCACGGTGATGGCTCCCGACTCGCTGTTTTCGGTGTTCAGGCTTTTGCCTTCGTGTATCACCCTGTACTTGCGCCGCATGTGGTCTATGGAGTCTGTCAGTATCAGCGAACAGGCGGTTATCTCCTTGCGCGCACGGCGTTCCAGCTCGCTGTTTTTGGGGAACGACTGCACGTAGCTTTTGAAATAGTGCAGTGCCGAGTCGGGGTTGCCGTTGCATTTGTACATGGTGGCCAGCTGGTAGTCGGCGTCGGGGTAGCTGGCGGCGTTGGGGGCGTTGCGCAGACGCTGGTAGTAGTGTATGGCGGCGTGGTAGTCGTTGGCCAGACGTGCCGACTCGGCCATCTTGCTTATCAGCTCGGTGTTTTGCGAGCTCATCACTATTGCCGCCTTGTAGTGGCTCAGGGCCTCTTTGTAAAAGCCAAGGCTGAAGGCCTCGTCGCCGGCAAGTTCGCTCTCGTTTTGCGCCAACAGGCATAGCGGCAAATGCAACATTATCATTATCAACAATGTGCGTAGAATAGACCGTGTATGTGTTGTTGTTCTTTTCATCTAAAATACGGGGCAGGGTATGGCTTTTACTTTCTTTACACGTTTCTTTTCTTTTACATAATAAACGATGCCGAGCTCCACGGCTCCCACGGTGTGGCTGGCGGGACGCAGGTCGGAGATGTTGACGTCGTAGCCCGCGCCGAACACGAAATTCGCGTACTCAAGTCCGGCGGTTACCACAATCGCGTCCATCTGGCGGAAGAAAACTCCGGCAAAGATGTTGCTTTTGTCGTATGCTCGTCGCGATATGTCGAATTTGGCTTTGATGCCGTACAGAAACTCGCTGTATTGCTGCTGGAACTGCAGCAGTGCCGTGGGCACAAGGGTTACGCGGTCGTTGGTTAGGATGCTGAAATTGAGGTAAGCGTTGAATTTCGGTTCCAGAAAAGTGCTGTCGAGCTCGAGGTACGATATGTTGGGGCGGTTGAGGTGGTATGCCGCTATTCCGAGCTGCATGCCGAGGGCGTTGGAGAACTGGTCGCTCCACAGCAGTCCCACTCCGCAGTCGATGTAGTTCTGGCTGGTGCGTTGAAAAACCTCGTCGGGGTCGGTCATTTCGGCGTCGGAGGGGTCGAACCTGCGTTGGCCGTATCCGGTGCTGACACCAATGGCGAGGTAGTTCTCGTTGAATTGGCTCAAAGCCTTGAAAAACGACAGTGTGATGTCGGCCTGAGCAATGCCGTAGCCCAGCGTACCGGCCTTGTCGGCGCTTACCATGGCCCCGATGTTGAGTCCGCTGGAGTTGTAGCGGTTGCGGTAAAAACCATATTCGGCCGTGGCGGCAAGGGTTTGGTAGGGGTGGCTCACTGTTGCCCATTGGTTGCGGTATATGGCGCTGAACCGTGCGCGACCCTCGAAAAATCCCGTAAAGGCGGGGTTGGTAAGCATCGGGTTGAGGTCAGCTTGCGAGAAATGGATGTCCTGCCCAACGGCGATGTGGGTCATTGCCATCAGGCAAAGTGCTGGTATCCATTTTGTTATGCGCATGGGCGTAATATTTGCAAAAGCAAAGATACGATTTTTTTTTGATAATGCAAATATAAATGTAAAGCCTTTGCCGGATGGACTCCCGAAAGCGGTTTATATGGCGAGACGTTGCGGCACCGTTTGTATGTACATCTTTTTCTGCAGACAAGTGCCGAAAGTGCGTAGTGCAGATTAAGCGGCAGGGGAGTGGGGAGAAGGTACTTTTTCCTATTCGTTACTTTTTGATCCTCTCGGTTTTGTCAAAATATGGGATTTTTTTTCTATCACGTGAAACTGCTGTCTATTGTAAAAACGAAAAAAAAATAGTACCTTTGCAGATGTAGCACTCTTGTGGCTATGTATACAAGTTGCTCACAATGAGAATTTTATGAAGAAGTTTATAGACACGGTAGGCTCGTATTTCATGTTGTTGGGCAAGGTTCTGCGCCGTCCCGACAATGGCAAGGCTTTTCGTCGCCAGCTGTTTTTCGAGATGAAAGTGCTGGGTCTGGAGTCGTTGCCCATAGCCTGCATCATATCGGCTTTTGTTGGGGCCGCGGTTGTCATACAGCTTGCCGCCAGCCTCAGCAACCCCATCTATCCCACATGGATAACGGGCTACACCTCGCGCAAAGCCATTATGCTGGAGTTCGCCCCCACCATGATAGGCCTTGTGCTGGCCGGCAAGGTTGGGTCGCGCATAGCTTCCGAACTTGGCACCATGCGTATCACCGAACAAATCGATGCTCTTGACATAATGGGCGTGAATTCCGCCAACTACCTGATACTGCCCAAGATAGCGGCTTTTATGCTTTTCAGTCCCATCATAGTTACGCTTAGCGTGTTCTCGGCTCTTTTTGGCGGCTGGCTTTTTGGCATGATTTCGGGCGCCATGAGCTCGTACGAGTATCTCGACGGCCTGCAGCTCGAGTTTGCCTCGTACGATATGTTCTACGGCATCACCAAAGGCATAGTGTATAATTTCATCATCGCCTCGGTGAGCAGTTTCCGCGGCTACAGCGTCTCCGGCGGCGCTTTGGAAGTGGGGCAGGCCAGCACCCGCGCCGTGGTGGAGAGCTGCATAGTGCTTATTGTGGCCAACCTCATACTCACCAGCATACTTATCTGACGGTTAGCAATGATTGAGATAAAGGACATTTACAAAAATTTCGGCGAAAAACAGGTGCTGAAAGGCATCTCCACCGTTTTTGAAACTGGCAAGACCAACCTCGTAATCGGACGAAGCGGCTCCGGCAAAACGGTGCTCGTGAAATCGGTGAGCGGACTGGACAAGGTTACATCGGGTGAGATTTTCTACGACGGGCGCCAACTCTCCGCTATGGACGAAAGTCAGACCACGGCCCTCAAACGCGAGATCGGCATGGTATTTCAGGGCGGCGCGCTGTTCGACTCCATGTCGGTGGCCGAAAACGTGCGGTTCCCGCTACAGATGTTCTCCAAAATGTCGTCCGCCGAAATGGACAAGCGTGTGGATTTCTGCCTCGAACGTGTGGACCTGCCCCAAGCACACAAGCTTTACGCCTCGGAGCTCAGCGGCGGCATGCGTAAGCGTGTGGCAATAGCCCGCGCCATTGTGGCCAGTCCCAAATACTTGTTCTGCGACGAGCCAAACTCCGGCCTCGACCCGCAGACCTCCATACTTATCGACAAACTAATCAAGGAGATAACTGAAGAGCTGAACATTACCACCATCATCAACACCCACGACATGAACTCCGTGCTCGAAATAGGCGAACACATCGTCTTTATCTACAACGGACAGCTGTGGTGGGAGGGCAACCGCCACGAGGTGATAACCTGTACCAACAAAGAGCTGAACGATTTCCTGTTCAACAACGAAATCACCAAACGGCTGAAACAGTAGAGAGTCGCGAATTAGGAGTTAGAAATTAGCCCACCGTGTCGGATTTGTAATCCGACACGCTTAAGCATCGTTATTTGCAATCCCGCTTATATATACCAATCCGCTTAATACTGAAGCGTCTGTGTCAATTATGTCGGAGATGCGGAATGTGCAAAGCGCACATAACATTAGACGCAGTCGGCGCGTTATGGCAATGGACGGGAGCAATGGCCTGTCGGAAACAGGCTACTTGTATATATAATGTTGTTTTTATATGGTAAACCACCGATATAATACAACCTTTTTTTCCCATTTACGCATTGCCGTTGCTTGGTGCAAATCCGCTCATCTAATGAAAAAAGAAGACTTCCCTTGCGGAGAAGTCTTCCAAAAATTTATGTCAAATTTTGTAAGCTTTCTTTTAAGCCTCGGCTTCGGGAACTACCGAAACGTAAGAGCGGTCTTCGCGACCTTTTTTGAATTGTACTGTGCCGTCAACCAAAGCAAACAGGGTGTGGTCTTTGCCCATTCCCACGTTTTTGCCGGGGTTGTGCACTGTGCCGCGCTGGCGAACAATGATGTTGCCGGCTATGCATTTCTGACCGCCGAAAATCTTAACGCCCAAGCGTTTGCTTTCGGATTCACGACCGTTACTGGAACTTCCTACACCTTTCTTATGTGCCATATCTGTATCTTTTTATAAGTCCAACATTAAATTTATAAGATGCTATCTATTTTTATCTGGGTCAGATAGTCGCGGTGACCGTTCATTTTCTGATAGCCTTTTCTGCGTTTTTTGTGGAAAACCAAAACTTTGTCTCCCTTAATGTGTTTCAAAACGGTGGCGTTTACTTTTGCTCCTGCCAGGTAGGGCTGGCCAATTTCCACGGCCCCGTCGTTGTCTTTCAGCATCACGGTGTCAAAAGATACTTGAGCGCCTTCGTCGTCTTTCAGGCGGTTCACAAAAATCTTCTGATCTTGCACAACCTTGAACTGCTTTCCTGCTATTTCTACTATTGCGTACATTGTTTATTTGTTTTTACTATTTATTATTTTCGTTCAAAACGGACTGCAAAAGTACAACTTTTTTCCAAACTGACAAAATTTTTGCCGAAATTATTTTTCCTTGTTTTGTAAATCTCTAATTTTTAGTATTTTAACCTTGTCGGCTGTCCTGATTTATCCAATTTGCGCTGTTGAAATGTGGGCTGCACGGTGGGAGATGTAAGCGTTTTTGGCAGTGATTTTTTGACGTTTTGCTATTTGTATTGTCGTGACGCGCAAAATAGAAGGTTCTACAATTACGAAAAAACGATGTTTTTTGTGCTTTCGAGTCTTTCGATGTTTAAAATCAAAGCGGTATTGTTGCTGTTTTGAGGCAGTGGGGGCCGAACGTTCAGCACTCTTTCAGCAGTTCGTCGTTCACCTCCAGAGGCGTGTGTTTTTTCTGTTCGGGGCAGTTGGCTTTGGCGTTGCCGCAGATGCAGCCGGTGCTGTGTCCGGTGTATGGGTCGGTGCTGGAGCAGTGCCGCTTGAACTCGCCCCCACGGCGCACTATCATTTTTATGCCTATGCCGGCAAAGGCAAGGGCCAAAAGCACTGACGCCAAAAGTGTTACTGTGAGTATGCTGCCCATTGTGTGATACAAAAAAAGAGCCGTTTTGTGCGACCCTTCGGTTTTGCTCCCCAAGCAGGACTTGAACCTGCGACCCCCTGATTAACAGTCAGGTGCTCTAACCAACTGAGCTATTGAGGAAAGTTAGGCGGCTTGTTGCCCCTTCGTTGCTCCCCAAGCAGGACTTGAACCTGCGACCCCCTGATTAACAGTCAGGTGCTCTAACCAACTGAGCTATTGAGGAATATTGCTTTTTTCGATGTCAAAAAACTCTCTAAAAAGTTTTGCAAAGGTACAAGTTTTTTTTGTTTCTCCCAAATTTTTTTTCTTTTTTTTTTATTCCTTTGGCGTATTTTGTTGGTTGTCAGACGGTAAATAACGGCATTTTTTTTGCGTAGGTCTTGTTATTGCTGGCTTCAGCTTGTGTTGATGCCTCTTTGCATGTGTTTTTTTTTGTTGCTGATCTGTATAGATTTCGATGTGTCAGTCTCCGGAAAGAAACGAACGGTATGGCGACAGGAAAAGTATGATTAGCCGAAAGCAGAGAAAACTCCCCCCGGCCCCCTCTCAGAGGGGTAAAGAAAGAACCAGTGGGCCTTTGCTCATGGTATTATATTTATTTTTAAGGTGTTCGCGAGCTTCGGTTCGAAAGCCGAAGGCGGAGAACAGAAGCGGGGGATTCATAGTTGAACTGACGTGTTATCTTTTTTCCTATTCCCAATGCCTTTATTATTCGCTTTTCATCGGTTCCACCGGGGGCAAAACTCCGACAATTATCCAACCGGCGTTTTTTTTCGACCGTAATTCGTTGACATATCGTCATTTGAACATTTTAACAATTTTATTTTGCTGTATTATTGTTTTTTTTTGTAAATTTGTAGTGCCAAATTAAGGATATAATAATCAAAATATTAATTAAATCTTAACCCGTTATGAAAAAATTTTTATCATTTTTCCTGTTTGCAGGCCTGATGGCTTGGGCAGGTGTTGCCACCGCGCAACGGGACACACTTGTGAAAGTGGGTTCGTACACCGACTCGTCGTATAAAGCACCAATGAGCACCTATCACAACTATTCCTATACCCAAATGATTTATAACCGCAACTATATGCCAGGACCTACCGGTGCAGCGGTAAAAATCAAATCACTGTCGTTTTATTTTACAGGCAAGGGTTCTAGTGGAGTAACTGTCAGCAGTACCACCACTCGCAAGATTGTGGTGTACATGAAAAATGTTACCAACAACTACTTTGCTTCCACAACACCGGAATCTGTTTCGGAGACCAACCGCGTATTCTGTGGCAACCTTACAATTCCGGCTTCTGCAGGCTGGGTAACCATCAATCTGCAGAACGACTTTGTATATCAGGTGCAAAGCAACAACCATCTGCTTATTGCCATATACGACAGTACTGGAAATTACGAGATGCGCTATTTCCGCCAGCGTGAAAACGGCGGCCTCTACGGCACGTTGTCGTACCGTTCCGACAACTACAATCCAAATCCGGAGGCCGGCAACCTTTCGAGTTATTTAGGAACTGTTGATAGAGCTATATCCTGCCCCGATTTGAAAATAACCTACACCTACGACCAGCCAGCCACCCTGCCCTACACCTCCAATTTCGCCAATGCCGCCGATAACGCCCAGTGGTACTGCAAAACCGTCCCCGACGGCAAAACAGCTTTTTGGGCTTTCAACAACGACCTGCACTGCGGCGATGCTGCTTACCCCGACTACTACATCTCTGGACATCCCATTACAGCGCTTGCCGAACGCGTTCTGCAGCTCGACAACAGCGACAGTATAAAAGTTAGTTTCTATGCGGCTGAAATAGGCGGCGAAGATGATGGAACGGACATTTACGACCACATGTCGGTTTACCTTATACCGAAAGACACCGTTTGGGAACCAGCGAGCTACGTTACTCATTACGTATCCGATCCTGATGATGCAAATCTGCCTTATGTGCTCAATTTCAGCCAGTCGGATCTTCTGCATTCGGTGAAACTGACGGGTATTAGCGGACAACAGCTTACGGCCACCATTAAAAATCCTTTCCCCAACCAGAAATGCAAACTGGTGTTTGTTTGGCGCAACGATAATAGTTATGGCGACGGCACAGCCGCCCGTATCGACGACCTAAGCGTTACCGGTGTAAACCGTGCTCCGGAATACACACCCCGCTCCACAGCACAATGGTACGCATACGCCTACTGGGTGGAAGGCTCCAACTGCTACCCTTGGCAGGAGCATTTCCTAAAATTCAGCATGCAAAACCCGGCCAACGCCGATACCGCCTCGGCACATTTCAACGACGACATATCATCCGGCACATACGCAGGCAACTACGTATGGTACAACCAAGGCAGCTACAGCAAGATAACTCGCGCCAACATCAATGGCAACTTCATTTCCGGCGCCATAGACTACATATTGGCCTCGCCTTTGTCATCCGAAATAGTAGCCATGCAGTACAACCCCGTCGATGGCAAAATGTACTTTATCACCATGGACAAGAAATTGTGCAATTTCGACCTCTCCGACCCTGAACACTACACCGTTATGGGACAGCTGTCTGTCTACATCTGCGCTTTTGCCATCAACGCTCAGGGTGAGGCATACGTGATGGAATCTGATGGCAACGGCAGCCTGTACCGCGTCAACCTGAACAACGGAACCACCACCCTTGTTGGTAGCTCAGGAATTTACGTCTACTACTTTTCGGCTATGGCTTTCGACTACAGCACCGGAGAGCTGTTCTTGGCATCATACGACCGAAATAACAACGACGACGGCTACGGCAATACTGCCATGTTCTACGTGAACACCACCAACGGCGAGATGAAATACATAGGCAAACTGCTGGGTCGCGCCGTGCAAGTTCCGTCACTGTTTGCCGTGCAGACAGCATCCCCGCAGGGCATAACCGCCGCCACTGCCACCGAGATGAGCGTTTACCCCAACCCCGCTAAGGACGTGATAAACCTCAGCGGTGTTGAAAACGGCACCATCATCCGCATATACGACATGACAGGCAAAGTGGTGATGCAACTCACCGCCACCGAAAACACACAAATCAACGTGTCCGGCCTCAACAAAGGCGTTTACGTGGTTGCCGCCGGCGCAAGCAAAGTGAAATTTGTGAAGGAGTAGAAACAATGTACAATTGACAATGTACAATTGACAATGTACAATTGACAATGTACAATGAATGATTGATAGTTGTTCTGAAAAGAAAGGCGCACCGAAGGTGCGCCTTAATAACTCCAAACCCCAAACCCCAAACTCCAAACCACAAACCCCAAACCCCAAACTCCAAACTCCAAACTCCAAACTCCAAACTCTCAACTCTCAACTCTCAACCTCTTAACTCCAAACTCCTAATTCCTAACAAAAAAAATTGTATATTTGCAAAGACCGTAAAATGCGGCAAAAGTGGTTAAATTATTTATTATTAGAGATATATGGCACAGATAACTTGTAGCATACCCAAAGGGACACGCGATTTTATGCCTGTCGAGATGACGCGTCGCAACTATATTTTTGACACCATACGTTCGGTTTTCAAAACCTATTGCTTTGCGCCGATAGAGACGCCGGCCATGGAGAACCTCTCCACGCTGATGGGAAAATACGGCGAGGAGGGCGACAAACTGCTGTTCAAAATCCTCAACTCGGGCAATTTTATGGACGGCGTTGATTTTACTGCCGACTATCACCGTGTGGCCCCGCGTATTTGCGACCGCGGCCTGCGCTACGACCTTACGGTGCCTTTCGCCCGTTTTGTGGTGCAGCACCGCGGCGATATTGTGTTCCCTTTCCGCCGCTATCAGATGCAACCCGTGTGGCGCGCCGACCGTCCGCAGAAAGGCCGCTACCGCGAGTTCTACCAGTGCGACGCCGACGTTATCGGTTCCGACTCGCTGCTGCACGAACTGGAGCTGGTGCAGATGATAGACGATGTGTTCCGTCGTTTGCAAGTGGCTGTAACTGTGAAAATTAACAATCGTAAAATACTTGCAGGCATTGCCAACATGATTGGCGCACCCGACAAACTTACCGACATCACCGTGGCTATCGACAAGCTGGACAAAATCGGCTTGGACAACGTCAAATCCGAGCTTATGGAACGCGGACTCACCGCCGATGCCATTGCCAAGCTGCAGCCGGTGTTCGACCTTTCGGGCAGCGCCGACGAGAAACTGGCACAGCTCGAAACCCTCTTTGCTGGCGACGAAACAGGTATGAAAGGTGTGGAGGAGATGCGCACGCTGTTCGGCTACATCGCCTCAGTAAAACCCGGCTGCGAGGTGGATCTCGACCTCACCCTAGCGCGCGGACTGAACTACTACACTGGTGCCATTTTCGAGGTGAAAGCCAAAAATGTGTCCATCGGAAGTATCTGTGGAGGAGGGCGTTACGACAACCTTACGGGAATTTTCGGGCTTCCGGGAGTGTCTGGCGTGGGCATATCCTTCGGCGCAGACCGTATTTACGACGTCCTTGCCGAGCTCAACCTTTTCCCCGAAAATCTGGAGCAACAGGCCACGCTGCTTTTCATCAATTTTGGCGAAAAGGAGATGGCGCGCTGCATCGCCTTGGCTGCACAGCTCCGCAACGAGGGTGTGGCGGTGGAGATTTACCCCGATGCCGCAAAGATGAAAAAACAGATGTCGTACGCCGACGCAAAACGTATTCCCTACGTGGCTTTTGTGGGCGAGAGCGAGCTGGCCAACGGCACCGTTACCGTGAAGGATATGGTCTCTGGCGAACAAAAAACTGTGCCGGCGGAGGAAATGGAAAAGTTTTTCTAACTTTCAACTCCTAACTCTCATTACCCCACGCTTCCTTCGAGGCAGATGTTGAGGAGTTTCTGTGCTTCCACGGCAAATTCCATGGGAAGTTTTTTCAGCACGTCCTTGGCGTAGCCGTTCACTATCAGCCCTATGGCGTTTTCCTGCGATATGCCGCGCTGTTGGCAGTAGAAAAGCTGGTCTTCGGATATTTTCGATGTGGTGGCTTCGTGTTCGAGTACTGCCGACTGGTTGCCCACCTTTATGTATGGCCATGTGTGTGCGCCGCAGGTGTCGCCGAGTAGCAGCGAGTCGCATTGCGAGTAGTTGCGTGCTCCGTTGGCGTTTTTGGAGATGTTCACCAGTCCGCGGTAGCTGTTCTGGCTGTGTCCGGCCGAGATGCCTTTGGATATGATGGTGCTGTGGGTGTTTTTGCCCAGATGTATCATCTTGGTTCCCGTGTCGGCCTGCTGGTAGTTGTTGGTAACGGCCACGGAGTAGAACTCCGCCGACGAGTTGTCGCCCTGTAGTATGCAGCCCGGGTATTTCCACGTTACGGCGGAGCCGGTCTCCACCTGTGTCCACGATATTTTTGAGTTGTTGCCTTTGCAGATGCCGCGTTTGGTAACGAAATTGTAGATGCCGCCGTTGCCGTTTTTGTCGCCGGGGTACCAGTTCTGCACAGTGGAGTATTTCACTTCGGCGTCCTTCAGGGCCACAATCTCCACGATGGCGGCATGTAGCTGGTTTTCGTCGCGCTGGGGTGCGGTGCAGCCTTCCATGTAGCTAACGTAGGCCCCCTCGTCGGCGATGATGAGGGTGCGTTCGAACTGGCCGGTGTTGGCGGCGTTGATACGGAAATAGGTGCTCAGGTCGATGGGGCAGCGCACTCCCTTGGGGATGTAGCAGAACGAGCCGTCGCTGAATACGGCGCTATTGAGGGCTGCGAAGAAATTGTCGCCGATAGGCACCACAGAGGCGAGGTATTTACGCACAATGTCGGGATATTTCTGCACCGCTTCGCTGAACGAGCAGAACAGTATGCCGTCCTTGGCGAGGGTGTCGGAGAAGGTGGTCTTCACCGAAACGCTGTCCATAACGGCGTCCACGGCCACGCCGGAGAGTTTCTTCTGCTCTTCGAGCGATATGCCCAGCTTGTTGAAGGTGGCAAGAATTTCGGGGTCCACCTCGTCGAGGCTGGCTTTTTCTTTCTTTTTTGGAGCTGCGAAGTATATAATGTCTTGATAATCAACTTTGTCGTATTTCAGGTGTCCCCAGTTGGGTTCTTCCATGGTAAGCCATTTGCGGTAGGCTTTCAGACGGAAATCGAGTAGCCAGTCGGGTTCGTTTTTTTTGGCGGAGATATAGCGTATCACGTCCTCGTTGAGGCCTTTGCCCACGGTGTCGGTGGCAATGTCGGTAACAAACCCCCATTCGTAGTCTTTGTTGGTAACGTTCTGAATTATATTGTCTTGTGTGTCTGCCATTGTCGGTGTGGTTGTTGTTTTTGAAATTGCAAATATACGTTTTTTTTTTCTAATTCGGATTTTCTAAACTTCTGCTTGGCAAAGCCAATTCCAATTTCGGAACTGGCTGGCGCTGAATATTTATAAATTTGGTTTCAGAGCTCGGAAGTGTTATTTTTGAAATTGGTTATAGGTCTTTTTACCGTATAAAAGATTCGCGGCTTTTTATGCAATGTTGTTATGTTTGGATGTTTCGTGAAACGTTGATAATAAAAAAAGCCGCGCATTGCACGGCTTTTTTAGTATATCTAATTCCGAATACCGAACTCACTTCAGCCATTTGTCGAACCAGTCTATGAAATTGCGGTGCCACAGCAGGCTGTTTTGCGGTTGCAGCACCCAGTGGTTTTCGTCGGGGAAATAGAGGTAACGAGCGGGGATTCCGCGCATCACGGCGGCGTTGTATGCTGCCATGCCCTGCGAGGCCACAATGCGGTAGTCGTTTTCACCGTGAATGCAGCAGATAGGGGTATCCCAGTTTTGCACAAATTTGTGGGGCGAGTTGGCGAAACTACGTTGTGCCACAGCGTTGCTCTTGTCCCAGAAGGGACCGCCGAGGTCCCAGTTCACAAACCACAGCTCTTCGGTTTCGCAGTACTGCTGTTCGAGGTTGAACATGCCGTTGTGTGCAAGGAAAGCCTTGAACCTGCCTTGGTGGTTGCCTGCCAGCCAGTACACCGAGAAAGCGCCGTAGCTTGCACCGCAGGCACCCACGCGGTTTTCGTCGATGTTGGGGTGCTGTTTGGCAATTATGTCGTAGGCTTGCAGGTAGTCTTTCATGTTCTGTCCGCCGTAGTCGCCGCTAATCTGCTCGTTCCATTTGGTGCCGAAACCAGGCACTCCGTGTCGGTTGGGGGCTATAACAAAGTATCCGGCGCCCGACATCACTTGGAAATTCCAGCGGGTGCTCCAGAACTGTCCTATCATGCCTTGCGGTCCGCCTTGGCAGAAAAGCAAGGCGGGGTAGGTCTTGGTGCTGTCGTAGTCGTAGGGATACACCACCCATACGTGCATGTCTTCGCCATTGGTGGTTTTTACCCAGCGGGCTTCGGTTTTGCCCATGCGCAGCTGGCTGAGCACCTCGGTGTTTACATTTGTAACCTGTTTGCCCTGAGCCATACTGTCGGTGGTTTTGTAGGCCACCAGCTCGGCGGGTTTGGAAAGCGACACCTCCTGTGCAATGATGTTGTCGCCCGAAATCTGCACCGAGTAGATGTCGTGCAGGTCGTTGGTAACTTGGCGGAAACTGCTGTCGGCAAAGGTATATGCAAACAGTTCGGTGGTGCCGAGGTGGGGGCTTACGAAGAAAATCTGGTCGTCGTTGTCGCTCCAAGCGTAGCCGGTGCAGTATTGGTCGAGGTTGGCGGTGAGGTCGGTGCGGGTGCCGGTTTCAAAGTCGTACATCATCATGCGTTGCTTGTCGCTTTCGTAGCCGTCGTGTTCCATGCTTTCCCACACTATTTTTTTGCCGTTGTGCGAAAACACGGGGTTCTGGTCGTAGCCCATAATGCCCTCGCTTAGGTTTTTCACGCTCTTGTCGGCTATGTTGTAGAGATATATGTCGGAGTTTGTGGACAGTGCGTACTCTTTACCCACTTTTTTTCGGCAGGTGTAGGCTATGTATTTGCCGTCGGGCGAGAAAGCCACCTGTTCCAGTCCTCCCCACGGGCGCATCGGGCATTCGAAAGGCTCGCCATCGAGCACGTCGGTGGCGTTTTTCACGCTGTTGCCGTCGAAGTCGGCCATGTAGATATGCGGAATGGCGTCAACCCATTCGTCCCAGTGGCGGTACATAAGGTCCTCGTTGATACGGCCCGTGGCTTTGGGCAATCCCTCGTACAGTTTGGCGATGTCGGCGGGTTTCTCCTTGGCAATGGTGGCGGTGTATATCACCTTTTTGCCGTCGGGCGAGATGATGAAACCTTCGATGCCGCCATCGATGTTGGACAGCTGTTTTTCGGCACTGCCGTCGGCGGCGATGCTGAACATCTGTGCTCCATTGTCGGTGCTGCGGGCAAAGGCAATGGTCTCGTTGTTGATCCACAGTGGGTTGAACTCGCTTTTGGCGGTGGTGGTTATCTGGCGGGTGTCGGAGCCGTCGGTGTTCACCACGTAGAGCTCGGCGTTGCCGCGGTTGGTGTCGATATTGTAGTAAGTTACGGCGTAAACGATGCGTTTGCCGTCGGGCGAAAGGGCGTAGCCTCCCATTTTGCCCAAGCCCCACATCACCTCGGGGGTGAAACGTCCGTTCTCGATTTTCACTTCGGGCTTGCCGATGATGGCTTCCTCGCTGTCTTTCTTCAATTTGCACGATGTTGCCAAAAGCGCTATGGCAAGGGTGCATACAAAAGCTTTTCTCATAAATGGATGTGTTTTAATATTTTATATTTTTTTTCGTTATAAGCTGAAAAGCACCAGCAGCTGAGCCGTGAGTATCCTCAGAAACATGGTCAGTGGATACACTGTGGCATAGCCCATGTTGGGCAGTTTGCAGCCCTCTGGGGCTATGGTGTTGGCAAAGGCAAGGGTAGGGGGATCGGTATGGCTTCCGCCGATAAATCCCATTAAGGTGTAGTAATTCATTTTCAGCACTTTGCGTCCGAAAATGGTAACGGTCAGAGGTGGCAGCATGGTGATGATTACGCCGTAAACCACCCACATGTAGTGCACCTGCACTGTGGCCACAAAGCTGCTTCCGGCACCCAGTCCCACGCAGGCAAGGAACAGCGCTATGCCCACCTCGCGCAGCATGTGCACGCCGTGTCCGTCGGTGAAATCGGTGCCGAACCAGCCTTTGCGCACACCTAACCATCCGGCCACGAGTGCCACCACAAGGGGACCTCCAGCAAGACCCAGTTTCAGCGGAGCGTCGAGACCTACGGGAATTGGTATCGAGCCAAGTATTATTCCCAGCACAATTATCACAAAGATGGGTATCAGTTTTATGCCGCCTTTTTTGACATTTTTGTTACTGATGGCGGTGTCGCCGTCGAGGGTTGAGGGTTCGTTGGCAAGGTTTTTGGGCCGTATGATAAGGCAGCACACTATCATGCCCACCACTGCCAGTGGGTAGGCCACGGCGTATCCCGCCGCCAAGCGGTCGGAAACACCTTCGATGCCGAGGTCGCCAACGGCCTGCTGTGCCGCCGAAAGTCCGGGGGTGTTGGTGATGGCTCCGGTGTAAACGCCAGCCATGTCGGTGAGCTCTTGGTTGGCCAACACGGCGATAAGCACGGTGATGCCCACGCCCAACGCCACGTTGACCAGCGCCATAACGTTCATGGCAAGGCCCCCTTTGCGGAAGCTGCGGAAAAATCCCGGCCCCACCTGCAGGCCTACGCCGGTAACAAACAGTATCAGGCCGAACTCCTTCATCAGGTGCAGCATCTCGGCGTTGGTGTCGATGCCCAAGGCACCCAAGGCAATGCCGGCAAAAAGTATCCACGTGATGCCTAACGATATGCCTTTAATCTTTATCTTGCTCAAAATTAGTCCCACCACTATGGTGAGCGACAGCATGACTATGGTTTGCGCCACTCCTGGCTGTGTGAAAAGGTTGGTGAACCACATGTTTAGTTAGAAATTATGAATTAGGAGTTAGGATTTTTTTTGTTGTTTTTTGAGTGAACTGTGAAAAAAATGTTGAATTGTTGGTTTTTCTTTAAGGTGTTTTGCGATAAACTTAAACTTATATATCGTTTCAAGCGCCGAAATATTGTGCCACGAGTGTTGTTTTTTGGTGAAGTGGGATTGAGTCTTTTTCAGAAATCCAAAAAAGTGGTGGGAGAGATGTGAGATTTTTCATTGTAATGGAAAAATATTATAAGATTTTCCATTATATCGTAAAATTCTTATGTTTTTTTTGGTGCGTAACCAAATCTTATTTCCTGTCGAAGAAGGGGTTTTTGCCTTTCACGGCCAGAGGCAGGGCCAGAATCATGGTGCAGCCGGGCAACAGGTCCATTTCCAGTGCGGTACGTCCGGCGGAGAACATCACTCGGTTGTCGATACGCAGGTCGGCGGCACGAGCTGCGGCGGAGCCTATGGCAATGCCCAAGTTGTTGGCGTTGAAGAAACAGGGCACTTCGCGATATTTTTCGCCACAGGTGGCAAATCCACAGTAGCCGCAGTTGAGGCCAAGGGGTGCCACGCGTGAGCCTATCAGCAGCACAGCCCCGCACTGACGGATGTTCTCCGCGTCGCGGGCAAAAAACTGCTGGCCGGTGGCGTCGGCTATGGAGAGCATCCGTTGGGCAAGACGTTCTATATCGTGGCCGGTTACAACGGCAATTTCGAGGTTGTCGGTACCGCGGGCCTTGGGAGCAGTGCGAGCGGCAAGGGCTATTTGTTTGGCAAGTTCGGCAATGGTGCCGTTGCGGAAGTTTTCTTCTTTTTCTATCATATTTTTTCTTTTTTCCCCACACTGCGCTTCGCTTGTATGGGTCCTATCCACTGCGCTTCGCTTATGCAGGTCCCCACACATCAGAGCTGTGCGGGGTTAATAGGATGTAGTGCCTTCGGCACTTTTTTTGTTGTCTTTTTTTGGGGGCTTCTATGGGGTTGGTTCAATAACTATTATAAATAAAAAAGCACGTTATGCCATTGACATAACGTGCTTTGAGTTTCAAGATTTAATTTTTGTCGTTGCCGGCCGCGGGTTTGGCTATGGATTCGCGCATTCCGGTGTCGGCTTGTATGTTTTTCATACGGTAGTAGTCCATAATGCCGAGGTTGCCGTTGCGGAAGGCTTCGGCCATAGCTTTCGGCACTTCGGCTTCGGCTTCGATAACGCGGGCGCGTGCTTCCTGAGCTTTGGCTTTCATCTCCTGCTCGGTGGCAACGGCCATGGCACGACGTTCTTCGGCCTTGGCTTGGGCTATGTTCTTGTCGGCGTTGGCCTGGTCCATCTGCAGCTGGGCGCCGATGTTTTTACCCACGTCGATGTCGGCAATGTCGATGGAGAGTATCTCAAAGGCAGTGCCGCTGTCGAGACCTTTCTGCAATACCAGTTTGGAGATGCTGTCGGGGTTTTCGAGCACCGATTTGTGGCTTGTGGCCGAACCGATGGAGGTTACAATGCCTTCGCCCACACGTGCGAGGATAGTTTCTTCGCCGGCGCCGCCCACCAGCTGTTTGATGTTGGTGCGTACGGTTACACGTGCTTTGGCTATCAGCTGTATGCCGTCTTTGGCCACGGCTGCAACTGGCGGTGTGTCGATAACTTTGGGGTTTACCGACATCTGCACGGCTTTGAACACGTCGCGGCCGGCGAGGTCTATTGCGGTGGCGGTCTTGAAATCGAGGCTCATGTTGGCTTTGTCGGCAGAGATAAGGGCGTTTACCACAGGGCTTACGCGGCCTCCGGCAAGGTAGTGGGCCTCCAGTTCGTTCTGGTTCAGGTGCAGACCGGCTTTGGTGGATGATATGAGGTTGCTCACTATAAGTGCGGCGGGCACCTTGCGCAGACGCATAAAGAACAGTTGCACCAGCGAGATGTGAACTCCCGACACAAGAGCTTTGAACCAAAGTCCCACGGGAACAAGGTAGAAAAATATGGCCAGAAAAACGACACATACTGCTACGATAAGAATAATTACGTAATCCATAAATAATTGGGTTTTAATGTGTTATTGTTGGGTTATTTCTTTCACTGTTATCAGGTATCCTTCAATTTTTATCACCTGAACGGGGCGGTTTTCATTGATGAATTCGTTCACGGTGTGCACTTCGCACGTCTGCCCGTTGATGATGGCTTTGCCTGCCGGAGCAAGGCGCGAGATGGTGGTTCCGGTGGAGCCGACGCTGATTTTGTTTTCGTCGACGGTGTTCACCCTGCTGTCCACCTCCTCTTTCAGTCCCATGCGTTTCCATGTCTTGTTTCGCATAAGTAGCAGTAGCAGTGCCACCACCACTATCAGCGACACTATCAGCGTTATGTTTCCTGCCACGGCACCGTATTGTGCATAGCTCTGCCATACGCCGATGGCCATTGCCACGCCGCCCAAAATTCCGGCCACGCCGCCGGGCAGGGCCACCAGCTCAAGGGCTATAAGCACCGCTCCCACCACCAAAAATATTGTTATGGCAATCCAGTTCATGGCTATTGCAGAATTTCGGAGGTTAGCGACTGTCCCAGCAGGGCATGGTGCATGGGCATAAGGGTTTCGTAGCTGCCGCTTTTCACCACACATTTGCCTTTGTAGTGCACCAAAACGGTGCATTGCTCGGCCTGTTCGGGAGTTTGTTTGCAAATCTTTATCAACGAGTCGATTACGTAGTCGAAAGTGTGGTAGTCGTCGTTGTACAGCATCAGTCGACAGGCGTCATTGGTCTCAACGTCAGCAACTTGCAGTTCTTCATTTTCTTTCAAATTCTGTTTCATTGTCTTTGTTTTTGCTTTGCAAAGATACGTAAAAAAAATGGATTGGACAACAGTTTTTTTTGCCGCCGATATTTTTTTTCGCCACCGTTTTTCTTTTTTTGAAAAATGACAAAAAAAATGTACTTTTGCACAACCGTTTGTTTTGCACAATATTTTTTTACAAACCTCAGCAAATTATGACAAAAAGAACTGTAACTGTGATATTTGCGGTGCTGATGACTGCTTTATGCGCCTCGGTGAACGCTGTTGATTTCGGCACCTATTTCCACGACCGCACCCTGCGTGTGGATTACTTGCGCGAGGGCAACGCCAAAAGCAACACCATAACCCTTTCGGCTTTTGTGGCCAAATCGGGCACATGGGCAGGCTCCTTGGTGCACCTTATCGACCCATTCGACTACGGCACTTTCCGCATTGTGGTGAAGGACGCCGCAACCGGCACCGACATATACACTCGAACCTACAACTCTCTGTTTCAGGAGTATGTGGCAACGCCCACCGGCCGCGACAGCGTGGCGTTGTTCCAAGAAACGGTGCTTGTGCCTTACCCAAAAGCCAAAGTGAAACTCTGTTTCCAGCAACGCGACGAAAAACAACGGTTTGTAACGCAAAAGGAGGTGCTTTTCGACCCCGCCACCGCCAAGGTGGAGACCCGCAGCGCCGCTTCAAAACCAGTGAAACTGCTCTATTCCGGCGACTCGCACAAAAAACTCGACGTGGTTATTGTGGCCGACGGTTATACCAGAAAGGACGCCAAAAAAATGGAACAGGACATGCGCACTTTTGCCGAACAGCTGGTTAAGATGAAGCCATACAAAGACCACAAGGCCGATTTCAACATCTGGGGCGTGGGCACCGTGAGCGAAGACCACGGCATAAGCAATCCCAAGAAAGGCCGTCGGCTGAACACTGCCATAGGCTCGTCGTTCGATGTGATGGGCATTGCCCGCTACCTGATGACCTACGAGGTGCACCGCCTGCACGATGCCATTGGCGATGCGCCATACGAACAGATTATCATTATGTCGAACAGCGAGGAGTACGGTGGAGGCGCCATCTATAACTTCTACGCCAACGTGGTGGTGTCGTCGGCCACAGCCTCGGTGCTGCCTCACGAGTTCGGACACACCTTTGCCGGACTTGCCGACGAATATATCGACGAGGATATCTCGTACGAGGAGCTGCACAGCACCGAAACCGAGCCCCTGCAACCCAACATCACCTCGCTGGTGGCTTTCGACAAAAAATGGAAAGACCTTGTGGAGGAAGGCCTGCCGACACCCACTCCCGTGTCGGCGGCAAACCTTAATAAAATAGGCGCTTACGAGGGCGGAGGCTATCGCAAGCAGGGCATCTACCGTCCGGCAATACGTTGTATGATGGGCACCGGCGGCAGTTTCTGCGCCGTGTGCAAAAGGGCTATCAACGCCATGTTCAAGATTTATACCGAGTAGGGTCAAGGGTTTGGCTGGCAGCTGCTTGATGTGGGAAAGTGGCTGGTGGATGATAAAGGAATTGTTTTCGGACATAAAATTTGACTGTCGCGTTAGCGTATGGCTCGGAAAAAAGATATTGTATTTAGGAGTATAGACTCTTAATTTGATATAGATGTTGTCGGGGTAACCAATTGATTGTCAATGATGCAAACCTTTTTGTTGGTTTATTGACATTTGGTAAGTTACCGCCTTTTATAATTATTATTAGTATTTTTGCAACGCAAATAGTTTCGCAATGAATAGGAAAGAAATCATAAACGCCACATTTCCCGATTGTCCGGTACGCAACGTTATTTCGCATATCACCGACAAATGGTCGCTTCTGGTGCTCTACACTTTGGAACAGAATAAAGTGCTTCGTTTCAAAGAGCTGTGGCGGCAGATTCCCGACATATCCAAAAAAATGCTTACTGTGGTGTTAAGAAATCTCGAAAAAGACGGCGTTGTTAGCCGTGAGATTTATTATGAGGTGCCACCGCGTGTGGAATACCGCCTCACTGAGCGGGGGCAAAGCCTTATGCCTCATCTGGACGGGCTTCTGGCATGGGGTATGGAGCATTTTGACGACATTATGGAAGATAGAAAGAACCGTTAAAAATTGAAATATAATTTTTTAAACTTTAATTACTAATCAAATATTAAAAAATGAAAAGATCAGAATTTGGAGGCTTCGTGGCCTCTTTTGCAGAGCAAACTCCCAGCGCCTGTGGTAGTGCTTGTGGCGCATCAGAACCCAAAAAGGAAGAAAAAACCTCGGCTTGCGGAAGTGCCTGTGGTGCGGCCCAGCCTGAGAAACCCAGTGCCGGTGGTAGTGCCTGTGGCGCGGCAGAACCCCAAAAAGAGGAAAAGCCCAGCGCTTGTGGCAGCGCTTGTGGAGCGAAATAAAATCACGACACTTGCAAAAGGCGTTTCGTTTGATTGGCGAAACGCCTTTTTTACACACGAAAAACAGAGTTATGGCCAAGCACTACTTCTCTTTCCAGTGGCATATCACCGATTGGTGTGACCAACGTTGCAAGCATTGCTACATATTCTCCGAAGGCCACCCCGAGCTGTTCAGCGTGAGCCTCGAGAACGCCCGCCGGGTGATTGACAGCATGCAGGACATGTGTCGCCGCATGGGCGACCGCGCGCCCTACCTCTACGTCACCGGCGGAGACCCCGTGCTGCACCCGCGCGTGTGGGAAATCCTCGCCATATTGAAAGACAACGGCATCCCGTTCACCATTTTGGGAAACCCTTTCCACCTGACGGATGAGGTGTGCCAAAAACTGAAGTTTTACGGCTGTGAGAAATACCAGCTTAGCATCGACGGCAACCGCGAGACCCACGACTTTATGCGCAAGCCCGGCTCGTTCGACACCACGCTTGAGAAAATAGAGGTGCTGCACCGTAACGGCATCCGCGTGGCGATAATGACCACCGTTTCGGGGGTTAATGCCAATCAGATGACAGAAATAATCGACACAGTTGTGAAACACGAAGCCGATGTTTTTGCCTTCGCGCGCTACTGCCCGACGAGTCTCGAAAAGAGCGCGCACCTCACCCCGGAGCAATACCGCGCCGTTTTGGACACCTGCTGGAAGAAGTATATGGAATATGGCGGCGGCTGCAAGACCACCTTCAACCTGAAAGACCATCTGTGGGGCTTGTTCCTTTACGAAATCGGACGTTTCAAAATCCCTGAGGGTTTGGACGATGACACCGTTTATGACGGATGCAACTGCGGCCACGGCCATTTCACCATCCTTCCCAACGGCGACGTGATGGCCTGCCGCCGCTTCGA
Source organism: uncultured Bacteroidales bacterium (assembly GCA_937915785.1). Classification (GTDB taxonomy): domain Bacteria; phylum Bacteroidota; class Bacteroidia; order Bacteroidales; family P3; genus UBA1219. Next base: position 23,331 of record CALGGY010000013.1, read on the forward strand.
CAGCGTGGTGGGCAACGTCTTTGAGATGCCGCTATACGATTTGTGGACATCCTCGAAGATGGACTATTACCGCCAATACGAGAAGTTCGAGAAGTGCCGCGATTGCGAATTGCTGAGGTTCTGTCGCGGCTGTCCCGCTGTGGCATACGGCTACACGCACAACTTTTTTGCAGCGGATCCGCAGTGCTGGAAAGAGGTGTTGAGTTATAGGAGTTAGAAGTTGTCGTTTCGCGTCATTGTGGGGAACGAAGCAATACATGGCTGGATTTTTAGTTATCAGTTGGGAATTAGGAGTTGAAGTTGAAAAATGAAAACGAAAAATCATGAAAGCCATCCGATTAACCCACCGTTGCTCCGCAGATGAGATGCGCGTGAGCGACATGCCCTAAAACCTGCGGAAAGCCATGCCCGACGTGGAGGCGTTAAGGAAACTGCTGTAAACGGACAAACAATAATAACTATGATTATAGAACAAAACACCAACTACGCTTGTAAGCTGTTGGCGACACATTATCAACACAATTGCAACCTTGCAAAATTTTGAATCTGTCAAGAAAAAGATGTATCTTTGCAGAGAAAACATTAACCAATGGCACAATGGCAAAAGACACATATTCAGCGGGATAACGGAGAGATGGCCGAGGCGCAAGCCCCTGTCGTCGTCTCCGCCAGCCGCAGCACCGACATCCCCGCCTTCTATGCCGACTGGTTTTTCCACCGGCTGAAGGTGGGCTATTCCGCTTGGACCAACCCTTTCAACGGCGTGAAGAGCTTCGTCTCCTACGACAAATGCCGCTTCATCGTGTTTTGGTCGAAAAACCCGAAGCCGCTGCTCGAACACCTTGATTATCTGAAAGAACGAGGCATCGGCTGCTACATCCAATACACGCTGAACGACTACGAAAACGAAGGCTTGGAAAAGGGTGTGCCGCCATTGCGGGAACGCATCGACACGTTCAAGGCGTTGGTGGAACGTTTGGGTCAAGGCCGCGTGATTTGGCGTTTCGACCCGCTGATTCTGACCGACAGGATTTCGATGGACGACCTGCTCCGAAAGGTGGAAAACATCGGCAACCAGCTGCAAGGCCACACGGAAAAGCTCGTGTTCAGCTACGCCGACATCGCCTCATATAAGAAGGTGAAGGCCAATCTGGAGAGAAGCCATGTGAACTATCAGGAGTGGACAATTCAGCAAATGGATGAGTTTGCGCAAAGACTTTCCGAACTGAACCAAAGATGGGGCTACCAGTTGGCCACCTGCGGCGAGAAGATCGACATTGAGAAATACGGCATCCGCCACAACCGCTGCGTTGACGACGACCTGATGATACGCTTCGCGCACCACGACAAGGCCCTGATGGACTTCCTCGGCGTGGAGATCAAGACCATCGAAAACTCATTGTTCGGGGCAGAACCTATTCCCGCCAACGCCATCCTACTGAACGCCAACCAATACGCCATCAAGAATAAGGATAACCGCGACAAAGGCCAACGCCAGTTTTGCGGCTGCATGGTGAGCAAGGACATCGGCGAGTACAACACCTGCCCGCACCTTTGCGAGTATTGCTATGCCAATGCAAGCAAGGAGGTGGCGGTGAGAAACTGGAAACAACACAAAATGAATCCTTTGGGAGAAACGATTACGGGAAAATAACACAAAATATGACAGAATCACAAAACATAGAATACAAGACCGTTTGGAAAGACGAATACCTCAAATGGATATGCGGATTTGCCAATGCACAAGGCGGAACCATTTTCATTGGCAAGGATGACGATGGCAACATTGTTGGTGTAAAAAACGCCAAAAAGCTACTTGAAGAACTGCCAAACAAGATAACCACGGTCTTAGGCATTGTGGCTGATGTCAATCTTCACAAATCTGTCAATGGCGATTATATAGAGATTGTGGTTGAACCACAGCTCAACCCGGTAAGTTGCAAAGGCGAATACCATTACCGTAGCGGCAGCACCAAACAAGAGTTGAAAGGTGCCGCATTGGACCAGTTTCTTTTGGGCAAGCAAGGCAAGCATTGGGACGGCGTTATTGTCCCCAATGTTACAATTGAGGACTTGAAATCAGAGACATTCGACTTTTTCCGAAAAAAAGGAGTCAAAAGCAACCGTCTTAACGATGATGTCATGACCGACAGCAACGAGTTGTTGCTTGCCAACTTGAAGCTTACAGAAGACAAATACCTGAAACGCGCCGCATTGTTGCTTTTCCATCCCGACCCCGAAAAATTTGTGACCAACGCATACGTCAAAATCGGGTACTTCGAGTCCGACAGCGACTTGCGCTACCAAGATGAGATTCACGGTAATTTGTTTGAGCAAGTGGAGAAAACAATGGATTTGCTCTTTACAAAATACATCAAGGCTCTGATAAGCTATGACGGGATTTATCGGGTTGAGACATTCGAATATCCCAAGGAAGCCATTCGTGAAGCCTTGCACAATGCCATCGCCCACAAGGATTACACAGGAGCGACACCCATTCAAATCAGCGTTTATAAAGACAAGATTATGATATGGAACTATGGCAAATTGCCAGAGAATTGGACGGTTGACACCTTGCAGAAAAAGCATTCCTCCGTTCCGCACAACCCTGACATTTCCAATGCGTTTTTCCGCATAGGCTACATTGAAGCATGGGGGCGCGGCATCCGTAAAATGAATGAGCAATGTGCGGCAGCTGGTTTGCCCCAACCGCTTTATTATTATGAAAGTTCTGGTTTTTGGGTGGTGTTTCGCAAAGACTTGTTTAACGAAGAAGATTTGCAAGCCAAAGGATTGAACCCGCGACAGATAAAGGCTGTAATGTATGTTAAGGAGAAAGGCAAAATTACAAATAAAGTATATCAAGAAATCAATCAATGCTCAAAAGCAACGGCAAGCCGAGACCTGACAGCATTAGTGCAAGGAAGTTTTTTGTCACCCTATGGACTTGGAGCAGGCACTTTTTATGAACTAAATAACGCCTCAAAAACGCCTCAATCGCCTCAAAAACGGCTCAAAGATGGCTCAAATGGCGCGTAGAAAGATAAATAAATGGTCAATTTAGTCAATTAATAGTCAATTATATCACTACCCCAACAATCAAAATCGGCTCAATTAGCCCCCAAATGACACAAATGGCGCATAAAGATAGGTAATTGAGCAAAAAAAATGAGTGAATAGGGAAATCATTAGTCAAACAATACGCAAGAATATGATGATGAAGCAAAACACCAACTACGCTTACAAGCTGAAATACAGCTACAACACCTGCCCGCACCTTTGCGAGTATTGCTATGCCAATGCAAGCATGGAAGCGGCGGTAAGGAACTATAAACAACACGAAATGAATCTATTAGGAGAAACGATAACAGGAAAACAACCTCAACAAACATAAGAAGCAAAGCGATGGAACAAATACAGATTTCGGCAGACTATATACAAGCGGCAAAGGCAATCAAGCAAGCCATATTGGAAAGCCGTTACAGAGCCGTGCGGCAGGTAAACAAAGAAATACTCACCCTCTATTATTGGGTTGGCAATTATGTCTCGGTCAACAGTCGTGCAGGCACATGGAACACGAATGCCATAGCAACAATTTCCAGACTTCTGCAACAAGAACTGCCCGGACTGACTGGTTTCTCCGAAACCAACATCAAGAACATGCGCACATTCTACGAAGCATGGAACCCCGTCCTAAATCGGCAGCCATTAGTTGCCGATTCAGCGAACGTGCTGATTACTGGAGAATTACAAAATCGGCAGCCAATGGTTGCCGATTTGTCTGCCGAAGATTTTGAGTGTTTTATCAATATCGGATTCACACATCACCGCGAAATCATCAGAAAGGCACAGACGCTTGACGAACGCCTCTTCTACATCAGGAAATGTGCCAAGGAATTTTGGAGCAAAGA
>CALGGY010000014.1 GCA_937915785.1 uncultured Bacteroidales bacterium
GAGCTGGGTTCAGAACGTCGCGAGACAGTTCGGTCCCTATCTGTTGTGGGCGTTGGAAGTTTGAGGGGTCCTGACCCTAGTACGAGAGGACCGGGTTGGACTGACCTCTGGTGTGCCGGTTGTGGCGCCAGCTGCATTGCCGGGTAGCTATGTCGGGAAGGGATAAGCGCTGAAAGCATCTAAGTGCGAAACCCGCCCCAAGATGAGACTTCCTCACAGGGTGGTCGCAGACCACGACCTTGATAGGCCGCAGGTGTAAAGGCTGAGAGGCCAAAGCCGAGCGGTACTAATTACCCGAAAGCTTTCCGTAAGACAAGCTTTTCACTCATATGTCGTCCTCGCCAATTGTCGTATGCGGCAAAAAAAAAGGCCGTTGAGATATTTTGGTGGCTATGGAGACGGTGTCCACCTCTTCCCATTCCGAACAGAGAAGTTAAGCCCGTCATCGCCGATGATACTGCACTAGTTTGTGGAAAAGTAGGCCGCCGCCAATCTTTTTAAAAAGGGAATCGCATCAGCGGTTCCCTTTTTTTTGTGTCAGCTCCGCACCATAACCGATGATGCTGCATATGTTTGCGGGATAGTATTTGTAGCCCACTCAGCCGGACTTCACCATGGCAACATCTGTAGATATGTAGTGGAAATCTTGGATTTATAGGGATGACTTATTAGTTGTTCAAGAAATTCTGCCCCAGTTTATTTTGCTGTTTTTCTTGGTTATGTGCCGTTTCAGACAGTTGTTGGCGTCGGCGAGCAACTGCGGGTCGGCGGCAAGTATTTTGTTTACGGTGTCGCGGGCCACGCGTATCATGTTTTCGTCCTGAACAACATCGGCAAGTTTGAGGTCTATAACTCCGCTCTGCTGTAGTCCTTGCAGGTCGCCGGGTCCACGTAGTTTCAGGTCGGCCTCGGCAATTTTGAACCCGTCAGTGGTTTCCACCATTGTCTTTATTCTGGCCCTTCCGTCGGAGGTGAGTTTGTTGGAGGTCATCAGTATGCAGTACGACTGTTCGGCGCCACGCCCCACGCGTCCGCGCAGCTGGTGCAGTTGCGACAAGCCGAACCGTTCGGCGTTTTCTATCACCATCACCGAGGCGTTTGGCACGTCCACGCCTACTTCTATCACTGTGGTGGACACCATAATCTGAGTCTCGCCTTTTTTGAAACGTTCCATTTCGTAGTCTTTGGCATCGGCTTTCATCTGCCCGTGCACAATGCTTATCTGGTATTGCGGTTGAGGAAATGCGCGCGATATGCTTTCGTAGCCGTCCATCAGGTCTTTGAGATCCATTTTCTCCGACTCGTTGATAAGTGGGTACACCACGTATATCTGGTGCCCTGCGGATATCTGCCGGCGCATGAACCCGAACACTTTTAGCCGGTCGCTGTCGTACTGGTGGGTGGTTTGTATTGGTTTGCGACCTGGTGGCAGCTCGTCGATAACAGAGCAGTCGAGGTCGCCGTAAACGGTCATGGCAAGGGTTCGCGGAATGGGGGTGGCCGTCATCACAAGCACGTGGGGCGGTGTGGTGTTTTTGGCCCACATTTTGGCGCGTTGCTCCACGCCGAAACGGTGCTGTTCGTCTATCACAACAAGGCCGAGGTTGGAAAATGCCACGTCTTTCTCTATCAGGGCATGGGTGCCAATTAGTATGTTTATCTCGCCGTTTTGCAGCCGTTCTTTTATTTTTTTTTTCTGCGAAGGTTTTGTGGATCCCGTAAGTAGCTCGGCGGTAACGCCGGTGCCGGCAAGGAATTTGCTGATGTTTGTAAAATGTTGTGTGGCAAGTATTTCGGTGGGGGCCATCAGGCAAGCTTGGTAGCCGTTGTCGCAGGCAATAAGCATGCATAGCAGTGCTACAAGGGTTTTGCCGCTACCTACGTCGCCTTGCAGCAGACGGTTCATTTGCTTGCCGGTGCGCATGTCGGTGTATATCTCGCGAACCACGCGTTTTTGCGCCCCAGTTAGTTCAAAAGGCAGGTTGTTGTGGTAGAAAGTGTTGAAAAAGGTGCCGATATGGCTGAAAATAAAGCCTTTGCTTTTTTGTTGCCGTTCGGTTTTGGCATACAGGTATTCGAGTTGCATCAAAAACACCTCCTCGAATTTCAGCCGTCGCAGTGCCTGTTCGTTGAGCTGGCTGTTTTTCGGGAAATGTATGTTGAACATGGCCTGTTCGCGGGTCATAAGCCCAAAACGGTCGAGTATGTACTGTGGCAGGGTTTCGGGTATGTTGCCACGGGCTTCGCCCAATAGCACGGCCATCATTTTTGAAATGCCTTTGGTTGAAAGTCCGCGCGCTTTCAGCTTTTCGGTGGAGGAGTATATGGGTATGAACGATTGTGCCACGGTGTCGCCTTCAGGTTTCACCGGCTCAAGGTCGGGGTGGGCTATGTTGTACGTGCCGTTGAACATGGTGGGACGTCCCAACACAAGGTATTCCACGTTGGGTTTTATGGTTTCCTTAACCCATTTTATTCCCTGAAACCACACAAGCTCTATGGTGCCGGTGCTGTCGCGCAGAAAGGCGGTGAGGCGCATCTTTCGGCCTTCGCCAACGGTGTGCAGGTCTGTTATCACGCCTTTGGTAACTATGTAGTTGTTGGTTTCCGTTATTTGGCTGATGGTGATGAAATGTGTGCGGTCCATATAGCGGAAAGGGTAGTATTCGAGCAGGTCGCCGAAAGTGAATATCTCCAATTCGCGTTGCAACAAGGTGGCGCGTGCCGGACCTACAGTGCGCAGGTATTCTATCGGGGTGCTCAAAAAGGTGTGGTCTGTGGCCATTAGCATGAAAATTGATTTTGCAAAGTTACAAAAAAAAAATGGCATAAACATTATCTTTTGGATAAAAGTTTTCATCATTCTATTGTAGAAAAAAAAGTGTGAGCATGTGGTTTTTTTTTGCTGTTTTTTTTGTCAAAAGTTGGGTATTTGCTTTTTTTTGATTATCTTTGTAAAAGATTGGCTTGTTGCATTTTTTGCGATAAGCAATTGATTTATAAATGAATAGCAAGTAAAACAATGAGAAAGATATTGCGTTTTGTGCTTGTGGCAACGGTAATTGTGGCTTTTTCGGGTGTTGGAAACAGGGCTCATTCGCAGTTTTTGCACCAGAAGAAAGAAGCACCGATACATGTGGAAAAGTATTCGTGGACAGGTACGTTGGATTCCGTTACCCCAATCTCGATATGGTTTGAGCGTAACGACGACAACCTGCTTGCCGGCGAAATAGTTTACACCGCATCGCAGACAAAGAGCCCTGTTCGTGTGCTCGGGCAAGTTGTTGTAAATCAAAATAATGGTGTTGAAGAGTTCCATATCTCCGAATTTCTTGGCCGCCGTGCCGAAAAAACAGGCACCATGCAGTTTGTTCTCGACTCGTTGGGACGTGGCACTGGCGTTTGGAAAAATATCGACACCAGCCATGCGCTTTTCCTCGACAAGGTTACGGCCTTCCCTGCAGGCAAGGGCGGACTGCTGCAGCCCGAAAACTACACCACCATCGGCACCAAGCCCATTTATTACAGCTACTACTATTACCACCCTTACAAGGGCACCCTTGGAGGCGAGGCCACGCTTGAGCTGATGGAGCATCGCTACATAAAATTCAGCATTACCATAACTGACCCGAACATTGCGGAAGGCGACGACGAGCTTGACTACCACCGCCACGCTCCTCTTGTGGGCAACAAGTTTATATACCACATGCGCGGTTGCGACTACATGTTCGAATGTCACATTTTCCACGATTTCATTTTCTTGAAAACCCTTACCGACCGTCCTTCGGATTGCTTTGGCGTGGGTACATCGTTCGACGGTTTCCTGATAAAACGGTAGGTCATCACTAATTTCGGTAAACACTTTTTTGTGTCGTGAACAGGTTTCGTAATCTGGTTCTGCCCATAGTCATTGTGCTGGGGCTGATTTTCCATTCGCACTGCAGTGCATTGCGCGTGTGTGTGCCGTACCTTATTTTCACCATTCTGCTGCTCAATTTTGTTGCCACCGACATCAAAAAACTGCGTTTCACCCTTTTCGATGCCTTACTGATGGCTGTGCAGGTGAGCCTGAGTCTCGGCATTTATCTGATACTGCGTCTTGCGGGGGTTGACGAGATTGTGTCCGAGGGCGTTTTGGTAGGCGTGCTTTGTCCTGTGGCCGCCTCGGTGGTGGTTATTTCGTGTATGCTTGGCGCAAACCGCGAAACGGTAACGGCATACACCATTTTCGACAACCTGATGGTGGCTTTGCTGGCTCCCGTGGTGTTCTCGTTTGTGGGCGAACATCAGGATGTTCCTTTTTTGCAGTCCTTTTGGCTGATTATCAAGCGGGTGGCACCCGTAATAGCATTGCCATTTTTTGCCGCATGGCTAATGCAGGCTTTTCTGCCAAAGGTGAATGCTTTTTTGGTGCAATACCGCGGTCTTTCGTTCTATCTGTGGGCCTGCGCATTGTTCATCACCCTTGGTCAGACCATCGATTTCATATTTCGGAAAGGGGAGGAGAACATTGCTTCGATAATGACTTTGGGCGTGGTTTCGGTGCTGTTTTGCGTTGTTCAGTTTGGCTTAGGCAAGCTCATCGGACACCGTTTTGGCGACACCATAGCCGGCGGACAGCTGCTGGGACAGAAAAACTCCGCACTTGGAATATGGATGGCCAACACCTATCTCAATCCTCTTTCGGCAGTGTTCCCTGCGTTGTATTCAGTGTGGCAGAACCTTTTCAACAGCTGGCAGCTGTGGCGACACGACAAAAGGAAATAGGACGATGTACAATGTACAATGAACAATGTACAATGTACAATGTACAATTCCGTTTCTTAACTCCTTAACTCCTTAGTTTCTTAACTCCCCAACCCCCTAATCCACTAACCTCTTAGTTTCTTAACTCCTTAACTCCATAGTTTCTCAACTCCCTAACTTCTTAACTTCCAACAATAAAAAAAGCATCCGGCTCCCGCCCAATTCCTAATTCCTAATTCCTAACTCGCACCGCGGCATCCACCGAAAAAATAATAAGTCCCGCCCAGATGCACGAAAAACAAACTATGTGCGATTGGGTGAACGGCTCGCCGAACACCAGCACCCCAATCAGCAGCTGCAGCGATGGCGAGAGGTATTGTATAAATCCCATGGTGGAGAGCGGAATGCGTTCGGCCGCCTTGCCGAACCATAGCAGCGGCAATGCCGTTACCACGCCACCCATGGCCAGCAGCAGGGCGGTGGGCAGGCGGAAATCGTTCAGAGCATTATTGCCTTGGATGAAAGTGATGGCAAGGTATGCCAACGCCGGAAAACTCATGTAAACAGTTTCCACGGTGAGAGCCGACGTGGCTTCGATGTCAATTTTTTTGCGGATTAGTCCGTACAATGCAAAGGTCAGGGCCAAAAGGATGGAAATGGTCGGGAAACTTCCGAAATCTAGAGTTAGATACGTTACTCCCACCACAGCCAGCAGCAGCGACACGCACTGCCAGCGGTTCAGCCTTTCGCCAAGAAAGAGGTAGCCGAACAGCACGTTGAGCAACGGGTTGATGTAGTAGCCAAGGCTCGACTGCACTATATGCCCGTTGTTTATCGCCCAGATGTATATGCCCCAGTTGGCAGCCATCAGCGCGCCGGTGAGCAGCAGCAACAGGTATTGCCTGCACGTCCGCACATGGCTCCGCACAGGGTATCGGCGTATGCCGACAAACAGCGTTACCATAAACACCATCGACCAAAACATGCGGTGGCACAGTATCTCCACCGGAGGCACATGCTGCAACATTTTCCAGTAAAGCGGAAAAAATCCCCACGTGCCATAGCTTATTATGGCGTAAAAAACTCCTTTTTTATGTTCCGATAGGCTCGCCGACGACATAGTTTTTTTTTGATGCAATATGTTGATAATTACTTTGTTGTGAGTATTTGTGTTGTTTGCAACGAAAGTGCAAAATTACGTTTTTTTATCGATTTGTGTCGTTTTTTTGCCAAAAGAACTTGCTTTTTCCGACTGTTCTGTCTCATATTGTCAATAAAGTAAAAGCCTTGCGGAGAGCGATGTTCCGCAAGGCGTATTATGATGTAAAAAGCAATGTGTCAGAGTCTTTTTATTGTCCAGCGCAACGACATGCATGCCAGCAGGAAATAAACGCCAGTTTGGATCCACAGTCCTACAATTTGTGGAGCCACTTGTCCAATGGATGCCCCCATGGTGTTTATTGCCACAAATCCTTGGGCGCCAAACGTGGAGGGGAACAGCATCGAGAAAGCTTTCCAAAAAATAGGTATGTTGTTTTCGGGCCATGCAATGCCTGTAACGAAAAGTAGTATTATGGTGAAAGGCGGGAACATGACCAGAGCTGCCTCGCGGCTGCGGAAGAAAGCTCCTATCGTCATCGAGAAGAATGTGGTGGCCAAAACGAAGGGCACGATAAATCCCAACAGAGTTGGGATGTTGGCCTCGTGTGGCAGCCCGAACAGGTGCGGTATCAGCATAAGTCCGTACACCGACAGTCCTGCATAGATGATGAAATAGGCTATGCCACGACCAATCACCACACGGAAAATGCTGTTTTTTTTGATGAAAGTGGGTATGTAGTGCCGTCCGTCTTCGTAGGCGGTGCCGCTAAGTGCCGTAACGCCGAAAAACAGTGTCTGGTGCAGTATAAGAATCAGGAAAATGGGTAGCAGGAAACTGCGGAATCCCTGCGAAGGGGAGAAAATGTCCACACTTTCGTTGAGGATGGGCTGCACCATCTGTTGTGCCTGTCCGTCGGTCATTCCCAAGGCACTGTACCGGCGTAGCTCTATTTCGCGCATGTCGTTGAGCATCACCATGTTGGTGCCAAGATATACGGCACGGTAGTAAAGGAAACTGCTCATGTCGCAGTAAAGCGAGATGTAAGCTTGTTCGAGATTGGCAAGACGGTTGTTGTAGTCGTTGGGGATGAAAAGCACCCCGTGCACCTTGTGTTTTTCGAACAGCGAGCGTGCCTCGTCCATGTTGGTGCAGCGGTATGCCACTTCAACTTCGGGAGTGGCGTCGAGTTTGCGCACAAAACGCTTGCTGTCGGCCGAGTTGTCGTTGTCCACCACAGCAACCGGCACATCGGTGAGGTTGTCGCCGCTGTATATGTAGCTGTACAGAATGGGGTACAATATGCCGGCAATGAAGAATATAAGTATTGCCGATTTGTCGTGAAAGATGCGGTAAATTTCCAAACTTACCACATACCAGATGTCCAGCAAAGGTTTTAAAAATTTGTTCATGGCATTAAACGGTTGGGTAGTTTTGGTAAATAAGTGCTTTGTGGAGACGTTTCGACACGAGCAGCGGCAGCAGCATGAACACGGCAATCATGGGCAGGTATTTGGCGGTTTGTGCCACCGAAAGTCCGAGCAGGGTGGTGTCCACGGTGAAAAGGTAAAACGACCTCAGCGGGAACAGGACCGCCAGCCCGCGAATGGCCGGCGGCATATACTCGAGGGGGAATGTGAATCCCGACATGGTGATGGCCAATATTCCATAAAGCACGGATAGGCTTATCGAAGTGCTTATAACCGGCATCACACCTGCAAAAAACACTCCAATGCACTGCATGGTGATGATGAACAGGATGGAGCCTACCATGTAGAACCCCAGATTGCCCGCCATGGGGAATTTGAATAGGTTGAACATCAGTATGATGCCCACAAGGTCAAGAATGATGTAGAGCAATGTATAGGGGAACAGTTTTCCCGCAAGGGACACAAAGTACGATTTTCCGCCGGCTTTCAGCCATTGGCGCGAGGTGCGGTGTTTGAGCTCGCTGCCTATCGAGTATGTGGTAACAAGCAGTATTATCAGTCCCAAAATGCCGGGGAACACAGTTGTAAGCAGGTATGCGGGATAGTTCATGTAGGGGTTGCCCACAAGGTGCGAGTCTATAACGATGGGCTGTATCAGTCCCATGATGGTGTTGTCGTTGTATCCGCGGGCTCGCAGCAGTTCGCGCTGCACAGCGGCAGGGGCAAGGTTGGCCATGGTGGTGAGCTCTTTCATGGTGAGCGAGCCGCCCAAGAGGTAGGCTTGGTTCATGTAGAACGATATTTTGGGTTGCTGAAAGGCAAGTATGTCGGCGTAGAAATTGTCGGGAATTACGAAGAAAGAATATATTTCGCCGCGTTGCATGGCGTCGCGAGCCTCTGCAAAAGAGTTGTAATGCCCTTTTATTTCGGCGTAAGGGGTGGTGTTTATCTCACGCACCAAACGGCGCGAGATGGTGGAGTGGTCGTTGTCCACCACGCCTACGGGGAGATTTTGTGGCGTTCCCTCGTTCAAAAAGGTGAGGAAAAAGACGTATATCAGCGTCATCATCCCCACGGTGGATATGAGGTACACCGGATTGCGGAAAAAACGCTGCAATTCACGCACCACTACGGCTCTCAAGTTTTTTATCATTGCCAAAGTTATTTTTTTGTGTGTTGTTAGTCAGCGATGATTACCGTCATGCCGGGACGCAGGTTGGGAATTTCCTCGGATGGGCGGGCTTTCACCTCGAAGGTTTTGGCGTCGAATTTGCTTATGTTTTTTGTGGCACGCCATGTGGCGTACGACATCATGGCTTTCATGTAGGTGATTTTGGCCTTGTATGTCTTTTCGCCAAGTGCAGGCACTTGTACTTGTATTTCGGTGCCGATGGTCATGTCCTTAAGCTGGTCTTCGCGCACGTTGAAAGTGAGCCACATGTCTTTCAGGTCCACAATGCTCATTATTGGGGAGCCTGTGCCTACCAGTTCGCCAACCTTTGGGAAACGTTCGGCCACTTCGCCGTCGACAGGCGAGGTGAGGTGTATCTCGTCGAGGTACGATGTTACTTCGGACACGGCACCCTCGGCACGTTCCACAAGGGCTTGGGCGGCAAGTATGTCTTCTTTCTGGGCGCCGTTCAGCGCCATGTCGTATTGCGTTTTAGCGGCTTCGGCGGTGGCCACAGCGGCTTTGTATTGTGCCTCCACCTCGTCGCGTTTCTGCTGCGGTATCACATTTTTTTCGTACAGCGACTGAACTCGGTCGAACGATTTTTTTGTTATGTCCACACCCACCTGAGCTTTCTGGTACATGGCAAGGGCTCCGGCAATTTGTTCCTTGCGTGCTCCGGCATGTGCTTTGGCGCGCTGTGCCGATGCGGCTTTCTGTGCGGCTTGGGCCTGCGCCAGTTTGGCTTGTATCTCGGGGCTGTTTATAAACACCAGAGTGTCGCCTTTTTTCACTTGGTCGCCTTCTTCAAAATAGAATTCCTCTATGCGTCCGGGCAATTTGCCCGACACACGGTATTCGGTGCATTCGGCTTCGCCGGTTATCACATCGCGGTCGTTGTCGTAAAGGAATATGCCTATTACCATCACCAGTATCACTATGACGGCAAGGGCTATGAGTCCGCGCCACAAATTAGCTTTTTTTCTTGTTGTATTGTTCATTGTTTTATAAGTTTACTTTATTGTTCGTTGTTGTTGAATGATGATTCGCCTAAAGCTCGGCTTAGATACAAGTTGTTGATTTTTAAATCTATGGATGCGTCAATTTTTTCGGAGAAAGCTTGCATCCATGCCGTTTGGGCACCCATGAGGTCGGTGGCTCCAAGCACGCCGGCGTCGAACGAGGCTTGCGCCAATCGCAGGTTCTCCTCGGCACTTTGTATGTTGCTCACGGCCTGCAGGTAGTTTTTCATCGACACCTTGCGCTGCTGCGAAATCTGCGTTACTTGCAGTTTTATCATCTCTTTGGCCTGCGACACTTGGTATTCCACCTCGCGCTGTTTCGATTTGGCAAGTTTAAGCGAGTGGAAACTGCTGGCGTGGGCGATGGGAAAATTGATGATGAAACCGCCGTAGAACATCCCACCGAACTCCCTTTCGAAACCGTTGAGCAGATTGGGGTTTGAAATCAGGTATCCGCCGTTGGCCACAATGTTGGGCATAAAAGTGGAGCGGGCAAGGTTCACACTCTCTTTGCCTATCACCTGTGCCTGCTGCAGCATCTGCATTTCGGTGCGTTGGGCATACACCTGCTCCATGTCGATGGCAGTGTCGGCAATGGCAGGCAGGTTTTCAAGGTCGGCGTCCTCCACTGTGAAGTCGCTGTTTATGGGCATGCCGCACAGTTGTGCAAGTGCCATTTTGGCCAGAGCGAGTCCGTTTTCGGCCTTGGCCAACGACATGCGTGCCTCGTTGAGTTTTACTTCCACTTTTAGCTGGTCGGCACGAGTGGCCACTCCTGATGCTACCATTTCGGCCACGTTGTGGTTGAGTGTGTCGAGCAAATTGCAGTAGTTCTGCGCCAGACGGTATTTGTTCTCTACCGAAACCACCCGCCAGTAATACTCGTCGACCTGTATCTGGAGGTCTTCCACAGCTTTGTTGTACTCAAGGTCTTTCACTTCGGCATTGGCGGAGGCTATGTTGTACATGGCACGTATTTTGCCGCCCATAAAAATTGGCTGTGTAACGCTCACCATTCCGCCGTAAATGGCGCGGGTGTCGGTGGTGAGGTCGTCAACAAGTCCCTGTCCAAGCCCGTCGATGCGTCCGCTGATGTTGTGAACAAGGTTGGTGTTGGCTAAATAGTTGGCTATTAGTCCGTTGCCAAGACGGTCCACCACGCTGTGGGTAAGGTTGGTGCCAAGGTTGCTGAGGTTGTCCTGCTGGTCGTTGCTTAGCAACTGGACCGACCGGCTGCTCCAAATGGCGGCACCGTTGGCAGTAACTTTTGGCAGAAATTGGTCGAAAGCTATCTGCCGGAGAGCCTCGGCTTGAGTCTTTTTCTCGTCAGATACCAGCAGCTCCTTGTTGGCTTTCAATGCCTGCTGGCGGCAGTAGTCGAGGGTGAGGCGCTCCTGTGCCACAGCACTTGCCCCTGCGGCAAGCAATAGCAGTATTGCTGTTGAAGTTCTTTTCATCTTTTTTTGTCTGTTTTTTTTTAGTTAGGTTTCAATTACGTTTTTTTTTCTCAAAAATTATACTATTTTGGCACAATACTCCGTTTTTATATAGTTTTTTCGACCTTTTGACCAAAAAGTATGCCAAAATAATGGCAAAGTTGTCAATTTGGCACTGACATTAACAAAATAAGTTTGAAAAATGGAACGACTGATTGACGGTATCGAATCGCTGAAAAAGGTATTGATAGAAAGCGATGAGCAGGACCATGTTGTGATAGTATACAACAATATGGCTTATGTTGACAATTTGAGGATAACCAAGTTTTTGGACATTGCGCGGGTCGACATGTGGGCTTTTGTACTTTGCACTTCGGGTTCGTGCCGTTTCAGCCTCAATTTTACCAACTACACTATGGAGCGTGGCATGGTGCTGATATATCAGCCAAGCCAAGTGTTCAAAATCTCGCATTTGTCCGACGACTGTGGCGGAAAGATTCTTTTTGTCGGCAGTGAGATGATCGACGAGTCGTTGGCACGCATTGCCGACATGTTCAATTTTTTGCTCTACGTGAAAGAAAATCCATGTACCACTCTCACCGAAAGCCAATACAACCTTTTGCTTAGCTACGAGCAGATTATTTTGCTCAAAAAGGACAATATTTTCCATAAGGAAATATCGAACAATTTGCTTATGGCGCTTTTTTTCGAGGTGCTCAACATGTACAGCCACAATATATTACAGTATCGCACGCACAAGAACAACAGCGATTATATTTTCGAGCGATTTCTGCATAGCGTTTCCGAAAACCACACCCGTGAGCGTTCAATAAAATTTTATGCACAAGCCATTGGCATTTCGCCTAAATACCTTTCGCAGATTTGTTTCAAGGTGTCGGGGCGGCATGCGGGCCAGTGGATCGACAAAATTGTGGTGTCGAGGGCTAAGGAGCTGCTGTTGGGCACCGACCTCACCATACAGCAGATATCGAACGAGCTCAATTTCGCCAACCAGTCGTTTTTCGGCAAGTATTTCAGAAAACATGTGGGCAAAAGTCCACGCGAGTTCCGCAAATCGGCAGGCATGGCGTGAAAAAATAATCCATTTCGGAAAAAAAATGTATATTTGCACAAGGAATTGTAAGCACCGAAGATTCGGATTGTAGTTGAATTACAGAGCGTTATTTCTACCAAGATTTAATTGTAAGTGCTAAAGATTTCGCAAAAATTCAAGCACTAACCAGTCATGGCGGACACATTGCCTGCCGTGGCAAAAAACAACATTTAATCTATGGTATCAAAAAAAGTAACTTACACAATTCTGTCCATCTCGTTGCTCACCGTTATGGCCGGCGCTGCCATGGCTCCGGCGCTTGGCGAAATACAACAGCATTTTATAGATTGCTCGCATCTTACGGTGCAGTTTATCGTCAGCCTTCCCGCACTGTTCATTATCGTTACAAACCTTTGCTTTTCGCGGCTGTGTCGCTATTTCGGCACCAAGACCATTGCCATTGCAGGACTGCTGCTTTATGTGCTTTCGGGAGCCGGCGCGTTCTTTGTTGGCAATATTGCCATGATATTGGTGCTCAGGGCGTTGCTTGGCATCAGCGTGGGTATGGTGATGCCGTTGTCCACAGGTTTGCTGGCTTTCTATTTTCCGCCCGAGGCACAGGCTGGACTTATGGGGCTTTCGGCGGCAATGAACCAGCTGGGCGGCGTGGTGGCCACACTTTTGGCGGGACTGCTGGCGTCGGTGGGCTGGAATTACGCTTTTTTGGTGTATTTGCTCGGACTTGTGGCCTTGGCAATGGTGGTGGCTTTTTTGCCAAACGAACACCTGCGCAACGAGGGAAGCGCACACATATCGCTGAAAACCCTGTTGCGGTTTCACCCGTCGGTGGTGGGTATGCTGCTGCTGATGTGCGTGTTTTTTGTCTTCCCCACAAATTTTGCTGTCGTAACGTCGCAAACTACCGCACTTTCGGGCACTTATATCACCATTATCATGGTTGGCCTCGATGTTGTGGCTTTTGGCATAGGACTTGTTTTCGGACTGCTGATGGAAAAAATGCGTAAGGCGGTGAAATATATGGCTCCGCTTTGTTTTGCGGGGGGATACGCCTGCTATGCATTCGGCATTTACGTGCCATGGCTCGTGGTGGGCTCGGTGCTGATAGGCGTGGCCAACGGCGTTGGGGTGCCATATCTCAACACCATTGCCTCTGTCAAAGGCGGTAGGGATTCCGCCACCACGGTGATGCCGCTGCTGAGTGCCGCACTTTACTTGGGACAATTTGTTTCGCCCCTGCTTGTGTCGTTGATAGCACGTTGTTTCCCTTCCGACGATGTGCTTGTGCCTTACAAAGTGGCAGTACTGCTCAGTGCGTTGTTCCTTGTTCAGGTGTTTGCCACACGTAAGCATCAGTCGCAACCACCCACAAAAGACTAACGTCGAAGAAAAAAAATCGTTATTGCGTATAATAAAAATTCCCCAATAAAAACAGTCTGGATTCCGCCCATCTCTTGATTCCTGATTCCCAACTACTTAAAAAAGTTTTTTTATCAAGTCTCCGTTGTGCGATTTTATCAGCGACTGCTGTATGGGCTTGCGGTTTTCGGGCTTGTACCAGAAAAACATGCGGTGCTGCTCCTGTTTTTCGTTGGGGTGGCGGGCCACAAACACTCTCTCCATGGTGGCGGGGTTGTAGCCGGTGTAGTACATCTCTGTGGAGAGTGTCATGGGGGTAGGGGTGAAGTCCTGTATTTGTTCCAGCCTGTAGCCAAGTCCTTTCATTGTTACCGCCAGCTCGGCCATGTCGCGCAGGGTGGAGGCCGGGTGCGACGAAATAAAATAAGGTATAAGCTGATGGTTCAGCCCGTTGCGGCGGCAGATGTCGTCGAACCGCCGTTTTATGTCGCCAAAAAGTCGGAACGACGGTTTGCGCATGCATTGCAGCACTCTGTCCGATGTGTGTTCGGGGGCCACTTTCAAGCGTCCCGACACATGGTGCCGCACCACTTTCTCCCAGTACTTGTAGCCATGGTTTTCGTTGGTGAAAAGGTCGTAGCGTATGCCGCTTCCGATAAACAGATGTTTCACGCCCGGCACCTCGGAGGCTTTGCGGCAAAGCTCTATCAGCGGGCTGTGGTCGCTACACAGGTTTTTGCAGTGCGAGGGGTGAATGCACGAGTAGCGGCTGCATTTGCGGCACAGCTCGCGGTTGCGGCCGTGCATGCGGTACATGTTGGCCGACGGGCCGCCCAAGTCGGTGATAACGCCTCTGAAATCGGGGCGTTGGGCGAGCAGCTCCACCTCGCGCAGCACCGACTCCTCGCTGCGGCTCACCACCTGCTTGCCTTGGTGCGCCGAAATGGTGCAGAACGAGCATCCGCCAAAGCATCCGCGGTGTATGTTCACCGAAAATTTTATCATCTCAAAGGCGGGTATGGCACCGCGTTTGGCGTATTTTGGATGAGGCTGGCGCATGTACGGCAGGTCGAAACTGTGGTCGATGTCGCTCTGGCTGAAAGGCTCGTCGGGAGGATTTACCACAACAAATTTGTCGCCAACGGGCTGCACAATGCGCTGTGCTTCTGTCTTGTTGCTTTCCAGTTCGATATTATGGAAATTCTGGGCTTGTTTGAATTTGTCCTTAAGGCAGGTCTCGTGCGAGTGTAGTTTTATGGTGTCCCAACGGTTGTCGTCGGGTGGGGTGGGGCAGAGGTATGCCGTTTGTGGCAGGGTGTGTAGTTGTTCTATGGTCTGTCCGTTGTTCAGGACATTGGCTATCTGAACCATTATTTTCTCGCCCATGCCATAAACGAGCAGGTCGGCGGGTGTTTCGGCAAGTATCGACGGTTTCAGCGTGTCGGCCCAGTAGTCGTAGTGCGAAAACCTCCGCATTGATGCCTCTATGCCGCCGATGATGACCGGTGTGTCGGGGAACAGCTGTTTCAGTATTTTGGTATAGACGTATGTGGCGTAGTCGGGGCGGAAGCCCGCCTCGCCTCCGGGAGTGTATGCGTCGTTGGAGCGGCGGCGGCGTGCGGCGGTGTAGTGGTTCACCATGCTGTCCATGCAGCCCGAGGTTACGCCGAAAAAGAGTCGCGGTTTGCCCAATTTGCGGAAATCGCGCAGGTCGTCGCGCCAGTTGGGCTGTGGCAGTATGGCCACACGGTAGCCCGCTGCTTCCATGCAGCGGCCAATAACGGCATGGCCGAAACTGGGGTGATCAACGTAGGCGTCGCCCGATACCATTATCACATCCACGCAGTCCCATCCGAGGCGTTTCAGCTCGTTGGCAGTTATTGGTAAAAATCCGCTCATCGTTATATGGAAAAGGGGCTATCAACAGTGCCGACAGCCCCTTTTTTTTCAAAGTGAGATTTTTTATTTCATGTATTTCAGTCCTGGCAGTTCAATTCCCGAAAGGAATTCGAGCATTGCGCCGCCGCCGGTGGAAACAAACGACATTTTGTCCATCATGTCGAGCTGTTGCAGAGCCGAAATGCTGTCGCCGCCTCCGGCCACGGAGAAAGCTCCGTTTTGGGTTGCTTCGGCCACAGCCCTGGCCACGCCGAAAGTGCCTTTGGCAAAGTTGGGCATCTCGAAAACTCCCATGGGACCGTTCCACAGTATGGTCTGCGATTTCAGTATCACCTCGCGGAAAAGTTCGATGCTCTTGGGACCGCAGTCCACGGCTTCCCATCCGTCGGGAATTTCGTCGCCTTTCACAAGCTGGCAGTTGGCGTCGTTGCGGAAATCGTCAATCACTATACAGTCGATGGGCAGATAAAGGTTTACGTTGTGTTTCTTCATCTTGTCCACAAGGTCGAGGGCCACGCCAAGTTTGTCGTCCTCGTGGAGGGAGTTGCCTATCTTTCCGCCAAGGGCTTTGGTGAAAGTGTAGCGCATTCCGCCACCGATAATCATGTTGTCCACCTTGGGTATGAGGTTATCGAGCACATCTATTTTTCCGGAGATTTTGGAGCCGCCGATGATGGCTGTGAAAGGATGTTTGGGGTTGCCGAGCAGGTAGCTCAGGTTTTCCACCTCGCGTTCCATAAGGAATCCGAAATAGTGGTCGTTGGGGAAAAGACCGGCCAGCAGCGACACCGAAGCGTGGTTGCGGTGCACTGTGCCGAAAGCGTTGTTCACGTAGGCGTCGCCGAGTTTTGCAAGCTCTTTGGCAAACTCCATGTCGCCACCGGTTTCCCCTTTGTAGAAACGTATATTCTCGAGCAACATCACATCGCTGTCCTTCATATTGTTCACCATGTCGGTAACTTCTTCGCCTAAAAGCGATTGGGTGAAAATCACCTCCCTGCCGATAATTTCGGATATGCGTTTGGCAACGTTTTTCAGCGAGTATTTCTCATCGAACTCTCCCTTGGGGCGGCCAAGGTGGGTGATGAGTATGGTGCGGGCACCGTCGCCGATAAGTTTTTGCATTGTGGGCAGCGACTTGCGTATGCGGGTGTCGTCGGTGATGTTGCCGTTTCCGTCGGTGGGAACGTTGAAATCCACGCGCAAAAGCACTCTTTTGCCTTTCAGGTTTACGTCTTTGATATGTCTCATGGTTGGGTTTTGTTTTTCGGGGTTATTTTTTATTTGAAAAGGACTTCAAAGAGTGGGGCGCACCTTCAAAGTCCTTGTTTTTTTCAGTTTGGATACATTATATTATATTAAGCGTGTTCTTCTTCGGGGTTGTGCACTGCCATGCCTATGTAGAGCGATGTAAGCATTGCGAAAACGTAGGCTTGGATGAAAGCCACAAGGCATTCCAATGCGCTGATGAACAGGCTGAAGATTACCGACACCGGCGACACTGCATAGCCGACGCCAGCAGACATCGAGTGGCCGAAAATGAATATCAGGAAAATGAAACCGAGGGTTACGATGTGTCCGGCGGTGATGTTGGCAAACAGACGGACCATCAGAACGAAGGGTTTTGTGAACATGCCTACAAATTCAACGATGGGCATCAGTGGCAGCGGAATTTTCAGCCACCAAGGCACACCAGGAGTGTTGAAAATGTCTTTCCAGTAGTGTTTGTTGCCCGAAAATGTGGTGATAAGGAAAGTTATAACGGCCAGCACTCCGGTAACGGCGATGTTTCCGGTAACGTTTACGCCGCCAGGGAAGAAAGGCACAAGTCCTAAGATGTTACACAGGAAAATGAAAAGGAAAAGCGTGAGGATGTACGGCAGGTAGCGTTGCGAGTGTTTCTCGCCCATGATGGGAACCACCACGCCGTCGCGGATAAAGAGGATCAGTATTTCCATCAGCGACTGCATTCCTTTGGGAGCTTTGCCGGCGTTTTTGATGCAGCTGCGTTTAACGCCGAACAATATCAGCAGCAGTATCAGAGCGGCTATCATTACCGAAACGGACACTTTGGTGATGGAAAAGTCGAGGGGTTTGGACACGTTGCCTTTCTGGTCCACATACACTATTTGCTGGGCTTCGGTGCCGCCGCCCACAAGCTTGTAGCCTTTGTACGACTCGTGGCCGTGGTGGAATTTCGACGACATGAAAACGTCGAGCCGGCCTTCGGCGGTGTTGTAGAGTATTATCGGCAGGGGGATGGATATGTGCTTTTCGTTGGGTTGGCCTTCGTTGAGGGTCATTATGTGCCAGTCGTGGGCGTCGGAAATGTGTTCTATTATTTCGCCGCCGGGGTTGAATTCTTCTTTCTGTGGTTCGGTTTGTGCCGATTGTTCGGCGGCGGTGCTGTCGTTCTCGGCTTTGGCCATTGTGGCTGTCAGAGTTAGTGCGCAAAGTGCAGCAATAAATACTTTAATTCGCATATAATCAAGTTTTTATTTTCTGTTCGGTGTTTTTGTTCGTGTGGCAAATATACGTTTTTTTTGTGATGTGGCAAAAAAATTGCTCTGGTTTTTCAAATTTTTTCTTCTATTATGTCGAAAATGTCTATCTGGTGAGCCTCGAAAAGGTTAAGCTGGTTTTTTGCCGGAAGGGTGCCGATATCGCTTTTGAATTGTTGGAGCTCAGAGTGCAATATCTGCTTCACCAAGTGCCCTTTTGTGGTTTTTTTTGCAGTTGCGTATAGTTTAAGCAACTCAAAATCGCGATCCGAAATGCTGAACGCAATGCGATGTTTCTTTTTTTTTGTGTGTTTTGTCCTGCCCATTTTATTTCTATATGGTTTGGCAAAAATACGATTTTTTTTTCGATGTTCCCATTTTTTTTTTCACTGTTTTTCAACAAATTACGTGTAATAACTGTGTAACATGTGGATTTATAATATTTTAGTGATTGTTTGTCGGCGTGTTGTGCTTTTTCAATACCCCTTGACAGGTATAAAAAAAACTTGCAAACAAGTACCGAAAAATCGACAATAATTGGATATTGCAACAAAAAAATGGACGATTTGCAAAAATATGAATTTTTTTTGTTATCTTTGCAGTTGCTTTTTTTGCGCGTTTTTGTTTGCAATTTGCGTTCAAAAAAGCATTGATGTGAAAAAAAATAGATGCCAGTATGCTGTTTTTTTCATTTATTTAAATGTATCAAAAAGCAGTGTCGTGTGTCTATGAAATAACAAAAGAATATTGAACAAAACAAATGTTTATAGATATGGACAAACGAATTTTGAAAACTCTGTTTTTTGTCGCATTATTTGCGTTTAGCGCTCTTGGAATTCGGGCTCAGGGTATAGCCACAACGCCGTACTTTTGCGATTTCGAAAATGCCATGGAGCGTTCGCAATGGATATATCTTAACGGCACCCAGCAGAACAAATGGTATGTGGATACAGCCACAAACAATGGCGGAAATTACAGTTTGTACATTTCCGACAATGCCGGACTGACGCATACCTATACTCCCGCCAATGCCAGTTCGGTGTGGGCCTACAGGCAGATAGCCCTTTCGCCCGGTCTCTACAACATTTCGTTCGATTGGAAAGCCTACGGTTATTCCACCGCTCACTACATGCGTGCCTATTTGGTGCCCATGGCCAATTTCAGCGGAGGAGCCGGCGTTGGTACTGGTTTTATGACCACCAACCATCCCACCAACTGGATTCCTATCGACCAGTCGTATCCTACCGGAGCATCGATGAACATGCAGGGAAGCTGGCAAAATGTCTATATTGGAAACGTGAATATTACCACGACTGGAACCTACTACCTCCTGTTTGGATGGACAAACACATCTCTGAGCACAACCAACGTGCAGCCGCCAGCCGCTGTAGACAACATACAGATAACCAGTGCCACATGTCCACGCCCCGACAACCTTTCGGTGATAGCCACCTCGGCCACCGGCAACGCCACTGCCTCGTGGGACGAAACGGGCACCGCAAATCGTTGGCTGCTCGAATATTGCCAGAATTCGAGTTTCCAGCGAGGCGTGCAGCGCAGAAATATCGATGCCTCAAACAGCGTTCGTAACGGCAGAACCGTTTCTTACTCCATGTCGGGTTTCCAACCCTATACATCTTATTATTTCCGCGTAAGGGCAATATGCGACACCACTCCGGCCCCCGATGGCGACAGCTCCATGACCTCGGTGGTGTTCAACTTCCGTTTCTGCCCAAGCAATGTTGGATGCATCGATTTCACCAACCTTACTGGTCCCAACTGCCTATGTACATACGGATTGGCATCGAACACTGAAGGAAGTGGTACAGCTATCCCTGGAAACCCATGGGCGTATTATAGTAGCAGCACAACCCATACGGGACCATACGCCAATGTGGGTGTTATCGACCATGGATCGCACGCATACGGATATCCTTATACTCAGCAGGCAAGCCGCCACACGGTGCACACCGACGCTACGGTGATGGACTCGCTGAGCAACCGCCAGCTGGCAATAATACCTTCCGGCGAATGTGCAGCCGTGCGTTTGGGATGCGCATACGGATCGTATTTCTGTCAGGCAGTAACATACGATTTCGTTGTGGATACCCAAAACGCCGATATCATACTTCTGAAATATGCTTTGGTTGTGTATAACCCCGGTCACCCATCCAATCAACAGCCCCGATTCACCATGCAACTGCTCGATAGTGCTGGAGCACTTATCGACCCGGTATGCGGTGTTGCCGATTTCAACGCCACCAATGCCGCCAACGATGCAGACCGTCCAGGTTCGTCTTGGCATAGCGGGTTGGGGTACGGTGTTTTCTATAGAGATTGGACCCCTGTAGGCATCGAAGTGTCGCGCTATCATGGCCAGCGCATCAAAGTGCGTCTTACCACTTTCAACTGCGGACAGGGCGGTGCCCACCACTTCCTTTATGCCTATTACACACTTGGTTGCTCCAAGGCACGAATCACTTCCACCACATGCGGCGGCGGCAGTGTCACAACAACACTGTCGGCTCCTGGTGGTTTCAATTATCGCTGGTACACGGGCGCCAACCCCAACCAGACAATATCTACACAACAAACAGTAACCGTTCAACTCGACAGTACCATGTATTTCTGCGAAGTGTCGTTTGTGGATAACCCCAGCTGCCACTTCACCATGTCCACCCTTGCCACACTGCGTTACCCCAAGGCCCAATTTACCGGCACCACATCATCGGACAGTTGCATATACCGTCTGCGCCTGAACAACACCAGCCATATTACCAACGACCCGGTCACCGACACCGTGAACATGGGTCCATGCGAAAGCTATTTCTGGGACTTTGGCAACGGTCAGACGTCCACAGCCACCAATCCGGTGGTAACATACTCTATGCCAGGTACATACACAGTAAGGCTAATAGCCCGCATAAACGACGGCGAATGCACCGACACCGTTACTCAAAGGTTTACTTTCCGCCCGCCGCTTACCAGCAATATCATAGCACCGCGCAGAGTGTGCTTCGGCGATACCGCTTTCCTGAGAGCCGCCAACTCCAACTACGTTGAATACCGTTGGAACACAGGCTATACACACGACTCTCTGTATGTTGTCCCCGACTCCACCACCGAATACACCCTTGTGGCCCGCGACAGCATAGGCTGTGTGGACAGTATGAAAGTAATCGTGGGTGTTACCGACTGTAACATATACGACACCACATGCCGCAACGAGCGTTACCTCAGCTACGGTTTCAACATACCGGCAAACACCTTGCGAAACTATTCCGACACCACTGTGGTGTTCGAACGTCATGTGCGCTCGTCGTTTGGAGTGGACAGTGTTACCACCCTCAACCTGATGGTTTGGGATACCAACGAGGTGGTTATATACGACACCTTCTGCTACGGCGACCCGTATGCATTCTACAGCATACCTCTCACCCGCGGCGGGCGCTACTCGCAGCGTTTCACCAACCAGCATGGATGCGACAGCATTATTTACCTCGAACTCGAAGAACTGCCACGTCCCACCCTTGAGCTGCACCACAGCTACGTGCCTTGTTTCAACTACCCGATAATACTGATAGCCCGACGCACTGGCAGCGACTGGATACGCTGGACATCGTCGCCAAACGACACTTCGATGTCGGGATACGAAACACAGGACACCCTTGTGGTAAGACCTCACGAAAGGACCGTGTACACCGCCGTTACCGGACGCGACAATTATCCCTGCACCACTTCGGCACAAACAATAGTTAACCTCGAAACCGACCTTAAAGCCTACATCCACACCTCGCAAGAGGCCGCAAACCTCGACAATATGCAGGTGATATTCACCGACCGCAGCACCGACAACACTGGTCGCCAGTGGTATCTGCGCGATTTCAACCTCCCTGTGCCCGAAACTAAAGGCGGCACAAGCGAAAACTACATCTACACTTTCGAACCGCGCGAAGATTCCGTTACCGTGATACTGGTGGCTTACATCGAAGGTACCGAATGTTTGGACACCACAAGCGTTACCATACCGCTGTTTAAAGATGGCATCTGGGTGCCTTCGGCATTCACCCCCGATGAAGAGGAGGCAAACACCGTGTTCCGCGTAACAGGTATCGAAGTGGTTGAGTATGTGATTGATATCTATAACAGGAATGGTTCGCGTGTTTATCACTCCGAAAATATCGAAGAGAGCTGGAACGGTGGCCTGAACAACGACCGCTCACGCATGTGCAACCCCGGCGTGTTCAGCTACAAAATCACATACAAGTCGAAATCGCAGCCCGACAGAACTTTCACCAAGATAGGTTCGGTGATGATGATAAGGTAAACAATGCGATTTCGCTGTCCAAAGAAGCCCTGTTTTTGCGACAGGGTTTCTTTTTTTGCCATAAAGTGCCTCCGCATTTCCAGATTACGTAAAAAAAACGTACCTTTGCAAAATAATTTAAACCATAGTAAAACGATGGAACTACTTGTAGCAGAACATGTGGAGAAAAACTATTCCGGCTACCGTGCCCTCGATGACATAAGTATCGCCGCCAGCGAAGGCCGAATATTGGGCCTGCTGGGACCCAACGGCGCCGGAAAAACAACGCTGATACGTATTATAAACCTGATAACAGCTCCCGACCAAGGTCAGGTGTTTTTTGCCGGAGAGCCTCTGAAAACCAAACATATAGCACAGATCGGCTATCTGCCGGAGGAACGTGGACTGTACAAAAAAATGAAAGTGGGCGAGCAGGCCATGTATCTTGCCCGTTTGAAAGGCCTTTCGAAAACTGATGCCGAGCGGCGTCTGCGCCAATGGTTCGAACGCTTCGAGATAATGGGCTGGTGGAACAAAAAAGTGGAGGAACTCTCCAAGGGCATGCAGCAGAAAGTGCAGTTTATAGTAACGGTGCTACACGAGCCACGCCTGCTTATTTTCGACGAGCCCTTCAGCGGCTTCGACCCAATCAACGCCAACCTGCTGAAAGAGGAGATACTGCGGTTGAAAGAAAAAGGCGCCACGGTGATTTTTTCCACCCACAACATGGCATCGGTGGAAGAAATTTGCGACGACATAGTGCTGATAAACAAATCGCACGCAGTGCTGAGCGGCGAGGTGGGCGAGATAAAACAGCGATACCGCAAAAATATCTACGACGTCCGCTGCCGCAACCTTGCTCCTGAAACCGCTTTCGGAAACGGCATTCAGGTGATTTCGCAACAGACTAAGGGAGATATCGATTATCTGCAGTTTAGGATCGACAACACCCTTTCGCCAAACGACTTGCTGCGGAGCCTCGTGGATAGGGCAGATGTAATGTCGTTTCAGGAGGTGCTGCCCAGCATGAACGAAATTTTTATCGAAACAGTAACCGAAAACAATATGGCACAAGCCACCGAAAGAAAAGGAGGCACACAATGAATAAAATACTGTTAGTTATTCAAAGAGAGTACCTTACAAGGGTGAGAAAAAAATCGTTCTGGATTCTTACCCTGATAGTGCCTATACTTATTGTAACCATTTATGCCATACCTATATATCTGGCTACCAACTCGTTAGAGGAAACTCATGTGGGCGTGGTCGATGAAACCGGATTGTACACAGATTTCTGTTCGAACGACAATGTCATTTACCATTACATGAACAGTTTCGACACAGCTTTGGTTGGCCGTTCCGACACCGTTGACGTGATGCTTTACATACCGCGTCCGCTGTCGGGAACGGTGCCCACCGAGACCTTTGTGTATTATTCCAAGGACGCACCGAGCCCATCGGTGAAAAGCGACATGGACAAGCAGTGCCAGGATATGCTGCGCAACAACATTCTGCTCGACGTTTACCACATAGACCGCAACGACTATGAGCAGCTGAAAAACACTTCGGTGAAAATGCACGTGCAGGATTTGAACACCGGACAGAGCGATTTCAGCGAGATGAAGATGATAATAGGCCTTGTGCTTTCCATACTTATTTATATGGCCATATTTATGTTCGGCTCGCAGGTGATGCGTGGTGTGATGGAGGAAAAAACCAACCGCATTGTGGAGGTTCTGGTGTCGTCGCTGAAACCATTCCAGCTCATGATGGGCAAAGTGGTGGGCGTGGCGCTGGTGGGACTTACGCAGTTTACCCTGTGGATAGTGCTTTCGGGAGTGATACTGACGGGCTTTACCATGGCCAACGCCGACACTTTCGACCGCGCGCGGCAGCAGGAGCAGGTGGAGATGCTCAAGTCGCAAGGCGTTTCGGTGGAGCAGCTGGCCCAACAGATGCCCGACACCGACATGCAGACCGAAATGGTGCAAGGACTGCTGCACATCAACTTCGGAGCCATTATAGTGGCTTTCCTCATTTTCTTTGTATTGGGATACCTGCTTTACTCCACCTTGTTTGCAGCCGTGGGCTCCATCACCGAAACGGACACCGACAACTCGCAGTTCACCCTGCCGCTGTCGTTGCCCCTGCTGTTGGTGATAATAATGATACCCTCGTTGGCCGAAGCCCCAAACGGTTCGTTGGCCATGTGGCTCAGCATGATACCTTTCACCTCGCCCGTGGCAATGATGCTGCGTGTGCCCTACGGAGTGCCTATATGGGAGCTGGCACTCTCCATCGCCATACTGATGGCCACCATTCTGCTCTCGGTGTGGGTGGCAGCCAAGATATACCGCACCGGCATTTTGCTGTATGGCAAGAAAATTACTTACAAAGAGTTGTGGAAATGGCTGAAATTCAAGGGCTGAGATGAAAAAACTGACAATGGACGAGCTCCATCGCATCAGCGTGGAGGAATACAAGCAAGTGGAGAAGGCCCCCATTGTGGTGGTGCTGGACAATGTGCGTAGTATGAACAACATAGGTTCCGTGTTCCGCACTGCCGACGCTTTCCGTATAGAAAAAATATACCTTTGCGGGATAACCGCCACACCACCGCACCGCGACATACACAAAACCGCCCTCGGCGCCGAAAACTCGGTGGATTGGGAGTATGTGGAAAATACTGCCACTTGCGTGGAACGTCTGAAAGCCGAAGGCTATGGCGTGTTTGCCGTGGAACAGGTGAAGGGCAGCGTTATGCTCGACACCTTTGTCCCCGACGAACAAAAAATTGCCGTGGTGTTCGGCAACGAGATAGACGGCGTGGATCAGGAGGTGGTGGACCTCTGCCACGGATGTATAGAGATACCCCAGTTTGGCACCAAACACTCGCTCAACGTGTCGGTTACGGCAGGCATAGTGCTTTGGGATTTGTTTTACAAAAAGATGTTATGATAGAAACGGCACAAAAACCACAGAAAGCGATATTGGTGAGCGTATGCACTCAAAACACCACCATGGAACGCACCAGCGAGTACCTTGCCGAGCTGGCTTTTCTGCTCGAAACGGCAGGCGGCGAGTGCGTTAAGACTTTTATCCAAAAACTGGAGCGTCCCGACGTGCGCACCTACGTGGGCAAAGGCAAGCTGGAGGAGGTGAAAGAGGCTGTGGACGCCTTGGAGGTGGATTTTGTGGTGTTCGACGACGAGCTGTCGCCATCGCAGCTGCGCAATTTGGAGAAAGAACTCAACGTGCGCATTCTGGACCGCACCACGCTGATACTAGACATTTTTGCCAAACGTGCCCGCACCTCCATAGCCCGCACACAGGTGGAACTGGCGCAATACCAGTATATGTTGCCGCGTCTTACACGTTTGTGGACACACCTCGAACGCCAGCGCGGAGGCATAGGCATGCGCGGACCCGGCGAGACGCAGATAGAGACCGACCGCCGTATCATCACCGAAAAGATAACACTGCTGAAAGAAAAACTGCGGTCGATAGACAAGCAGAAAACGCTGCAGCGCAAAAATCGCGAAAGCCTTGTGCGTGTGGCGCTTGTGGGCTACACCAACGTTGGCAAGTCCACATTGATGAATTTGCTTAGCAAGAGCGACGTGTTTGCCGAAAACAAGCTCTTCGCCACCCTCGACACCACTGTGCGCAAGGTGGTGATAGACAATCTGCCTTTTCTTTTGACTGACACCGTGGGTTTTATCCGCAAACTGCCCCACAGCTTGGTGGAGTCGTTCAAATCCACCCTCGACGAAGTGCGCGAGGCCGACCTGCTGATACACGTTGTGGACATATCGCACCGCGACCACGAGGAGCAGATAACCGAGGTGAACAAGACCCTTGCCGAGATAGGCGCCAACGACAAACCCACACTTATGGTGTTCAACAAGACCGACGCCTACACTTTTGTGGAAAAAGACCCCGACGACCTCACCCCCGCCACACGCGAGAACAACACCCTTGAAATGATGCGGAACATGTGGCTTGCCAAAGACAGCGAGAACACTATTTTCATCTCCGCCAAAAACCGGCAGAACATCGACGCCCTGCGGCAGCTTATGTACGACAATATCAAACGGATACACGCCATACGCTACCCGTACAACAACTT
Source organism: uncultured Bacteroidales bacterium (assembly GCA_937915785.1). Taxonomy (GTDB): domain Bacteria; phylum Bacteroidota; class Bacteroidia; order Bacteroidales; family P3; genus UBA1219. The sequence continues at coordinate 26,168 of CALGGY010000014.1, forward strand.
TCTGTACTGATTTTTTGAAAGCCGTTAAACGGGAAGTGAGAACAGGCACCCGTTACGGTTTTATAGAGAATGGTCCGTTATTGTCCCGATTTTTGTTGCTGTTCGAGCTTTTTTATTTTTCGCTTTAATTTGAGCACTTTCACAAAAGCGTAGATGCTGAAAAAAGTTGTTACAAGCAGTAGCAACAGTATCAGCAAACGTATTACAATAAAATGGAGAATGAAAGATGACATGGGTTGTGGTTTTACTGTTTACGGCAGATGTGATTGGTTTTGATGGCGAAAAAAACGTTTCAAGCAGTGGATTGGGGATTGTGGCTGTTCGGTTTTTGGACTTGGTGCTTTTTATAAACGTAAAAGGCTTTGAATAATTGTTTTTTTGTGTGGATTTAGTGTTTGGAGATGTTGTTTTTGTTGTGAATTTAGTGTTTCGAAATATCGTTTTTACGGTGAATTTAGTGTTTGGAAACATTATTTTTGGTGTAAATTTAATGTTTTGAGATGTTGTTTTTTTGGTGCGAATTTAGTGTTTGGAGACACTAAATTCTGTTGTTGTATTTTATCAAAGATTTGATTTTGTGCCATTTATGCATGATGCCTGATTCCGATAAGATTGGTAGAAACATTTCATGAGACGTCTTTGGAAGGACTGGAATAGACGGCGGGCAATAAATAATTTCGGCGGATTGCAAATCCGCCAAAACGTCTTTTATCAAACCTTTTGTTTTGGATTGTGTGGCTTTGCTGATAAAAAATCTGCTATTAGTAAAGTAGCCCGAACATCCAAAGAGGTATGCGGTTTTGCCTTCCTATTTCAGTATCATCAACTGCGAGATAGCTGTTGGGAATGTCCTTTATTTGCTCAAAGGTTTTGCTTTTTCCGCCTACTTCGAAAAGGTATTTGTGGTCAACAAAAAAGTCCCCTTGCTTTGGAAAACACACTTCGTGGACGTTTGAGAGTTGGTTTAGAAAAAAAGTTTCACACATGGTGCCAGTATTAACTCTGTTTGTCAGAGTGTGCATTAGATTTGTGTTGTTGAGATATATCTTTTCTGGTCGCGACAAAGGTTTAATGCTTTTTGTGTCGCAGTTCAGTAGATTAACCAGGCCGCTACGTTGTAGTGCTCCAAGCATTTTCAAGCCTTGGTTTCGGTCGGTTTCAAGTTCTCTGAACAATAGGCTCATATTAAGAGTTTGTGGCACCGATTCTGCAAGTACCATTAGCATCTTACGAGTTTTGCGAATTGTGGAGATTGTAACACCTTCCACAGTTGGGTAGTCGCTTTCCAGTATTTGGTTCACGACTTGTGTAATACGATCGTGGTAACTGTTTTTTGCTTCTTTGTAGAAAGGATAGTAGCCTGAAACGCAGTATTTTTCAAATGCCGGCAATACTTTTATATGGTTGGAGATTTCCATTGCAATGTCCACATGGTGTTTAATCAATTCGTCCAAAGATACAGGCTGCATATTGTATATCCCTTCATATATTAGATACTCGCGAAACGACATTCCGTGTAGGGTGTTCAATTGTAGCCTTCTTGACAAATCTGCTTGTGCATTGTCTATGTGAAGCATCGAAGAACCGGAAAAAACTACGTTTAGTTCTGGATACTCATCGTATATGTTTTTCATTAGGCGTTGCCAAAGAGGGTGATAGTGGACTTCGTCAACAAAAAGGTACTTTCCGCCGTGGGTGAAATGGTACTCTACAAGTTCTTTCACATCATGTGTTGTGAACCATAGGTCGTCGAGAGATATGTACAACGCGGTGTCTTTGTCGCGAATATCCTCTTTGATGTGCTGAAGTATTAAGGTGGTTTTGCCACCACCTTTAGGGCCTTTGATACCAATTAGCTTGTTCTCCCAGTCTATTTTGTTGAATAGATAGCGATGAAAATCCGTTGGAGCCTTGGATATTCTGCGTTTGCTTGAGAGTTCAATCTTTGCAAAATCTTCAGCTGAAATCATGATGTTATTAGATTTTTTACAGCATAACGAGTGATGTTTCGAAATATTGTTTTTGAGGTAAAAAAAATGTTTGGAAACACTGTTTTTGGTACGAATTTAGTGTTTGGAAACACTGTTTTTGGTGTAAATTTGGTGTTTGGAAACACTGAATATGTTGGTGTTTTGAGTAGTGTTTTCTGTGTTGTAAATGGTTGAATAAGAGTTGGTTATAGTCTTATCGATGCCATTAACCATTTTGTTTAAAACTATTAGTGTCCGACAAAACCGAATACGAATTGTTTGGCGGTAGCCTAAAGGCTTTGAGAAAAAAGCGTTAAGATGAAGAAACTGCCAGTGGCCGTTTCGATAGCGAAG